>JAPLMX010000071.1 GCA_026386805.1 Phycisphaerae bacterium | reverse complement strand
TGCCTTCGGGCTCGTCGTCAGACCCCGCGGCGGAACTTCCAGCAGCAGTTCGCGCCAGGAGTCTGCCGATTCCCGGTAGCCATCGGTGCGCGCGATCAACTCCTTTCTGCCGTCCGCCGTCGCGCCCATGAGCACGAGAATGCATTGGCGGTTGTTGTCGGGTCCCTCCAGCCGGATATTGAAGTAAATCCCATCGGCCCCCAGGTAGACGTACACCTTTTCGGCCCGAGACTGTTTCGACCACGTCTTCCATTCCTGCTGCCGGCATTCCTTAACGCGAACAACGTTGGTGGCCGACAGCCCTTTGGCTTGCGGTCCCAACCGAGCCTGCCAAGCTTCGGTGAAGTCCCCTGTGCGGATGCCTCGCAGGTACAACCAGGGGATCCACTCTTCCAGGCTTTGGGTCCTCCGCAAATAAGGCGGCCGGATCTGACTGGAAAACCGCAGGCGTTCGCCCTTTTCGTCGATCCGCCGGTCGTTGACCCGGGGCGGTTGAACCGCCACGAGCCCCAGACCCGTCTGAATCTTGCGAGCTGGCAGATAGCCGTTCCGAACCACCAGCCGGTGGCCTTCGCCGTCACGCGCAGGAGCGCGACGATTGACGTATTCGGCGACCTCGTTCTCAATGGCAGCGGCCAGCATCGGTTGGGCCCCTTGCCGCAGGATGTCGGTCAGAACATCTCGCGGCATGATTGACAAATACTCCGTCTTTGCTGTAACCTGTTCCATGGGGCGTGTCCTTTCCTTGTCGACCATATCCATTCCTCCCACAAGGATACGCCGCTCTCCTCATCCGTCCATCCACAACGTTCGGTTATACCTCGCGTGAGCCTCACGGGCAGGCACCGCAATCCCAGAGATGACATATGTTGTCGACAAGTGTTTGCCAACAGGGGTATGCTTGAGCAATTGCGTAATCCTCGCCCAGACTAAGCCGCGCGTTACCTGCATCGGACCAAGCCTGGCGCACATCAGCCTTGATCGCAGCCTCGCGTGCAGCCTGTGCCGCTTGGCAGGTGACGGAAGACGGGAGGTTACAGTTGATTGCCATGGGGATCATAGAAGACTGCGATTCCCTCTTGACCATCAAGGAAGAGGTGCTCCCAAACATCATGGGCCAAGACCCCGCCAATGTCGAATATGCCGGAGTATCGTCACGGTTGCCTGAATATCATAGCTGGGTCTTGTGCCTGTGACAAGCCATAGATACTGGAGAAATGACAAGGTGACAAGGAGGAGCGACACGCCTCTGAACGACTTGACCAACGGCAATCAAGCTAATCGTGGCGCAGGGCCACGACCGGATCGACACGGGCGGCGCGGCGCGTGGGATAGACGCCGGCAAGGAGGCTGACTAAGATCGAGAAGAGGATCGCGCCGAGGCAGAGCCACCAGGGGAAACTGAAGTAGTCCATGCGAGGAGCACCCTGCCGCGCCATCAGGATGTTGATGACTTCGTTGATGACCATGCTCACGGCCCAGCCGAGGCTCAGGCCGAAGAGACCGCCCAGCAGGCCGATGGTGCCGGACTCGAATAGAAAGATTCTCTGCACGTCGCCGTCGGTGGCCCCCACCGCCTTCATGATGCCGATCTCACGATACCGCTCCAGGATGGACATCACCATCGTATTGACAATCCCCAGCGAGGCGACGGTGATTCCAATCATGCCGACTGCGATCAGGAACATGTCCATGATGAGAAAGCCGATCCTCATCTGCTCCAACTGGTCCATCAGAGCGAACGTCCGGAAGCCTTGGGACTCGATCTCTTTCTTGACTGGCTCCACCTGCTGCGGCGATTTGACCTTGACGGTGACGGCCGAATAGCTCGCTGTCCCGCCGGATGGTGCGAACAGGTCCCAAACGCTGGTCAGCGACAACTTTCGCATCTTCGCCGCCGCTCCCGGCGGAATGAGAACGTCACTCTGCATCGGCAGTGGCCCCATGAAACCCATCCGCCCGGCGACGCCCACGACCGTGAAGGCGTAGTTCTCACGGGCGAACGGAAGGGCCTGCCCCCCCGAGGAAAAGACCATTTGCAACAGACGGGTGAAGCTGAAGTCGAGCGTCAGCGTGGCGACCTCGATCTTCGTGCCCAGCGCCGTCTCGGGGTCCTTCACACCGAGACGATGCAAGAGCGAATCGCTGATGACCAGCTCGTTCGGCTCATTAGAGGCGTAGCAAGCCCCGGATCGCAGCGTGATCAATCCGGACCGGCCGACATCCGCCGGCAGCACCTGAACGAGCGTGAACAGCTCTTTGGCGCCAAGGCGGATCTGGGCCGGGAAACGCATCTCCGGAAACGCCGCCTCCACCCCGTCGATCTCCCCAATTCGCTCGAGGGCCTGGGCGTCCAGCCGGGGGCTCGGTTGATTCGCGTCTGGGACGGGTCCGCCCCTTCGCCTTCCGTGCTCCGCCCTCCGTCCTCCGTCGTCATCGGGATCGGAGGACTCTCCCGGCCTGTCGGGGCCGCCCGCGGCGAAGACGTTGACATAATTGAACAAGTCCAGCTTTTTGAACTGGTCGGTGACATTCCGCTGAATGCCCTGGCCGAAGGCGAGCATGCAGACCAGGGCGCCAACGCCGATCACGACGCCCGAGGTTGTCAGGAATGTGCGCAGCTTCTTCTTCCAGAGATTGCCGCACGCCTGCCCGATGTAGTCTGAAATCCTCATAGCGGCTGTCTGAGCACCTCCCGATCGACGACGGCCCCGTCGTGCAGGCCAATCAGCTCGTCCGCGAATTCCCGCAGCAGGTCCTTCTCATGGGAGATCATCACAACGGTCAGGCCCTGATGCTTGTTCAGGTTGGCCAGGATCTCCACGATCTGGCGGGAGGTCTTGCTGTCTAAGTTTCCCGTAGGCTCGTCGGCCAGCAGGATCTGCGGCCGGTTGACCAGGGCCCGGGCAATCGCGACCCGCTGCTGCTCGCCGCCGGAAAGCTCGGTCGGGCGATGGTCCTTCCTCGCCTCCAAACCGACCGTGACCAGAAGCTCCTCGGCCCGCCGCAATCGCTCGCTCTTGGCAACGCCCGCAAAGAGCAACGGAAAAGCTACGTTTTCAACGGCCGTGTAGGCATTGACCAGATTGAAGGACTGGAAGATCATGCCGACCGTGTTGCGGCGATAGAGCGCAAGCTCCTTCTTGCTCAAGTCGGAGACCAGCCGGCCATCGACGCGGATACTGCCCGAGGAGGGCCGGTCCAGCCCGCCCAATAGATTCACCAGCGTGGATTTACCCGAGCCGGAGGCCCCGGTCACGCCTACGAGCCGTCCGCGGGCGACAGAGAGCGTCACAGCACGCAAAGCGGCCACTTCCACCGTGCCAAACGTGTACACCTTAGCCAAGTCTTTTGTCTCGATGAATTCGTCAACGTCCATGTTGGAGCAGAAACTCCTGTAAGCCCTTCAGATCGTCCGTGTTGATCAGATCGACGCCCGCCGAGAGCAACTCGCGTCAGACGGCCTCCCGCGCAGGCGACGGCGCATCCGGCGTCGCCCAGAATCGCACGAGCCGGCCCTTGGTATGGGCCTTACGCACGATATCGTTCAACTTCTGCCGCTCGGCGGCGGGCATAGCTCCCTCGCCCTTCCAGACGGATAGCTTGATCCACTGGTCGCTAATCATGGAAATCACGTCGCCCGGCAGATCGGAATCGAGATCGGTCAGCCGGCCGTCGTATCCGGCGTACCGAACCGGCTGCGACCGCATCAGGTCCAGAGGCCGGTTTCCCGAGATAATGACCGTGACGGCCTTGTCCTTTCGCCCCTGCGAGTCAAACGTGGTGAGCATGTCCTGGTATCCGGCCAGGATCTCGTGAAGTCTCTGATAGGTCGGCTCGGCCTTGGTCTTGATGTCGATCAGGAGAATGAACCTGGAGCCGTTTCGATATACGTGTCCGCCGTTCTCCTTCACCCGCTGCCGGAGCGGGTCCAGATAGAGGGACTGCAAAGTCTTGTCTGCCGTGGTCTTGTTGGACTCGTGGGCCACGCAAAGCTTGTCGCCGACCAGGAACACATCCGCTTCGACGCTGGCAAAGCCCTGATCGAGCGCCTGCAGCAACGGCGGGTTGTGCAGGTAGTCGTTGTGCGCATGGGCATGGAGCAGAGGCACAACGCTCTGCGGCGATGGCCCCGACGGTGTTATCAGCAACAATGCCACAATATAGATCGTTCTAATCATATTTGCTCCGATGGGGTGTGCATCGCACACCAACGCTCTGGGTGGACACAATACCCGCCGGCTGTCCTGGCGGCAATAGAAAGTCCGTGATCCATCGGCAAATTACTCTCAATCTCGGTTGAAACGGTCACAGCGGCGTTTCTTCTGCAATATGCACACAGGGATTGCACGTCTGTCCTTAGGTCCATAGAATAGCCGCCGTGAGCAAGGGGGCTGTAGGCCGCGGGCGCCTATGGTTTTCAGCTCCGGCAGGGCGTGCACCGCCCACCATCTTCGATTGTGTCGGGCGATTGTCGGTGTGCCGTGCACCCCCTGCCAGATAATTGGAGGTCTGCAATGAAACGGGTAGCACCCCTCGGAGTGATCTTCATAGCCGCTGTCACGTCAATTGCAGTTTGGGAGCCATCCTGGGCGGAGGCGAAAGAGACGGTGATGGTCCCGATGCGTGACGGCGTCAAGCTCGCCACGGAGGTCTATCTGCCTTCGGGCGACGGCCCCTGGCCGGCGATTCTCGTCATGACGCCCTACGGCCGCAAAGGCGTCGAGGCAATAGCGGGCGAGGTCGGCAAGCGGGGTTACGCCCTTGTCTCCCAGGACTTCCGCGGCCGGGGCGACTCCGAAGGCACGGACTACCCCGTCTTCTCCTCCTGCGGCTGGGGCGAGCACCAGGACGGGTACGACACCGTCGAGTGGATCGTCAAGCAGAAATGGTCCAACGGCAAGGTCGGCGGATGGGGCATCAGCGCCCCCGGCATCGCCCTGAACATGACGTCCCCCAGCCGGCCGCCCCATCTGGTCTGCTGCTACGTCGGCGTGGCCTTCTCCAGCATGTACTCGCAATCCGCCTATCAGGGCGGGGCCTTTCGCAAGAGCCTCCTTGAAGACTGGCTCACGCAGAACAAGTTCAATCCCAAGAACCTCGAATTGATCCGGGCCCATCCCAACTACGATGATTTCTGGAAGGCCATCGACCCCGAAACGGTCGCGTCGCGAGTGAACGTCCCGACGATGTTCCTGGGCGGCTGGTACGACATCTTCACCGCCGGCTCAATCAGCAGCTTCGTAACGATCAACAAGCAAGGCGACGCCGGCGCCAACGGCAAATGCCGGCTCGTGATGGAACCCTATGGTCACGGCCGGTCCGAGGACCTCGTCTTCCCCAATGCCAACCACCCGAAAGCGGCGGACGTGTGGAACTGGTTCGATGTCTGGCTGAAGAACGACGGCAAAGGGATCGACGAGATTCCGGCCGTGCAGTATTTCGTCATGGGCGACCCGGCGGACCCCAACACGCCCGGCAACAAGTGGCGAACCGCCGATGATTGGCCGGTCCCGGCGATCCCAATCAAGGTCTACTTCCACACCGATAAGAAGCTGCGACTGGAGCCGCCGCAGGAGGTGTTTGGCTCGCTCGCGTACAAGTACGACCCGAAGAATCCCGTCCCCACGATGGGCGGCGCGAACCTGACGATCACGAAAGGGCCCAAAGACCAACGCCCGGTCGAAGGCCGGGCGGATGTCCTGTTGTTCACGTCTCCGGTTTTCGACCGCTACGTGGAGATCACCGGACCCGTCAAGGTTAAGTTCTGGGCCTCCTCGACCGCCCCGGACACCGATTTCACGGCCAAGCTCTGCGACGTCTACCCCGACGGCCGAAGCATGATTGTGCTCGACGGCGTCCTCCGGGCCAGCCATCGCAGCTCGATGGAAAAGACCGAGCCGATGGAGCCCGGCAGGATCTACGAGCTTGACATCGACCTTTGGTCGACCAGCCTGGTTGTGAGCCAGGGCCATCGACTCTCTATCGCGGTCTCATCCAGCAACTCGCCCCGTTTCGAGCCCAACCCGAATACAGGCAAGCCCTCAGGGACAGACGACAAGACGGAAGTGGCCACGAACACGATCTACATGAACACGAGCCATCCGTCGCATATCCTGCTGCCGATTGTGACGCATTGATTCGCGAGGGCTCGCCGCAGTTGGGCGGCGTTCGAGGAATGGCCTGTCCCGACGTCGAGACGTGCGCATAAGAAAGGCAAGGCCCTCGCCGTTCGCCGATGAGTCTGCTACAACCCAGAGATTCGATGCGACGAGAGCCCTGCCTGTCCCCGGAAATCGACCGGGGTAGTTTGTCACGGCGGCGTGCCGCCGGTACGAGTGGTTTACATGTAGCCTTGGTGCACCATCGCGTCGGCGACTTTGACGAATCCGGCGCAGTTCGCACCACGGACATAGTTGACGAACCCGTTCTCCTGGCCGTACTTCACGCAATTCTCATGGATGGAGTGCATGATCGTGCACAGTTGTTGGTCGACGTCCTGGCGCGAGCGCCTCATGCACCCGGCGTTTTGATTCATCTCCAGGCCTGACACGGCGACCCCGCCGGCGTTCGCCGCCTTGCCCGGACCGTACAGAATCTTTGCATTGAGGAACACGTCCACGGCCTCCGGACGCGACGGCATGTTGGCGCCCTCGGAGACGCAGAAGCAGCCGTTCTTGACCAACAGCCGGGCACTGTCCTCGTCGATCTCGTTCTGCGTCGCGCTGGGGAACGCCAGATCGCACGGGACGCCCCAGGGCCGCTTGCCGGCCAGGTACTTGGCGCCTTTGAAGTGATCCGCGTATTCCCGGATGCGGCCCCGGCGCACGTTCTTGAGCTCCATCACCCATGCCAGTTTCTCAGCGGTGATTCCCTCCGAATCCATGATGGTGCCGTCCGAATCCGACATCGTGACGACCTTTGCGCCCAGCGTGGTGAGTTTCTCCACCGTATACTGGGCCACGTTGCCGGACCCGGAGACGATCGCGATCTTGCCTTTGGGGCTCTCGCCGCGTGTGCTCAGCATGTCGCTGGCAAAGTACACGGAGCCGTATCCTGTCGCCTCCGGACGCAGGTTCGACCCGCCCCAGATCGCGTTTTTGCCGGTCAGGGCGCCGTTGAAGCGATGGGTCAGACGACGATATTGGCCGAAGAGGAACCCGATCTCCCGGCCCCCGACGCCGATGTCGCCGGCCGGCACGTCGATCTCCGGCCCGATATAGCGATACAACTCCGTCATGAAGGACTGGCAGAACCGCATGACTTCACTATCGCTGCGGCCCTTGGGATCGAAGTCCGAGCCGCCCTTGCCCCCGCCCAGCGGCAGCGTCGTCAGGCTATTCTTGAACACCTGCTCAAAGGCCAGGAACTTCAGCAGGCCCAGGGTCACCGACGGATGGAACCGCAAGCCGCCCTTGTTGGGACCAATCACAGTGCTCATTCGTATGCGATAGCCCCGGTTCACCTGCACCTGCCCCGCGTCGTCGGTCCAGACCACCCGGAACAAGATCACGTTTTCCGGCACCACCATGCGGTCCAGGACCTTGGCATCACGGTAGGCCTTCTTGCTCTGCACGAGAGGCATGACCGATTCCACCACCTCGTGAACCGCCTGGTGGAACTCGGTTTCCCCGGGAGATTGTGCGGCCACCCGCATCATAAACCCATCGACCTGTTGTTCGATTGTCGCTTGGCCTCCCACGCTTTCCGGTACTGCAATAGCCATATCTGGTCCTTTTATTACACTCTCTTCGTGTGGTTCCTGTTCCTGTAAACTCACCCGCCGGGATGTACCACACTGGTCGCCGTCGCGGGCAGGCATACACTCTCACTTTTTGTCACAGATCCGCTGGATCGAATCCAGGTAGTGCTTCAAGAGCCAGAATTTCTCCAGGAAATCCGGCCAGCCGCATTCCGGAACAAAACCCTTCTCGCCCTCCGGCACGATCAAGCCGCCGCCGGTTGTCAGTCGTTTGATCTCATTCCAGATGTCCGCCCACGTCTTGTTCGCATCCTGCGTGATCGAGCCGGCCACCTTCAGCAGATGGTCAAGTTGGGTCACCACCGTAAGCGGCACGATCGCAGGCGATTCGCCTGTTGGCTGAGCAGTCAAGGCCCGTCGTCGAAGTTCCGCCGACATAATAATCTCCTGGTTACAGGGTTAGGACAACCGCCGCACTCGAGCGCCAGGTCCCATACATTCCGTGGACGCAACAAGTCCCTATGGTAGCGACCAAGAGTGGAAGCCAGACCCCATCGCAATACGCATACATACCACAGGCTATCTATGGCTCATTATGCGCACATATTACATATATCTATGCTATGTCCTCTGAACGGTCTATGGCCTGACGGCATACGCAGAGCGATGTAAGCTCCCGCATCGATAGGGCTTACAGTTTCTCTTATACAGATGTACAAAGAACTTGCATTTGGGTGTGTTTTCTGGCATTCTGAGTGTATTGGACTCTCAGCCTCGCAGATCTATGTGTATTAGATGGGTAATCACCATGGCCAAAACGCCTACTCGTGCTGGACTGCTCAAAGAGGTTGCCGCTCTGCGGAAACACATCGCGACTCTGGAGGCGACTCCCTCCGGCGGCCGCTCCCAGACGGATCTCGAAATTGCCCTGCGGGAACGGATCAAGGAATTGGATTGCATGTACACGATCTCGACATTTCGCGAGATCCACTTCCAAGCGCCGGACCGATTCCTCCAGAGCGTCACGGACTGTCTGCCCAAGAGTTGGCAGTTTCCGGAGCACGCGTGCGCCCGCATCATTTACGGGGGCCGGCAGTATATCACGGAGGGGTTTGCCGAGGGCAAATGGCGGATGGCGTCGGACGTCGTGATCGACGGCCGATCCGCCGGCGTGGTGGAGGTCTTCTATCGCAAAGTGGTTCCGACGTCGGCCACCGGTCCGTTTCTCAAGGAGGAGTATGCCCTGCTGCGTGCGGTCGCCGAGCGGGTCGGCAGTGTCATGATGCACATGAAAGCCCTGGCGGACCTGCGGGCGGCCCATCGGGCCCTCCAGCGGGAGCGCCAGGCCCTCCAGGAGGCGAACATTGCCCTGCGGACGGTCCTGTCCCGGCTGGAGGAGGAGAAGAAAGAGATCAAGGCCTCCATTGCCGTCAATATCCAGAAGGTCATCATGCCCATCGTTTTCGAGCTGGAGCTGGAGGTCACCGGTCGGCAACGCTCCTACGTGACGCTGCTGCGCCGCAGTCTCCAGGAAATCGCCTCGCCCTTCCTGACCCACATCTCGCGGGACCACATGCAGTTGACACCCGTGGAGATCGCCATCGGCACGATGATTCGAAATGGCCTATCCACGAAGGAGATCGCCCAGTTGCGCTGCATCTCGCCGGCCACGGTCCGGCGGCATCGCGAGAACGTCCGTCGCAAGCTCGGCCTGCAGAACCGCAAGGCCAACCTGGCTACCTACCTGCAAGGGTCCATTGCCGGAGAATCGGTGGACTCCATCGACATGACCCCGTCGCCGCCGGAACCGCTTGCCGAGGAGACGACGCCGTTTGACGCATGGGACCTCAGCAATCTGCCCGGCGACGACGATGCGCCGCAGACATAAGACGCCATTGTGCCGAAAAGCCCTGCGCGACGGAAATGAGTATAATACCTGGAAGCGGTCGAACCTGGATCAATGCCGCCGCAAGGGTTGACTTTCAAGATCAGGACGGACGATGCAACGAGGAGTTGCCACTTTCACACTGGACGCCGGGCGGTGCCCGCCGTGGCTGTTCCAGCGGATGGTCGAGCTGGGCCGGGAGATGACGCGGGTCCTTGTGGCCGAGTTCGGGCCGGATGAGTTCATCCGCCGCATCGCTGATCCCGTGTGGTTTCAGTCGCTCGGCACGGTCCTGGCGTTCGACTGGAATGCCTCCGGCCTGACGACGATTCTGACCGCCGCCCTGAAGGAGGCCATTCGCCACGAAGAGAAGGACCTGGGCCTGTTCATCTGCGGCGGCAAGGGCAAAACCTCCCGCAAGACCCCCGACGAGATCACCGCCTGGGGCGATACGCTCAGCCTGCCCGACGGCTCGGTGAGCAACCTCATCTACAACTCGCGGATGGCCGCCAAGGTGGACAACAGCTTGGTCCAGGACGGCTATCAGATCTACCATCACGCGTTTTTCTTCTCCCGCAATGGCGCGTGGGCCGTGGTGCAGCAAGGCATGAACGAAGCAGACGCCTCCGCCCGGCGGTATCACTGGTTCTCGGAAAACGCCCGCGACCTCATCTGCGAGCCTCACACCGCCATCGTCGCCCCGGCCAGACTCGACCACACACTCAACCTGACCGCCCGCGACAGCGAGGGGACCCGCCAACTGAGTGTGGAACTGGTGGACGCCGGCTACCGGCCCCTCATGAAGGATATCGAAATCCTCCGCGTCCACGCCTCGCCGGTGAGCCAGATGATCAGCATCCGGCACGAGGACGAGCAATTGACCTTCTTGCACCTGGAGAACAAGGAGTTCACCCAGCACCCCGTTCTCCTGGAGGATTTCTCCAAGAGCCGCTACCTCGAAAAGATCCTCCACCTGCTCTGCGACGCCCGTCCGAAGAACTACGAGCAACTGATCGCCACCGAGGGCATGGGCCCCAAGACCGTCCGCGCCCTCTCCTTAGTCGGCGAAGTCATCTACGGTGCCCAGCCCTCCTACGAAGACCCCGCCCGCTACTCCTTCGCCCACGGCGGCAAAGACGCCACCCCCTACCCGGTCGACCGCCCCACCTACGACCAAACCATCGCCACGCTCGCCGAGGCCGTCCGCCATAGCCACATGAACCCCAACGACAAGGACGGCGCCCTCGAACGCCTTACTGGACCTGCACACAAATCGTGACCAACGACGCTTCTTCCCGCATAGCCCCTCCATATTCAGCGGCTCGACTTGATCGCCGATCGCGCCGTCAGAGGATCATCGATTCCGTCTGAAGAACGAGAACTGACCCACTGCCGCGATCGCCGCACCAAACGTCAGACCATAGAATCCTCCTGCCCGCCAATCGCCCAGTCGGGCACCAACGATTGTCCCGAGTACGACTCCCAGGAATGGTAGCGCAAGCATCGCCATCAAGAACCTGGCCCCTGACATGGTCGGCAAACCGATACTCTCTGGGGCATGCAGGAGAGCCCCTGTCTTTATCCCTTCTGGTGTCCACGTCTTGGCGGCAATCGGAAGGATCATGAAGGGAATACCTCTCACACGAACGCACAACTCCAACATCCACAGGAAGTCTAAGAGCGTGTAGCGCTCGGGGAGTTTCGTCTCTATCCGGTACATGGCCAACTTCCAGGAAAGGTATCCATCAAGAACGCCGACAGCATCCATCCCATGAAAGATCGCGGACAGGTATTCATACGCATTGTCGGGGGAGAGACGTGGTTCCAGCACCCAGATCTTCCCTTTCCGCCCGAAAGGAGACAACAGACTGGTCCGCCGACAGGTTCGCCCCTCCGACGCAAAGTACATGGGATACCATCGCCTGAAGAAGCTCGACCGCATCAGCGCGAACTGTCGGGACTTGCTTATCAGCATCCAGACCTCCGGTTGGCCATAGAGGGCTTCGACGGCGCGCCAGATTGCCTCAGCGGACGTATTCCCGAGAGCAGATCTGTATGCGCTCCCGTCAACCAATAGAAGCGCATCAAATGACTCTTTGACTTCGACTTCAAGCATGGCAAGAGTCAGCGCGGAAGTCAGATACGGGGAGAGGAGTTCGTCCTTTACGAGGGGGATGACCCCCACCCAATTGGAGCGGCAGAAGTCCACGCACTCCTTCCATTTCCCGAGTCTCACGTTTCCTGATGCATCCTGCGTTATGTCCATGTGGCAGAACTTGACTGCGCCTGTGCGGTCGAGACCATCGCCCAGAGCAGGGTGCTGGTTCCTCAGCCAGACACACATCTGAAGGGTCCGCATGACCTCTGCCGGCTGCTCATTGGTGCAAAGCACAAGAATACAAAGAGACCGGCCCATCTTCTTTCTCCTTTCCTCGCGACAGTCAGGCGACGGGCCGCTGCTGAGACCGGAAGTAACTCGCGCCATTGCCCCGATCTCGGCTGGAGGTGCGATGGCTACTCCAAGCTGAATCCTACGCACTCTTGGCCTTTCTGGCAACCCCTTGCTCCTGATTCTGCTCCTGCAATTTTGCCTCCAGAATCAACAATTGCTGATGGCCTCTTCGTAGCGCGAGTGTCCTCGCGCGCCGTTCTGTCGTGCGTCTTCGCACGACTTGGATAAGGCTTGGCCATCGTCCCAATCAGCGGGCGAGGACGCTCGCGCTACGAAGACCGCTTGAGAAAACGATGGGAAACCCTATAGTGGCGGCCATGCAGACAAAGACGCTCAAGAGCGATCTCCTCCTTCTCGTGGCGGCGTTCATCTGGGGCACCACCTTCGTGGCCCAGAGAAAGGGCATGATCTACATCGGCCCGATGACGTACAACGCGGTCCGTTTCGCGCTGGGGGCCGCGACTCTTCTGCCGGTGATCCTGATGTTTCGGGCCGGTCGAGACGCAGCCGGTCAAAGTTCCGGCGTTCACTTTCTCCTATATGGCGGCGGCTTGGCCGGTCTGGCCCTTTTCGGCGGGGCCTCAATGCAGCAGATCGGGCTGCTCGACACGACGGCCGGAAAGGCCGCCTTTATCACCAGCCTCTACGTGGTGCTTGTCCCCCTACTTGCCTTAATCCTCGGGCAGCGGTGCGGCTTATCCGTATGGGTGGGAGCGATTCTGGCCGTGGGCGGCCTGTACCTGCTGACCATCACCGAGTCCTTCACCATCGGCCGGGGCGACCTGCTCATCCTCATCGGGGCCTTCTTCTGGGCCGTCCACGTGCACCTGATCGGCTATCTCGCCAAGCGGGCCAATCCGCTCTGCATTGCCTGCCTTCAGTTCCTGACCTGCTCGGCCCTGAGCCTGCTGGCAGCGATCCTGTTCGAGAAGATCACCCTGCCCGCGATCCGTGCGGCCACGATCCCCATCCTCTACGGCGGCATCCTCTCGGCGGGGGTCGCCTTCACCCTCCAGGTCGTCTGCCAGCGAACCTCGCCCCCCTCCCACGCCGCGATTGTGATGAGCCTGGAAACGGTCTTCGCGGCCTTAGCGGGCTACGTGATGCTCCACGAACAACTCGGCCCGCGTGACCTCGCCGGCTGCGGCCTGATGTTCGCCGGCCTGCTGGTTGTCCAACTCCCGCCCCTGTTCGGATCTCCGATCGACCACACACCTGGATTGGACCGCCCCTCGTCCTGAACTTTACATCTCACTTGCGTGATATCGCAGCCAATTTGTCTTCGTCGAGGTACCTCAATTCCGATGCTGCTTGGTAACACTCTTCAGCATGTCGCACTGCGAGTTCAGCTTCCGGTTTTGTGAACAGTTCTTGAGATGATGCCAGATTCCCAGCCTCGAAGCCATACTTGGCTGGCAAGTAAAACTGGGCCCACAAATTGGCCAGAAGCAAGAGCCGTGGCAGGCGAGAGCTATAGTACAAGTTCTGCTGTGTGAGTCCATTGAGGAGTCGCCTCTTCTGGATTTGCTCTGCGATGTGGCCAAGTTCTTCTTTGTTCCATCCATGACTGAGGGAGTACTCAATCCCAAGCAGTGAGAGAACCGATTTGACTGAAAGCTCTACGCATTCCTGGGACGCTTCTATCGACTCTGAGCACTGGTAATAAGACTTCAAATGGTCTTTCGCTGCCTGCAGTTGGTTCCCAGCCTTGTCAATATAGCCAACTATCATGTTGCGTTTACTCTTGTCCACCTGAATTCCCTCTCATTTCGACAGGACGCGCGTGCTGAGTAGCATACCGCCGCGCGGCGCGTCTTGGTCGAAGGGCACACCACGAATGGAACACCCAATTGACCGCATCCGCGACTCCCCGCGTCACCTGACCTTTTTTCAGCTACGGCACCGAGGCTTTGTGCCCCTCCGCACAGGGTAGAACCCCATTCACCCGCAACCCACACCGCTCACAGAACCGGCGCCGCTGACGCCCCAAGTTTTCGCAGTGATCTCGCGGGATCTGCTGCTGCCCCTCCATGGTAGTGTTCTCGCACCAAGCCAGCCCGCCACGCGACGTGATGTGACCGCCGCAATCACGGCAGAACTGCGAGCCAACGTTGACTGCTGCACTTGTCGCCATTCGTTCGCCTCCGCGTCGTCTGACATTGACTACATCGATCCGCATAATACCAGAAATACTGTGGTCCGATGCGTATATGACGCCGTCGGCCTCGTCACAGGTGCTCTGCTCAGATCTTTCTGAGGCACTCTCAACATCCGCGTCTCCTTCAATAACTGGGAAGATGATAGCATGGCCCGGTGGGCAGGTCAATGCATACGAGTCAGACAAAACAGTTGCATTTTGCGGGTGGCTTTGGCAGCATGGGGGGCACGGCGGTCGGGTCGAGGCCGTGCGTGGATTGTGCGGATTGAAATGGTGTGAGGTGCACACCTTACCGAGGTTCGACGGTTTCGATAAGGGGAAGATACATGGCACACGAGAATGAGACAAGGAATCCAATGCGTACCACCTGCTGTCCGTGCGGCTGCGGGCAGGACCACTCTGCGAGCGGACTCAGCCGCAGAGGCTTTTTGCAGGGCGTCAGCGGTGCCGGGGCCATCGGCGTGGCCCTGAGCGGCTTGACCTGGTCGGCGGTCGCCACGGCGGCCCAAGCGGGCGGCCAGGGCGGACCGCAGCGCCGGGCCCTCGTGGTCAGGCCCGTCCTGGTCTATGAAATCCCGACGCGCCGGCCTCAGACAAGCTGGCGGTCCTGGGGCGGCATCCAGACCGAGCAGGGCGCCACGGAAGAGCTCGCCCGCATCGAGAAAGAACTCAACGAGATCAAGAACAAGGCGGATTTCCCGGTGGAGTTCGCCAAACCCGTTGGAATCCGCAACGCCAACGAAGTGGCGAAGATCGAGGCACTCGAAAAGGCCGACGTCTGCATCATCTACGCGGCGGGCGGGCCGCAAAATGCCTTCGACGCGATAGGCAAACGAAGCAAGAATATGATCTTCTTCTGCCGGCACAAGTCCGGGCCGGTCTACCTCTGGTACGAGATCATCAGCCCCCGCTATCTGCGCCAACACACCGATGCGCTCAAGGTTCAGGGCCTCGACGACGGCGACGTGATCGTCGACAACCAGGATGAGATCCTGTGGCGTCTGCGGGCCTTGTGCGGCCTCCAGAACACGATGGGCACACGGATCATCGCCATTGGCGGCCCCGGGGCGTGGGCGCAGCCCGCAGGGATCGTGCCGAACCTCGTCAAACAGGTTTGGAAATTTGATATCCAGACGGTCTCCTACGATGAGCTGGGTAAGGTCATCAAAGAGGCGCGGGCCGACAGCACCGCCGTGAGCCGGGCGAAAGAGCGGGCGGCTGCGTACCTCAAGGACCCCGGCGTCAAGCTGGAGACCAAGCCGGAATTCGTCGAGAACGCCTTTCTGCTCGAACAGGTGTTCGTCGGGCTGATGAAGAAGGCCGACTGCCGGGCGATTACGATCAATGGCTGCATGGGGACCATCATGCCGCTGGCCGAGACCTCGGCGTGCCTGACGCTCTCTCTGCTGAACGACTCGCAATACCTGGCGTTCTGCGAATCGGACTTCGTCGTAATCCCCTCCGGCGTGCTCATGGCGAATATCTCGGGCAATCCCGTCTTCCTGAACGACCCGACGTACCCGCACGACGGCGTCATTACGCTCGCCCACTGCACCGGCCCGCGCAAGATGAACGGCAAGACCCTCGAGCCGGTCCGCATCCTGACCCACTTCGAATCGGACTACGGGGCGGCCCCCAAGGTCGAGATGCACAAGGGCCAAGTCGTCACGAATATCGTCCCGGACTTCCTCGTCAAGCGCTGGGTGGGTCTGAAGGCCAAGATCGTCGATGTCCCGTTCATGGACATCTGCCGCTGCCAGATCGACATCGGCTTTGCCTGCGACAGCCAGCGGCTGGCCGAGCGAATGCCGGGATTCCACTGGATGACCGGCTACGGCGACCACATGAAGGAGATCGGCTACGCCTGCAAGAAAGTCGGCCTTCAGTGGGAAGACCTGACGGCGTAGCAACGTGTCTGACTGATGCGTGTATGTCAATTGTCATCCTGAACGAAGTGAAGGATCTGGGCTGCGTATAGAAGAAGCTCTCATTTTGCGGCCAGATCCTTCGCCTGCGGCTCAGGATGACAAGTCCTGTAGGATGGGCTTTAGCCCATGCGGATTGTCTGGCGCACGTGCGCGAGAACAGCATGGGCTAAAGCCCATCCTACACGTGTTCGCACAAACGAAATGATGGGAGGTGACGACATGAGGAAACAACATTTGACCGGCTGGTTGTCCACGCTGGTGCTGGCCGGTGTGCTGGTACTGCCGACCTATGCAGTGACGGTGCATGTATCGCCGAATGGCAATGACAACTGGTCTGGCGGGATTGCCCAGCCGAACGCCCAAGGCACCGACGGCCCCGTCGCCACGCTCGAACGGGCCAGAAACATCCTTCGGCAGAAGAAGTCGACCGCGGGCGAGGAAAGGCATGTCGTCGTTGCCGATGGCCGATATCAACTGGCAAAGCCGTTCGTGCTGACTCCCGAGGACAGCGGCGTCACCTATGAACCAGCGTCCGGAGCGCATCCGGTCTTCTCCGGGGGCAAGGTCCTCACGGGATTCCAGCCGGGAGACAGTGGTCTCTGGGTTGCCCGCATCCCGGAAGTGGCCAACGGCTCCTGGTACTTCGACCAATTGTTCGTCAACGGCCACCGGGCGACCCGGGCGCGGACGCCAAACAAGTTCTATTCCTACATGGGACCAACCACGGAAGTGCCCATCGAAGGCAAGTCCGCCCAGTTCCTTCGGACCACGAACGTTCCGGCCGAGGACCTAGCGCCGCTGAAGGGCTTGAGTGAAGCCGAGATTCGGGACGTTGTCCTCGTCGCCTATCATAAATGGTGCATCACGCGGCGGTATCTCACTGCCGTCAAGTTCGAGAATAACCAGATCGTCACCACAGGCGAAAAGCTGGCGAGTTTCTCCGACTGGCCCGCCGGCACCCGCTTTCATTTGGAGAATGTCAAGGCCGCTCTCGACGAGCCGCGCGAGTGGTTCTTCAGCCGCAACGGGACACTCTTCTACAAGCCATTGCCGGGTGAGGACATGGCCCAGGCCGAGGTTGTCGCACCGGTGGTGACCAAGCTGGTGATTTTCGAGGGGCAGCCCGAAGCCGGCAAGTTCGTTGAGCACGTC
This sequence comes from Phycisphaerae bacterium, assembly GCA_026386805.1. Lineage (GTDB taxonomy): Bacteria > Planctomycetota > Phycisphaerae > Sedimentisphaerales > Anaerobacaceae > PLanc-01. Next base: position 8,097 of record JAPLMX010000071.1, on the reverse strand, counting down.
ACGTTCAAGGGCTTGACGTTCCGGCACCAGCAGCGCGTGCTCCCAGCCACTGGCTACGCCCCCTTCCAGGCAGCCTTCGCCACGGATGCGGCGGTCATGCTCGATGGGGCCAGGGACATCGTGATCCAAGATTGTGAGATCGGCCACGTCGCGGAGCACGCTGTGTGGCTCCGGCAAGGCTGCCGGGATTGCCGCATCGAGCGATGCTATCTGCACGATCTCGGCGCCGGCGGTGTTCGCATCGGCGAAGGCCAAGGGCGGGCAGATGAGGCCTCCCGCACCGGTCATATCACCGTGGACAACAACATCATCCGCAATGGCGGCCGGATCTACGTGGACGCCGTGGGTGTCTGGATCGGCTTTAGCCCGGATAACGCCGTCACCCACAACGAGATCGCCGATTTCTTCTACACCGGCATCTCCGCCGGCTGGCGTTGGGGCTATACAGATAGCATCGCGAAGCGAAACAACATCAGCTTCAACCACGTGCACCATCTCGGCTGGGGGGTCCTGAGCGATATGGGCGGCATCTACACTCTGGGACCCTCCGAAGGCACGGTTGTCGCCAACAACGTCTTCCACGACATCTACTCCTATTCGTATGGCGGTTGGGGCCTCTATACCGACGAGGGCAGCACCGGGATCGTCATGGAGAAGAACCTCATCTACAACACCAAGACCGGCAGCTTCCACCAGCATTACGGCAAAGAGAACATCATCCGCAACAACATCATGGCTTTTAGTAAGCTCCACCAGATTCAGGCCACCCGCGTCGAGCAGCACCTGTCGTTCACGTTTGAGAAGAACATCGTCTACTGGGAGACGGGTTCTCTGCTGGCAGGCCCGTGGACCAAGGTCACGCTCAACATGGACAACAACTGCTACTGGAATACGGCCGGCCAGCCGATCACACTTGCGGGTCTGTCGCTCGATCAATGGCGTCAGCAGCAGAAACACGATGAGCACTCGATTGTCGCCGACCCGCTATTTGTAGATCCCAGGAACCATGACTTCCATCTGAAAGCCAACTCCCCTGCTCTGAAGCTCGGTTTCGAGCCGTTCGACTACACGAAAGCCGGCGTCTACGGCGATTCGGCCTGGGTCGCGAAGGCCAGCGACGTCACCTATCCGCCGCTGGAGTGGCCGCCGGAAGGGCCAAAGGGAGCACAGTAGCATCCGAGAGAAACGACACCCGGGTGGCATCCTCAAGCGAAGCGCCCCTCCTGAGCCTGCCGAAGGATTGGGGATGGCCCAACTCACTCAGGTCAACCATCCCCAAGGCCTCCGGCCTTGAGGATGCCACCCAACAGATCGAGGAGCCCGCATGATGGGAAAACGAAGCTTCATCATTTCATCGCTTGTGCTCTTCCTCGCGAGCACGTCTGAATTCTTGACACGAGCGGATGCGATGACTCTTTATGTGTCGCCAGACGGCAGCGACAGTTGGTCCGGGCGGCTCGCTCAGCCGAACGCAGCGAAGACCGATGGCCCCGTAGCGACTCTGGAGCAGGCTCGCGATCTGGTTCGCCAGGAGAAGAGCGGTGCCGGCTTGAAGGAACTGCCTCGCGTCATCATAGCGGGCGGAACCTATGCGATGGCTGCTCCGTTCACGCTGACCCCACAGGACAGCGGCACGGACCAATTCAGCGTGACCTATGAGGCTGCACCCGGCGCCCGGCCCGTTTCACGCAAGGGCTATCACCGGCTTTCAACCGGACGCGGATGGCACGTGGAAGGTGCGTATCGCGGAGGCGGCCTCCAGCCAGTGGTATTTCGAGCAGTTGTTCGTCAATGGCCGTCGCGCCATGCGGGCCCGCAGTCCGAACAAGTTCTACCATTACATGCTCGACGTGCAGGAAGAGACCCTCCAACCGGGCTCCGGGCAAAGGCCGGCCCGCGCCCGGCAGACCGTGACCGCCCGGGCCGAGGACATCAAGACGCTGTTCGGGCTCAGCGACCAGGAATTGCACGATGTGCAGATGGTTATCTACCACAAATGGGATAACACGACCCGCTTCATCGAGGCGATCAACGAAAAAGACTCGTCCATCATCACGACGGGCGAGGGCCGCAAGCCGTGGAACTCCTGGGGTAAAGGCGACCGGTATCACTTGGAGAACTTCAAGGCGGCGCTCGATGCCCCCGGCGAATGGTTCCTGTCGCGCGACGGCTGGCTGTATTACAAGCCGTTGGAAGGCGAGGACATGCGGACTGCGGAGGTGATCGCTCCCGTTGTCGACAAGCTGCTGGTCTTTGAAGGCGACGTGTCGAACGCCAAGTATGTCGAAAATGTCACGATCAGGGGTCTGACGTTCCTCCATGCCGAGTACCACATGCCGCCGGGCGGGTTCGAGGCCAGCCAGGCCGCCTCGCCGATTGATGCGGTGGTCATGGCGGACGGTGCCCGCAACGTCACGATCCAGGACTGCGAGTTTGGGCATTTCGGCCGCTACGGCGTATGGTTCCGCAAGGGCTGTCAGAATTGCACTTTGCAGAGGTGTTACGTGCACGACTTCGGTGCCGGCGGCGTCCGGATCGGCGAGGCGACTGTGCCGAAGAATGAGCGAGAGCAGACCGGCCACATCACCGTGGATAACAACATCATCCGCTTCGGCGGCCGCATCTTCCCGTCTGCCGTCGGCGTCTGGATCGGTCACAGCGGCGGCGACGCTGTCACGCACAATGAGATCGCCGACATGTACTACACCGGTATCTCCGCCGGGTGGGTCTGGGGCTACTCCGGCAGCATCGCCAAACGCAACAACATCAGCTTCAACCACGTCCATCATCTCGGCTGGGCGGTCCTGAGCGATATGGGCGGCATCTATACGCTGGGCTCATCGGAAGGCACGGTTGTCTGCAACAACATCTTCCACGATATCTACGCCTACTCCTACGGCGGCTGGGGCCTCTATACCGACGAGGGCAGCACCGGAATCGTGATGGAGAAGAACCTCGTCTACAACACCAAGACCGGCAGCTTCCACCAGCACTACGGCAAAGAAAACATCATCCGCAACAACATCATGGTCAACAGCATGATCCAGCAAGTTCAAGCGACGCGGGTCGAGCAGCACCTGTCCTTCACCTTCGAGAAGAACATAGTCTACTGGGAGACGGGTCCCCTGCTGGCGGGTCCCTGGACGCAGATCACTATCAACATGGACAACAACTGCTACTGGAACACGGTGGGCCAGCCGGTGACGTTCGCGAGTCTGACACTTGATCAATGGCGCCAGCAGCAGAAGCACGACGAGCACTCGATCATCGCCGATCCGCTGTTCGTCAACGCCAAGAACTGCGATTTCCGTCTTAGACCGAACTCCCCCGCCCTGAAGCTCGGTTTCGAGCCGTTCGACTACACACAGGCCGGCGTCTACGGCGATCCGGCTTGGATTGCGAAAGCCAACGAAGTCGTCTACCCGCCCTTGGAGTGGCCGCCGGACCCGCCGCCGATAGTCATCCGGGATGATTTCGAGAAGACCCCCGCCGGCCAACCGCCGCAAGGCGCCGAGGTCCACGTCGAGAACAAAGGCGACTCCATCGCGGTGACCGATGAGACCGCGGCCTCCGGCAGCCACAGTCTGAAGATCATGGATGCTCCGGGCCTGCAAAACGTGTGGGACCCGCACCTGGTGTACTCCCCGAACCACGGCACCGGCACAACACGCTGTGCGTTCGACCTGCGCATCGAGCGAGGCGTCTCCATCAACCACGAATGGCGAGACTGGCGCAACTCCCCCTACAGCGTCGGCCCCAGCTTCTCGATTGTCGGCGACGCTCTGCAAGTCGCGGGCAAGACGCTCTTGCACCTGCCCTTGGGCAAGTGGACCCATTTCGAGGTCGCCGCCGATCAGGGCCCAGGCAATACTGGCGTCTGGAACCTGACTGTCACCTTGCCAGGCCAGGCGCCAAAAGTGTTTGAAGCCTTGAGAGACGGCAGCAACGCCTTTGAGAAGCTCACGTGGCTCGGCTTCACCAGCAACGCCACCAATAAGGAGGTCTTCTATCTCGACAATCTGGAGATCACGAATCAGCCGTGAGGCCCATCGCCTTGCCACTGAAGATCGACCAAGACAGGATTGTGGTCCGAGACGACCGGCTCGTCTACGATGGTTACCTCTTTCACTTTCCACGGATCGCACGACCGCAGGAGCACGTAGTCGATCACCGAACGGGGAGCGACGGCGTCGATCCAGCCGGCATCGAGCAGGACCTTCATGGACTCGCGGCCGGGCCGAGAGTTGAAATCACCGGCCAGAATGACGGGGCCACCCTCCTGCTTGGAGAATAGGCGGCTGATCCGCTGAGTCTGCTGGACGCGGTTCTCGACCTTCTGATGGCACAGGTGCGTGCCAACGAAAGCAATCGGCCCGATGCCATCGGGCTTGATCCGCACTTCCAGGGCGGCTCGTGGTTCCTGCTCGAATTCATAGGGCAGCGGGTGAACGAGCACCTTCTCAATCGGAAAGCGGGACAGGATCGCCTCGCCATACTGACCGCCCTGGTACGGCATGGCTTGGCCGAAGGCGTGATGCATCTTGCATAGTTTTCCCAGCAGGGCCGCCTGATTGACACCGGACGCCCGCTCTGTCCCGACATCCACCTCCTGCAGGGCGACAATGTCTGGGGACAGGTCATTGATCACCTTCGCGAGCCGTTGGTAGTCGAACTTCTTGTCCATCGCCTCGCCGTGATGGATGTTGTAGCTGAGCACGCGAAGTGTCCCCGGCGTGTGGAGCTTGACTGACCCCGTTTGACAGCCGGGCAACACTGTCAACGCCAACGCAGCCAGTGCCGATGCGACGAAGCATCTTCTCGTATGGGTCATGAGTATCCTTTCATTGGCCCCATTCCAGAGACGACTACTTGTCCGTGAGCCACGACGGGCCGTACTTGGTGTCGACTTTCAGTGGGACGTCGAAGCGGATAGCGTTAGTCATTTCTTCCGCGATCCATTTCGCGTGCTTGGGGGCCTCGGCGATAGGTGCCTCGAAGACCAGCTCGTCGTGGACTTGCAGAATCATGCGGATCGGGAGCTGCTCGGTCTTGATTCGGCGATGGATCTTGACCATCGCCACTTTGATCAGGTCGGCGGCGGAGCCTTGGATGACCGTGTTGACGGCGAGCCGCTCCGCCTGGGCGCGGCGGCCCTGGTTCTTGCTCTTGATGTCCACGATCTTGCGCCGGCGGCCGAGGATCGTCTCAGCGTAGCCGGTGCGGTTGGCCCTGGCAATGCACTCGTCGATGAAAGCTCGGATCGAGCCGTAACGCGCGAAATACTCCGCGATGAACTGCTTGGCTTCGGCCGGACTCATGCCGATATTGCGGGCCAGGCCCAACGCCCCCTGCCCGTAGATGATGCCGAAGTTAACCGTCTTGCATCGCGACCGCATCTCGCTCGTCACCTGATCGAGCGGCACGTTGTAGATTTGCGAGGCGACGAACCGATGGATGTCCTGGTCGGCGGCAAACGCGGCCCGCAACGTCTCGTCTTTTGAGAAGTGGGCGAGCAGCCGCAGCTCGATCTGGCTGTAATCGGTGCTGAGGATGCAGTCGTTTTTGCTTTCCGGTATGAAGGCGGCCCGGATTTTGCGGCCCAGCTCCGTTCGGATCGGGATATTCTGCAGATTCGGATTGCTCGAAGACAGCCGGCCGGTGGCCGTGACCGTCTGATTGAACGAGGTGTGCACGCGGCCGGTCTTCGGGTTGATAATGGCGCCGAGCTTATCGACGTAGGTGTTCTTGAGCTTGCCCAGCGTGCGGTATTCGAGGATCAAGTTCGCAATCGGGTGCTGGTCGGCGAGGTCGTCGAGCACGTCGGCGTCGGTGCTGCGATTGGCCTTGCCGAGCCGGCCAGGCGTCAGCTTGAGCTTATCGAACAGGACCTCGGCGAGCTGCTTGGGCGAGTCAACGTTGAAGACCGTCCCGGCCTGCGCGTAAATCTGCTCGGCCACCTTTCCAATCGCCTCATCCAGCTCGCCGGACATCTGTCGCAGCAGGTCCGTGTCGATGGAAACGCCGTTGTACTCGATATCGGCCAGGACCTCGACCAGGGGCATCTCGACCTCGTGGAACAGCCGGTTGAGCTGCGGCTCCTTTTCGAGCCGGTCCTTGAGGCACAAGTACATCTGGTACGTGATATCGGCGTCCTCCCCCGAGTACTCGCAGGCGGCCTCCAGATCCACCAGGTCGAACGTGAGCTGGTTCTTGCCCTTGCCGATCAGGCTGACGATGGGGATGGACTCGTAATTGAGAAAGTCCAACGCCAGATTGTCCAGAGAGTGGGACAATCGCTCCGGGTCAAGGACGTAGGAGGCGACCATCGTGTCGAAGTAGACGCCGCCGAGCGGCATCTGGGCGTTGCGCAGCACGGTCATGTCGTACTTGAGGTTCTGGCCGATCTTCTTCACTCGTTCGTCAGCGAGGATGGGGCCGAGCTCTCGCCGGACCGTGGCGATATCGAGGTGCTTCGAGCCAAGCGGCCCCTTGACCGCCAGATAGAACGCCCGCCCCGGCTCCCAACTGAAGCTCAGGCCCACCAGCTCCGCCCGCATGGCGTTGACCGAGGTCGTCTCCGTATCGACGGAGATAAGCGTCTGCTTCCGCAACTGGGCGAGGAAAGTCTCGAACTTCTCCGGCGTATCAATGAGCGTATAGGTATGCGCCAGCGTGGCGGCCGAGCCTCGCTGCATCAAATCGCGTGTTGACGCCATTGGCGCCGCCGCAGCGCTCGCAGCCGACGGATTGCTCGAGGCCTTGCGAACGCTTCTCTCGTCAAGTTGCGTCAGAAGCCGGCTGAATCCGAGCCTCGTGAAGATCTCCGCCAGCCGCTTTTTGTCCGGGTCCTTGAGGGCCAGGGCCTCATAGTCGATCTCTATCGGCACGTGACAGTCCAACGTCACCAGCCGGCGGCTCAGATACGCCTGTTCCTTCGCGCTACGCAGGTTCTCGCCTCGCTTGCCCTTGATCTCATCGGCGTGGGCGTAAAGGTTGTCGAGGTCGCCGTACTGGCGGATCAGCTCGCGCGCGGTCTTCTCGCCGATCAACGGCACGCCGGGCACGTTGTCGATCGCATCACCCTCCAGGGCCAGGCAATCGACGATCTGCCCGGGCCCAATCCCCATCTCCTCTTCCATCGTCTCGCTGTCGGTGATCTTGCCCGTCTTGATGTCGAACGTGCGGACGTTGCGGTCGAGCAACTGGAGGATGTCTTTGTCCTTCGAGCAGATCCGCACGTCGATGGCGTCGCTGGCGGCCTTCTTGGCCAGCGTGCCGATGATGTCGTCCGCCTCGTAGCCGTCCAAGCACAGGACCGGGATGCGCATCGCCCCAAGGATCTCTTTGATCCGGTCCACCTGGACCGGCAGCTCCTCCGGCATAGGCGGCCGATTGGCTTTGTACTGGGCAAAGACCTCCGCCCGGAACGTCGGCGCCTTGCTGTCCAGAGCCACCGCGATCATGTCGGGCTTCTGTTTCTCGATCAGCCCCAGCAGAGCGTTTGTAAAGATGAACGTCGCCTTGGTCGGCTCGCCGGAAGGACTGGAAAGCTGCTGCCTCATCGGAGCGAAATGAGCCGCATAGATATGAGCGTGACCGTCAATGATATATAGCGTCTTCGCCATTTCCGTTACTTTATGTGTTGTGACTGCGCCTGTCAAGCATCCACGCCGTGGCGCGCAGGGTGAACGCAAAGTCCCCCGGCAGTATTCTGCCATCCTGAGCGAAGCGAAGGATCTGGGCCGCGAAAGGGACGCCCCCTCCGCACTCGTTACCCAGTTCCGTCCGTGGGCCAGATGCTTCACTTCGTTCAGCATGACAAACCTTGGTGCGTCTATTTCATTAGGAGGCCCGACGCGCAACGTCGCTCCGCGCCAAGGGCGACGAAGCCATCTCAATTCCCCGCAGGGGAGATTGCTTCGCTGCGCTCGCAAGGACATACGGGGCCAGCGAACGCCTTGGCCCATCTTCGACAGCAACCCCGGTTATCCACCGCCAAAATCGTTGATTTTGGGCCAAAAACGCGGAATTTCGTTGGGCAGCCGATGAAATGTAGTGCCATAAAATGACGGAGGTTCCCTTTTTTATCTTGATATT
>JAPLMX010000068.1 GCA_026386805.1 Phycisphaerae bacterium | reverse complement strand
TTTCGGCGGTTCTCCAACTCGTCGAAGTCCCTTCGTGTTCGTCCTTTTCTGTCCATGCGGACAGCCTACGAGAACGAAACGCTGGTGTCAATATATTATGCGAAAAATCTGTCACTATATTATGCGAAATTCAGTAAGTCTCCATTTTGCTAATCGCCTATACTGTTTCTGGCGACACGTCTCGGAATACGCATCAAGCCGCAACTCTCCCACTCCTGAATTACGTACACATCTTATCAACACAGCACGCGATGTGTACGGCGACGACCCATCCGCCTTTATCAGAGCGCTTGATCCTGAGCGTCCGCATGACATGCACGAGCTTGTTGTTGTGCTTGGAAGCCAGAAAAAAGGTGGGACGGGCATAGAAAACGAAGACTGGAGATGGCTTGGCGCAGTTCTCTTAGCTGCGGCATCGCAAGAACCCAAAATCGTTATACCCCAAATCGCCCTTCTGCTCACGGATGGCAACCGTGAACCAGGAAGGCGAGGTGGCACAGTATACACCAGTATCTTCAATGATGTCATTCTGGGGAAGGTTTTTGATCATGATCGAATGATTGATCTGACGTTGCTCCTGGGGAAGATGAACCAGCAGTATGGGAGTGATACTGAAACACGAACACACGTGGCATGTTGTCAGGGATGGGCGAGGGAATGGCTGAAGGCGAATGACCAGGGACAACGGGAGAACGCGCCTTGATACCAAATTGGGACGGACACCGGGGACAATCACCTATGTTTCTGTGTGGTCGATGGTGAAGACGGGGAGTCACCCATATTGTGACAAGCGCAGGCATGGCACCCAGGCCGGATTGCATTTGGCGCGTCAATTCGCCGCCTCAGCGTTCCCAGGTGCACCGTTCCAGATCCTCTTTATCGTCTCTTCCTGCGAATATCCTATGGGACAAGCTGGACTCTTGGTGTTGGCGCGGTAGCTGCCCAGGGTCTCGTTCGGGCAGGAGAGCATCCGGCTGACCGGCATTTGCAGGTGGCCGTTGGGGTCGGTTTCTTTGAGCCAGTTGTAGGCGTAGACGAGGAATTTGTTCCGATATTCTTCCGGCTGGAGGGAGAACCAGGAGATCTCGTCCCAGCCCCAGACGAAGATTGTCTTATTGTCCGCGACGTTCGGCGTGCGGCTGCGGCCGAAGTTATCGAATTCGACCAAGTACGGCAGGCTCCGGCAGCTCCAGCCGCTGGGCGAGATGCAGCCCTTGCTTCGTTGGTAGAGGCCGTCCAAATGGCCGACTTGCAGCTCGGCTTCGTGGGGCTTGTCCGGGATCGCCTTGATCCGCATCGGGAAGGAGTTGAAGTCCAGGAGGCTCACGCCGTCCACGATCATGCCGCCGGTGGGTACGTGAGCGTCCAGGAGCACCAGGTGACGGCGGGCGTGCGTCTTGGCATAGGCGCGGATTTTCGCGATGATGCGGGACCATTCCTTCAGGTCGCGATCGGCCATGCCGATCAGGGCGACCTGGCCCAGGTGCAGGGCCTCGCAGCCGAGGTCGATGTAGGAGCCCGCCAGGTAGTGGAACCACAGTTGCGTTTCCGGCCGGGTGACGTCGGGCACGCTGGCCCGGCCCCAATGATTGACCAGCTTGCCGTCTTTGTTGAGCATGGCGTCGTAGGAGAACGTCCGGTCTTCGACGGGCAGGCCGAAGTCCTTGAAGACCCAGGCCGGAATCTTCACCATGTTGACCTCCCGGCTGATCGTCTCGAACAGGCAGCCTTGGAAGATGACGTCCGGGTCGAAGGCGTGGACCTTCTCGATGAGCGTCTTCGCGTCTTTCCAGAAGTTGGGGTCGTTCAAGCGGCTTTCGCCGTTCCAACGGTAGATGGCCCGGCCGATGAACTTGGCCCCGATGTTCCGGATCAGCCGCACGTCGTCGTCCCGGTAGAGATATTCGCGATTGCCTTCGGTCTTTCCCGTGACCAGGAAATACGCCATGGTCACGGAGCGGTCCAGATAGTTCTCCAACACCTCGCGGGAGATCGTCCCGTCGAAATGGTAGTCGCGCTGCAATGGAGCGACTTGGCGAGCGGGCGCCCCAGTGCTGATCGTCAGCACGGATGCTATCAAGGTAATCAGTCTGCTTTTCATGAGTCCTTTGCCCTTTCTGCGTCGTAATCACCACACGGCGAACCCGGGTTCACCCGTGGCTATTTTGCCAGCGCCTCGACGGCCGCCTGTTGAAAGGCCCGGCGGACGCTGCTGGCATCGCTGTTTCCGAAATTCGAGCGCTGCACCATGAGGATGTACGCGACGCCGCGGACGGGATCGATCCAGGCCTGCGTGCCCCAGGCGCCGCCGTGGCCGAACGTGCCGGGCGCAAGCATGGCGGCGACACCCTCGTGGGGCGTGCGCAGAATGCACGTGCCGATGCCCCAGCCGTAGTTGCTGCCGTGGTTGCCCAAATCCGCCGACTGGAAGAAACCACAGGGCAGCGAACCGGTCTGGACGGTGGTGAGCAGCTTCATCGCGTCGGGACTGAGACGGCGTTTGCCATCGAGTGTACCCCCGCCGAGCAGCATCTGACAGAACCGGGCGTAATCGGGGCCGGTGGAGTAGAGTCCGCCATTGCCCAGCGGCGGACGACCGCGCACGCCAAAGTCGCTGCGTCGCGGCGTGGGGTCGAGCACGCCCGTGGTCTGATTCGTCGCATACGCGGTCACGACGGATCCGTCCGCGGGGTAGAACGTCGTGTTCTTCATGCCCAGCGGGTCCAAAATGCGCTGCTGCACGAACGTGTCGAAGGACTGGCCGCTGACCACCTCCACGATCCGTGCGGCCAGATTGATGCCCGATTGCGTGTATTGCCATTTGGCGCCGGGCTCATACTGCATGGGGGCAGCCAGCCAAAGCGGGACGAGATCGGCAAGCGTGTGCGCCTCGCGCGCCCCGGCGGCGGGCGCCTCGCCCAGGCCCGACGTGTGCGTGAGGATCTGCGTGAGGGTGAGGTTGGCGCTCTGGCCCGAAGGAGTCTTCAGATCGGCGAAGGCCGGGATATACTTCGCCACCGGATCGGCCACATTGAGCTTGCCTTGGTCCTGAAGCATCAGAACGGCCACGGCGGTGACGGGTTTTGTCATCGAGGCGATCCAGAACCGCGTGTCGGGCTGCATTCGCTTCTTTTCGGCGATGTCGGCCAGCCCGGTCGCTTCGAGATGCAGGACCTTGTTTTTGGTGACGACCACCGTAACGGCGCCGGCGATCTCGCTCGCGTCAATTGCGGCCTGGATCGCCGCACCGATCCCCGGCAATTGCGGCATGGATGCGCTCGTGTCCCCGGTGCCGGCGATGCGCACCTTGGTGGCGGAGGCGGATGGCTCGGACTTGAGGCCCACGCTGTTGACGGTCACGACGGCGTAGGCGTGTTTCGCGCCGGGCTTGGTCGAGGTGTCCACGTGGTGCATCTTCGGCATAGGTTGTGCCGGCGTGTCGTGATAGGTCATGGACTGGAACAACGGGCGTCCAAATTTGCCGATGGGCGTCTGGGGAACCTGGGCCAGCTCCTGTCCATCGCGCAGGACGAGGAAGCAGCGAACGCCGCTCTCGAAGTCCGCGTCGGCGCTCCACTCGATGAGCGTCCCCTGCTCACCTTCGTCCGTTGCTTTCACGTCATACGGCGCCGGCGGCGGCGTGGTGTCGCTCACAACGCCGGTCTTGACGTACTCCATCCAGGCCTTGGCCACAGCTTCGTTCGGCAGCCAGACCGCTTCTTTCGGATCGCCCTGGTACGAAGCCGCCGGCACAGCCTGATCGCCCGGAGGCGCCGCCAGCCAGGCATGGCTCTGATCCACGGGCTTGAGCGTCTGATCTTTGCTGCCCTTGTCCGGGAGGCGCATCGCCAAGCAAGCGTCGAAGAACGGGATCGCCAAGTAGCGGCTGTCACCGCATTCGTGGCCCGTGCGCGGGTCCGGGGCGAAGCCGATGAATGCACCCTTGGCCCGGTACTCCTTGAAGGTGGCCAGTGTGCCGGTCCATGGGAGGTTCGGCTTTTCCTTCACGCCGGGATTGCACATTGAGGGGATGGCGTACACCCCGGCGGGGACTTCGGGCTGCGGAAACTCGGGCCGGCTGCGAAACATGATCGCCGAGCCGGAGCGCATCCAGACCACGGCGACGCGCTCGGGATGAAGCGTGCTCATGACGTCCGACCAGATGCCGCCGCCCGAGTGGCCCCAGAGGGCCCAGGGGACCGTCTCGATCTCGGGATGGCCGCTCTTGGCGGCGAACTCGCCCAGCGCCTTGAGGAACGTCTTTTCCGAACCGTGACGCGGGTCGAACCAAAGCTCGGAGCCGCCGGGCGAAAGATCGGTCTTCTCGTTCGCCACGTGATACGAGGAGCTGAACAAGGCACAGTCCCACTTCTTCGCCAGGGCCTGCCAGTGCAGGTCATAGGCGGCGGTCGATCCCTCGATGGAGGCCGTGGTGCCGGCCCCGTGCTGATGGACGATGATGCAGCGCAGGTGCGAGACGCCCTCGGGAATCCAGAGGGTGTACGTGACCGGCGTCTGCAACCCGTCCGCCGCGGTCGAGGCGGGATAATCGACCTTCAGATATTGTCCGGCTCCGTGGGCCGTTCCGGCGAGGCCAATGACGCTCAGGGCGAAAGACGCCAAGGCGGCAAGTCTTGCTCGCGCTCTGGCGTGAGAACTCGTTTCCCCCATCACCCGCTGTGTCCATCCATTCATGTGTCCATCTCCACCACACCGTGACATGGTTTTCTACATGCGGCAACGAGACGTGCCGCAAGGCCAAGATACGCATGGCTGTTCACGCGGGGGATTATACTGGGGATGCGCCTGCTCTGTATAGAACCTCGGGGATGTCACGCTCCTCCGTGGGTGCACGACAAGACCATGGCTGGGCAAGTCCCAGAGTGATGGGTGGCACGCCCAAGCGCAGCTTGAGCGTGCCTTCCTCTGCGACGGGACGCATCCAGGCGAGCACGGTCAAACAAGTTTGGCCGTGCCACCCGGCTCAACTGCCACTTTCTTGTCATGCACCTATCCCTTCTCACCGAGGCTTGAACCAAGCTCTCCTTGGCAGTATCATCCGCTGCATGAAGAAATCAGATGTCCTGTTCGTGAAGTGCTCTGCAAGCCTTTGGGCCGGGATGATGGCTCTAATCCTGTGCGGGTGTTCGGCGGGTATCCGTTCACCGGCGCCTGCCTTCAAGGTCCTTGTCGTCGCGTCGAGCGACCGCGATCATGAAGCGATGATTGCCAAGGCCCAGCCGTTCCTGGAGACCCTCGCGGCTGAGAACCATTTCTCGCTGGACTTCACAAAGGATGCAAGCCAGATCAACGAGGCGAACCTGGCCAAGTATCAGGTCTTCGCGCAATTGCAGTTGGCCCCTTTCAACATGTCAGGATCACAGCAGGAGGCGCTGCAGAAGTTCATTGCAGAAGGCCACGGCTGGATCGGGATTCACGCCGCCGGGCTGACGGGCAAGCAATTCCTGGCCCCCGGGACCTCCTACTGGCAGTGGTTCCAGGACCTGATGGGGGATATCGTCTATTCCCCGCACCCCGCGATTCAGAACGGTTCGGTCGTTCTGGAAGACCGCCGCCATCCCGTGACGCGGAACCTGCCCGGATCGTTTGAGATTCGGGACGAGTGGTACGAGTTCGACAAGAGCCCGCGTCCGCACGTGCACGTCCTGGCCCGGGCGGATGAGTCCACGTACCAGCCCAAAAAGCCGATGGGGGACCACCCCATGATCTGGACCAACGAAACGTACCGCCGGGCGCTGTACATCGGGGTCGGACACGATCCGACCATCTGCAGCGATCCGCAGTTCGCTATTCTGATGCGAGACGCCATTTTGTGGGCCGGCGTGCCGGCTGGGGCCGGGCGGTAGACTCTCGACACCTGATCTGAGGTAAGGCGCGATCATCTGATCTTCTCCGGCCTGATCGGTTTTCTATGACGACTTTCGTTTCTTTTGGGGTGGGGCGAGCCTGTTTGTCGCATGGTATACTGGAGTCACGCCGTGGTCTGTATTCCTGAAAGGCAGAGAACTGGCTGGCAAAGGAGAGTGGGAAATGATCGGTGTCATTCAGATCGGCATGGTTGTGCAGATGTTTCTGGTTGGGGCGGGACGCAACGCCGGGGAGTTCATCAACATCGAGAAGCTCTCGGATCGTGTGGTTCTGGCCTACTGGGTGGGGACCGACCGGCGGTGCAATCTCACCGCGATCAAATCCCAGAAGGGCCTCGTGCTCGTCGATTCGGAGATGTCGCCGCGGATCATGGCCCCGATCAAGAAGCGGCTCGAACGAATCTTCGGGCGCAACGATTGGGTGTACGTCATCAACACGCATGCCCACGACAATCACGCCGGCGGCAACGTCCTGTTCCCAGGTGCGACGATCGTCGGTCATGATAATCTGGCCGAGGACATGCAGTGGCTCATCCGCCGGCAGACCGAGCCTGACTGGAAACGCCGGGAGCTCGACCGGGCAGACCAGCTCATGCGCAACCTGCAAGGCTTCCTGCCCCAAGTCGCGCGGAACCCTGCGCAGACCAAGCTGGTCTGGGGCGAGATCAAGTTCTGGGAATTGCACACCCAGGATCTGCGGGAGGGCTACGAGATTGTCAAGCCGTCGCTGACGTTCGCCGACAAGCACACGATCGATCTGGGCGACCTCCGGCTGGAGCTGGTCTACTTCGGCAAGGGGCACAGCACATCCGACATCCTGATTTACGTTCCCCAGGAGCGGCTGCTGGTCTCCGGGGCGGTCGTGTATCAGCGGGCCCACATTCCCGCGATCGGGGAGGAAACGCGATTGGAGGACATCCATCGCTTTCTGGCGGTGCTGGACCAGTTTCTGGCCGACGACGTGAAGATCGATCACGTGGTCCCGGGGCACAGCCCGGTGCTGGTGAAGAACGATCTGGCCCCCGTGCGGGACTATTACCAGAGAATGCTCACGGGGGTCCGAGCGGCTCAGCAGGAGGGCCTGACGTTGGAGCAGACCACGAAGCGGCTGGCCGTGCGGACAAACTTCCCCGCCCTGCGTGAGGCGCCGCCGGGCGCCTGGTCCCACGGCATGCACGAGCGTAACTTGAAGAACCTCTGGCGCCTCGTGAAGGAAGAACGACAACCGCCGCGGACCGGACCCGGGAAAGACGAGAATCTCGCGCCGGCCCCAATCGTAGATCGTAAATAGTAAATCGTAAATCCCAAGGCTCGGTTCTGTAAGCCGAGTTTTGTTCCCGTCTTGCGACGGGCGGCGATCATTTCTCTGGACCAGCCGTTGCCGACTGGCTCTCCCGCCCCGCCGCTGGGCGGCGGGGTTGAGGGAAGCGACCTACCCGCCGGCCGAGCGGCCGAAGCCGCTCGCACCCGGGCCAGGTACGGCTCGGGACCCCAAACGCAGAATCTCGCGTTTGGGAACCCTTTTCGCCGACCGGCTGCTTGGTCTTGCAGGCGGTGGGGTTTTCCCTGCCGGCGACGTCGCCGCCGCCGCGGTGCGCTCTTACCGCACCATTTCACCTTTGCCTGAGCCCCGAAAGGCCATCGGCCGTGTGTTTTCTGTGGCACTTTCCCTGGGGTCGCCGGACCCCGCAGGCGATCGCTCGCCCGTGGAGGCCGGTTCCCGGTGGCCGTTAGCCACCACCGCGCCCTGTCCTGCTCGGACTTTCCTCCCTGCCTCGCACAAGGCGACACAAGGCGACCGCCCGAACCGCCCTTGGGATTTACGATTTACCATTTCCGATTGACGATTGGTCGCGAACTATTGGCTATTCTACCACATCCGACCTTTTTCTCCACTACTATGTGGACCTTTTGCCAGTTCACAGGAGTCGGCATCTCCGGCTTCGGGCCAGTTATGCTGGCGCGAGTCCCGCTTGCCAATTCGTCTTGACGTGCCGGTGCGTGGTTTCTACACTGCGCCGGTGATAAGCGTGAACTTTTTTATGCGGTTCGCCGGGTTTCGATGTTCCGACCGGCCTGCTGGGGCGGCACCGCGGACGATCAGCCTTTCCTGGGCGAGGGCATCTACAACGTCTCGGAGTATTGGACTCCGATGGTCTCCTATGCGATGTGGCTGATGGCGCTGCTGCAACAGAGCTGATCGGTCCTATGAGTCCTGTTCGTCGTAGCATGGGCATCTTGCCCATGAGTTGCAGGGCCATCTTGGCCCTGCTTTCACGGGCGTCTCGCCCGTGCTACTTTTCCTTCGTTCTCAGGTGGCCCGGACGACTTCGAGGTGTTTCTTGTAGTGCTGGTCGTCGGTTTGCGTGTGGTCCATGCGGTAGTGGACGCCGCGGCTTTCCTTGCGCAGGCCCGCCGCATGGGCGATCAGCAGCGCGACCGTCAGCATGTTCTGGCACTCCCAGCCCTCCGGGGCGTCGAAGACCTTGTCCATCACGTACCGGTGCCAGAACCGGATGATCTCCTGGGTCTCGGCGAGCGGCTGGGCCTTGCGGGTAATCCCGACGTTGCGCCACATCAGCGAGCGCAGCGAGTTGCGGACATCCGCCGTATCCAGCCGGCTGCGGTCCGACTGGGGGATCTCGTACTGGATCGCCGGATGCTTGAGCGACGTAACATCCATCGGCTCCCGTATGACGACGGCGTGGCCGGCGATCTTGCCGAACACCAGGCCTTCCAGCAGGGAGTTGCTGCCGAGCCGGTTGGCGCCGTGCAGGCCGGTCGAGGCGACCTCGCCGCAAGCGTACAGGTTCTCAATGCTCGTCCGCGCCGAGGCGTCGGTTTTGACGCCGCCGATCATGTAGTGGGCGCTGGGACGGACCGGGATCAGGTCGTGACTGACGTCGATATCGAAGCTCTCGCACAGGTCGCTGATCAGCGGGAACCGCTTGGCGAAGTACTCCTTGTCGAGGTGCCGCACGTCGAGGTAGACGTGGGTCGATTCCGTCTTTCGCATCTGGGCGAGGATGGCCCGGCTCACGACGTCGCGCGGCGCCAGCTCGCCCGCGTCGCTATAGTCCTTCATGAATCGCCGGCCCTGGGTGTCGAGCAGATAGGCGCCCTCGCCGCGAAGGGTCTCCGTGATGAGCGCGCGCGAGGCGCCGGCCACGTAGAGCGTCGTCGGGTGGAACTGCACGAACTCCATGTCCCGCAGGACCGCCCCGGCCCGATAGGCCATCGCCAGCCCGTCGGCGGTGGCCACCGGCGGATTCGTGGTCTCGCGGTACAGTTGCCCGTCGCCGCCCGTTGCGAGGATCGTGCTGGCCGCCCAGATGATCTGCATGCCGCGGTTCTTGCAGCGGCCGACGATGCCGATGCACCGGTTCTGGGGGTCCGTGAGCAGGTCAATCGTAAAGAAGTTCTCGATGACCTTGATGCTCGGCTTACTCTTGACCTGGCTGATCAGCGTCTCGGCGATGGCCCGCCCGGTCTCGTCGCCGTGGCCGTGGATGATGCGGGCATGGGAGTGGCCGCCTTCGAGGGTCGCGTCCATCTCGCCGTTCACGCGGTCGAAGCCGGCGCCCCAGTCCTGCAATTGCCGGACCAACTCCGGCCCCTGGCGCACCACCTGCTCCACCGTCTCCGGCTCGCTCAGCCCGCAGCCCGTCCGCAGAGTGTCGGCGATGTGCGATTCGAACGAATCGCCCTTCCGCAGCACCGAGGCGATGCCGCCCTGGGCCTTCCAGGTGTTGCTGTCTTCGAGAGTTGCCTTGCAGACGACGATGACATTGCGGTGATCGGCGGCCTCGAGAGCGGCCCGCAGACCGGCGATCCCCGCACCGACGATCACGCAATCGGCGAAGAGCTGGCTCGTGGAAATCGAATCGATATTGACCAGGTGCCGTCGCGGCTCGCCGAACCGGATTCGTTCGGCCTGCATCGGCTCCTTGGCTTTGTCGTGCTCACCCATACTACTGCCGTTACCCTTCCTAAACCACAACCGGACATCCTATCGTCCGGGCAGGCCATCATACCGAAAGAGCCGGCCTTTGGAAACATCCAAACCATCGCTTGTCGTGTGCCCGCAAGGCGAATTCGATTGCCATTGCTCATCCGGAATGGTACAGTGGCAGTACTGGGACGTAATGGAGCACACAGCAGCAGGGGCCTGTCTTCTCGAAGGCGAAGGCTCTTTCACACCATGGCCTGGTCGGACATTCTTATCGAGGTGGAGGTGGAGCATGAACGTCGCACGCAGATTCCGGGGGATTGTCGCGGTAGGTCTGATTCTTCTGACCACCGTTTCCACCGCTTACGCCAAATACAGCGGGGGCAGCGGCACGGTCCAGGACCCCTACCAGATCGCCACGGCCGCCGATCTGATTGCCCTCGGCGAGACTCCCGACGATTACGACAAGCACTTTGTCCTGACGGCCGACATCGACCTGGCCCCGAATCTGCCGGGACGGAAGGTCTTCGACAAAGCCGTCATTGGCCCAGCCGGGAGTTCTTTCGCCGGCGTCTTTGACGGCAACAGCCATACGATTTCGCATCTGACGATCAAGGGCAAGGACTATGTGGGACTGTTTGGCCAATTGTCTGGCGAGGTCAAGAATGTGGGAGTAGTGGATGTTAACACGACCGGTTCACGTGACTATGTCGGCGGGCTCGTGGGGAACAACTACTACGGTAATGTGACCGACTGCTACAGCACCGGTGTCGTCAGTGGCACTGGATCGGGTGTTGGCGGTCTGGTGGGATACAACAAGGGTGCTGTGACCGACTGCTACAGTACCGGTGCGGCCGGCGGCTCCGGCTACAACATTGGCGGTCTGGTGGGATACAACGAGGGTGCTGTGACCGGTTGCTACAGTACCAGCACGGTCACAGGCAGAGTACACAGTGTCGGCGGTCTGGTGGGGTTCAACGAGGGCTATGTGACCAACTGCCATAGCACTGGTGCGGTCAGCGGCACTGGATCGTGGGTCGGCGGGCTGGTGGGGGACAACGGTGGGACCGTGACCCGTTGCTTCAGCACCGGTGTGGTCAGTGGCACTGGATCGGGTGTCGGCGGGCTGGTGGGAGAGAACGCTGGTCCTGTGACCCAGTGCTGCAGCACCGGTGCAGTCAATGGTCATGAAACCGTCGGCGGGCTGGTGGGGTTCAACGGGGGTGATGTGACCGACTGCCATAGCACCGGTGCGGTCAGCGGCACTGGATCGTGGGTCGGCGGGCTGGTGGGGGTCAACAGCGGGACCGTGACCGGCTGCTTCAGCACCGGCGTGGTCAGTAGCACCGGATCGGGTGTCGGCGGGCTGGTGGGGTTCAATTGGGACGGTCCTGTGACCCAGTGCTACAGCACCGGTGCAGTCAATGCTCATCAGTCCGTCGGCGGGCTGGTGGGGTACAACGATAACTGGGTGACCCGTTGCTACAGCACCGGTGTCGTCAGTGGCACTGGGCCGGGGGTCGGCGGTCTGATCGGGGACAACGGCAGGACCGTGACCGACTGCTATAGTACCGGTGCGGTCAGCGGCTCCAGCCACAACATCGGCGGTCTGATGGGATACAACGAGGGTGCTGTGACCGACTGCTACAGTACCGGCACGGTCACAGGCGGAACACACAGTGTCGGCGGGCTGGTGGGGTTCAACCCCGGCATTGTGATCGCCTCTTTCTGGGACACCCAGACCTCACGCGAAGCCACGAGTGCTGGCGGCACAGGCAAAACTACAGCCCAGATGAAAACCGCCAAGACATTCCTCGACGCCGGCTGGGACTTCGTGGGCGAGACCAAGAACGGCACGGCGGACATCTGGTGGATTCTCGAAGGCAAGGACTATCCGCACCTGTGGCGGGAACGTACTGTCTGGTTTCCAGACTACATGCCGATATCGGCCGCGCAACATGGCATTAAGACGTTCGAGTGGACCTACGGCAAGAGCGGCCAGTTCACGAGCCAGGTTGGCGGCCCGGTCACGGTCCACTACGGGAACGGCACAACGCTGACGGGCGTCGCCATAACAAACTTCTTCGACTCAGAGGAAGGGGGATCTACAGGATTTGTATACAACGATGGTTCGTCGGTAAAGATACTGGGGGTCGAGGAACATCGCGAGCTGGGTGGATGCTGGTTTTTCTCATCAGATGCAAATCTCACAAGTCATTCCCCGATGTTGTCTTACACGGGCGTATATGACGGAATGATGAACGACGAGCGGGGGTTTTATCTTGTCAAACAAGACCGTTCCGCTTCTCAGCAAGATTTTGACCACATCAACGTGTTCGATATTCAGGACGTCAAAGTCCTGGAGGGGCGGTATGACAAGGCGGTCATCATGTGGGACTTGAGGACGGACATGGGGTTCACGCCGCTCGATTGGGCGGGCAAGGACGCGGAGTTGGGGATCGTGCTACCCACCGCCGAAGACACAGGAGGCTATGCGGTCACCGGCGTCTGGATCTTCGGGCGGGACCGGGGCTTCATAGCCTACGCCGACCATGATTCGGGGTCTGGCCGGTTGATCCGCCTTGCCGAGTTGAAACGCGTACAACAGGCCCCGTAGAGGACACGAGCGAGGCGAGCCCGCCGCCTATACGCCGAACGGCACGAAGGACATCTGGTGGATACTCGAAGGGAAGGACTATCCGCGCCTGTGGTGGGAAGCCGCGAAGGAATGAACCGGAACCGCAGATGAACGCCGATCAACGCGGATGACGGAGGATTCGGTCTCTCTTGCGCGCCTTTGGCGTGGGTGGCATCCCGTTCTGAGCCGGATCATTTGGTCTTGCGGATCAGGGTCAGCTCGTTCGGGAACAGCCTTTCGTCGGCGGCGTACTTGGCCACGAACGTTTGCAGCTCCGCGGTCGAGGCGGTCAGGACGGGACGCTCGTCGATCATGTCGTATCTCACGGCCTTCGGCTCGGCTTCGAGCAGCTTCTTGAACCCGTCGTCGTCGGTCAGCCGGATCTTCAGTCGATCGCCGATGGGGTTCACCCTCACAAAGCTGTGGACCGGCATGAAGAAGAATGCGTTGTAGGCGAGCTTCATCTTTTCAGGGTCCTGCTCGCCCCCGGGGAACTTGTCGGGCAGGACATCGAGGAACAGCCGGTCTTGCAGCTTGACCGGGCACGCGGCGAACGAGCCTTTCTGGCCCTTGTCGTCGATGACGTTTACGCGGTAGCATTTCTGGATTTGGTCGCGCATCTCGGCCGGGAGACGCACGGCGGCACTCTCCTCCAAACGGGCGAATTCCCACGTGACCTGTGGCTTTTCGGAATCCTCGACCCAGGTTCCCAGCAGCTTCTCCTCGAAGACGATGGTGTCCTTCGTGAACAGCGGGTGCAGCGAGATCACCGGCACGCACCCGGCCGTCAGGACGATCAGGCAATAGGACACGAGCTTCTTCATGGCTTTATCTCCAACGGTCACAAACGCTTCGGGCGGGACTTCTGCCGAATGTCCATCCGGCACAAGCCCTGTCACGAACATCGTCAAATCGGTCACCATCTTGATCTTACCGCCCCCGAGCCGGACGGCAACACATTCTCCGATCATCCGATATGAGTGATTTCCTCATTTTATCTATGATTCGGACGCCGTGGAGGTTGCATTTATGTGACCTTCCGCTATAATGAATGACGCGCCTCGCGGGTGCGGTATCGTGCGGGGAGAGTGTTCTTCCCACTTGGCGGGCGCGGAGGGTTGCTTTTTTGGGCACCCGGTAGTGGCAGAGTCTCAAAGAAATGAATGGCTCGGCAGCGATGCGGTTCGAGCAGCCGCCGAGGTTTTCAACACCCATGGCGGTTTTATCCGTGCCGTCATCCGTTTTCAGGCCCATAACAAGTCCGAGGAAGACGACCTTTTTCAAGAGTTCTTTCTCGCCCTGATCCGCAAGCCCGTGCCGGCCGATGTCCGGAACATCAAGAGCTACCTCTATCGGGCCGTCGTCAACCACATCCTGGATTCCGTGCGGATGCGGGAGAACTACCGCCGCCTCGTGAGAAAATACATGGAAGAAACCGGAATTCCCATCAACAATTGCCTTGCGGGAAACGTCTTTATAATAGAAGACGCGGAGGAAAAGGATGCAGTCGTTGCCTACTTCGCGCGGTATCTGCAGGAACGGGAAGCGCAGGCCTTCGTGTTGAGGTACCGGGATAATTTTAGTGTTGGCGAGATCGCCGCGAAGATGGGCGTGAACGTCAGGACGGTGAGCCGGTACTTGTCCGAGGGTCTCCGGAGGCTTCGCAAGACGTTGGCTACGTGATCGTGATGAGGGGTCTGTATGAGAGCTGGTGAGGGCAAACGGCCGTGCCAGGAGGCGGAAGCTTACTACTATGACTTCCTCTGCCAGGATGAGGCGACGGTCCCGGAGTCGGCGCGCCGCCACATCGCGGCCTGCCCGGTTTGCCAGGAGCGGATTCGCCGCCTGAGAGACACCCTTTTCGAAGCCCAACGCAACTCCAGTCCGGCCGACACCTGGGACGGCAAGACGATCGAGGAATTGGCCGTGCAGTTCCAGTTGCTCGATGAACACGTCACCTGCAGCGATGTCAGGTGCTTCCTCCCCAAGCTGGCGATGGCTTCGCCCCAGATCCGGATCCCGACCCCTGTGACCGTCCACGTGGACCATTGCCCGCAGTGCGTTGAGAACCTGGCGGCCCTTCGGGAGCTGAACCTCACCGCCTACCAGTTGAGACGATTGAGTTGGTTCTTCGAATCCGGTCGTGGCGCGGGTGTCTCGGGGTCCCCAACGCATGATTCCGCGTTGGGGGGCCCCGTCTCGCCCTTGCGATCTCCAGGTCAGGCGAAGCCCGAGGGGCGGGACCTCTTCGCCGCGGCGGTCCAGGGGTCCGTCTCCATCGAAGGCGCCGGAGTTGCCTGCGACGACGTCTCGACGGCGGACGTTTTCGATTGTGTGGTCCCGTTCGGCGTGCCGCCGGACGAGCGGCACAAGGCCGCCGCCGCCCACATTCGCGCTTGCCCTGCATGCAGGGCGAAGGTACAGACGCTGCAGCGCACGCTGCACGGGATTCTGGAGCGAGCGGATTCCGGCACGATCACCGTATATCACGCCCAGAGCGACGCCGAGGGCGATGGCGACCAGATCACGAGTCCTCATCCGTACCCGATTGAGGTGCAGGTCCTGCACGGCGAGTCCGGCTCAGCCGCCGAAGCCAGCGATTCGGAAACGGCTCGGACGGCCTCCACGCCCGGGCTTGGACCGGCCGCCGGGTCGCCCCAGGCCCGCAAACGCGATGCATCACATTGGGAGGTTCTGGCCAAAGCGGTCGTTCTCGCCGTCGCCCTGGTGACTCTGCCCGCGTTTTGGTGGATCCATACCCCAACCGCTTCAGGGAGGACCGATGTCGGCGCCATGATCAAGGCCCTCGCCAAGGTCCAGAGCATCCGCGTCGTCCGCACGAACCGCAATGCCGAACTGGGGCGGGAGTACTTGATCGCCCGCCGGTCGAACACGCTGGTGACCAAGACGGAGCGGGAATGCGTCGTGTACGACCTTGACCGCCGCCGCAGAAGAACGGTCGAGCCGGGAGTTGGGATCGGTCCGCCGATCAGACTGAGCGAGACCGAGTATTACAGGGCCAAGGACCTCATGGCCAATTGCCTGCGGGACATCCTGACGCGGGTCTCCCCGGATGCCAAGCTGCATCCCTCGGCGGGCGACCTCGGCACGGAGACCGTGGGAAACCTCGACATCTATGAAACGACCTGGGTCGTGCCTGCCGGGAATTCATCCCTGCGCAACGGCTGGAAGGTCTACATCGATCCCGCGACGGGATTGCCCCAACGGACGGAACTCTATCGAAAAAGGTCCGGCGACACCCAGTGGGAACTCCTTACGACTACGGTGTTTACGTATCCCACCGATCAGGAGATGGACCGCAGCATCCAAGCACTCTTCCCCACCCAATGACCGCCTGATCGGAGCCGCACGGGAGAAGGTAAGAAGGAAGGAGCTTGTGACCTTCTTACGTTCTTTCCTGCCTTCCGTCGCCCGGGGCCATCAGCATCCAGCCGCCCCCTGCGACCCGTGGACCGACGACGCCTGCGGTGTCTGGTAATCATCACAGTGATTGTCCGCCCAGGTGAATAACGGCCGCAGTTTCCCGCCACCCCAATCGGGCTTGGCCTTGACCAGCTTCACGCAATGGCCCCACGTGGGCTTCTCTATGCAGTATGGGCCGGCCTGAAGAACTCACACGCTCCACATCGTCGCTGGGTCATCGCACTCAACCTCCCGCAGGATTTCGCCGACAGGCCCCACCGGTGGTCCTGCAATGCCGGCCAAGATACCAAACTCGTCACTAATGACCTTCTGTTGGTAAGGCGTAGGCAAGGTGCTTCCTGTTGATGCCAAAAACCGAATCGTCCGCCAAGAAACTTGAAATACGAGAGTCCGACCCACGGCTCAAGAAAACCCTCGACATGGCCGATGAAAGAATGTGCGGATCGAAGGAGGTTCCGGGTTTCTTGGCGTATGCGATTGAAGGCTTTGCACAGACGGAGTGGGAACCCCAAACGCGAGATACCGCGTTTGGGAACCCGTGTCGTCAGCATCACGACGCTTTGCGATTTCGGGATCGAGAGGGCCGCCGAGCTGGGAGAATGCACGGGGGCGCAATCCTTTCGCGCGACGCGTCACGAGGACGGCCAGCCGGTTCTGCTGCACAAATTCCGGCCGGCCCAATCCCTGATCGATCTCGGACCTCTGGTCACTCGTGAAGAGCCGCCGGATTTCACGAAACCGTTCGTCACCCAGTTCACCGACCTGTTCGTCGTTGCCGGCAGCGCCTACTTGGTCGAGCCGTTGCCTCCCTGTTTCGCCTTGAGCGATCTGTGGCGCTACGTGCTGCAAAAGCGGCCCGACCAAGCATTTACAGTGATCGCCATCGTGGTTCGCCAACTGCTTTCCATCCTCCGCCGGCTGATGCGTCAGAACCGCTGCCACGGCGCCCTGAGTGTGGAGAACATCGTGCTCGCCCCCACAGCCAGCTTCGGGATCCTGGCCGCACACCTGCCGTGCCGCCAGGGCCGGCTCTGGCTCCGCAAGGAGCCCGAAAGCCTCGTGAAACCCGACTCCCGCGCTTTCGCCGACGTCCTGGGCTCGCTCCTCGCCATGGAGGCCCAGACAGCGGCCCTCCAAAACGTGCCCATGCTCCTGCCACCGGCGGTCCGCCAGAGCATCCACGAGTTGCTTCGGGCAATTGCCGATGAAGCTCTTTGAGACGGCGGGCCTTGAGGTTACAATGTGCCCCTGGGTATTACGGTGGATGGACACGGCAATCAGTTGCTACATAAGGAGAATGTGAATGGCGCTAGTTCGACGATGGGTGGCTTCTGTCGTTCTGCCTGGTTTGATGGCATTGGTGATGACGGGCCAATCCGCTTTGGGCGGCGACTGGCCCTGCTATCGCGGGCCGAACCATAACGGCATCAGCAATGAGACCGATTGGAACTCCCACTGGGGACCTGGGGGACCCAAGGTGCTCTGGGAGAAATCGATCGGCATCGGCTTTGCCACGACCGCGGTCGCCGGGGGACGGGCCTACAACATGGGCAACGGCGATAAGAAGACCGAAACGGTCTATTGCTTCGACGCCCAGACGGGCCAGGAACTCTGGAAGCATTCCTATCCTTGCCCGCTCCTGCCCAATTCCTATGAAGGCGGCTCCCTCTCGACGCCCACCGTGGACGGGGCCAAGGTCTACACGCTCAGCAAGATCGGCGACCTGTTCTGCCTCGACGCGGCGACCGGCAAAGTGCTCTGGCACAAGCAGCTCGACAAGGACATGGGCTTCAAGCTGCCGACGTGGCACTTCTCCAGCTCCGCATTGATCGCGGGCGACCTGCTGTTGCTCAATATGGGCGCAGCGGGCCTAGCCCTGAACAAGGACACCGGCGAGCCGATCTGGCAAAACGGCAAGGGCAAGTGCGGCTATACCACGCCCGTGCCGTTCGAGATGGACGGACAGCCGTGCCTGGCGATCATGAGCGAGGTGACGCTCTTCGCCGTCCGGCAGACCGACGGCAGGCAATTGTGGCAATACCCCTGGAAGACGATGTACGAGATCAACGCCGCCGACCCGGTGGTCATCGGCCATCAGATGCTCATCACGTCGGGCTACAAGCATGGCTGCGCCCTGCTGGAGTTCAACGCCGCCGGGGCCAAGAAGCTCTGGGAGAACAAGGCGATGGCCATGCAAATCAACAGCCCCATCGTCCGGGACGGATTCGCCTACGGCTTCGATGAGAACGTCTTCAAGTGCATCAAGCTCCAGGACGGCAGCGCGCAGTGGAAGGACGGGAGTCTTGGCAAAGGCTCTCTCATGATGAGCGCCGACGGCCGGCTGATCATCACGAGCGAAAAGGGCGAGTTGGTGATCGCCAAGGCGGACTCGCAAAAGTTCAACGTCGTCGCCCGCGCCCCGATTCTGCCCAAGACCAAGTGCTGGACCTCGCCGGTGCTGGCGAACGGCCGGATCTACGCCCGTAACGCCGCCGGCAAATTCGTGTGTGTGGATGTGAGCGGCAAATAAATAGAAGTCAAGTTTCGAGTGTGAAGTGTGAAGCTTCCAGTGCGAGCCGGTCGGTTCTTACTTCCGACTTCACACTTCCAACTTCAAACTCCTTCAGAATGCCCCAATCTATGAAGACTTACGAACAAATCAACGATCGAATCGAGTCGGGCAAGGCCGTCGTGCTGACCGCCGACGAGATCATGGACTACGTCGATAAGAAGGGCGTTGCGGCGGCCGCCCAAGAGGTGGACGTGGTCACGACCGCCACCTTCGGGCCGATGTGCTCGTCGGGATGTTTCCTGAACTTCGGGCACTCCAAGCCCAAGATTCGCATGTCCGAGGCGTGGGTCGAGGATGTCCTCGTCTACGCGGGCATCGCGGCGGTGGACGTCTACCTCGGGGCGACCCAACTGCGCCACGGTGACCCGGCGAACATGTACTATCCCGGCGAGTTCCGCTACGGCGGCGGCCACGTGATCGAAGACCTCGTCGCAGGCAAGACCCTCCAGCTCTTCGCCCTCTCCTACGGGACAGACGAGTACCCGCGCCGCGAGATTCGCACGTACTTCACGATCCACGACCTCAACCAGGCCATCATGGTCAACCCGCGGAACTGCTACCAGAACTACAACGTGGCCGTCAACGATTCGGATCGGACGATCTATACGTACCTGGGCATTCTGGAGCCAGGCCGCAAGAACGCAACCTACTGCTCGGCGGGCCAGTTGTCGCCGCTGTTGAACGATCCGTACTACGAGACCATCGGCGTGGGGACGCGCGTCTGGCTGGCGGGGGCCCAGGGGCATGTCTACGCCGAGGGGACCCAGCACGCCGGCGACTGCGAGCGAACCGGCAACGGCGTGCCGATGGAAGGGGCGGGGACGCTGGCCCTGACGGCCGACATGAAGCAGATGCGGCCCGAATTCGTACGGGGCGTGAGCCTGCGCGGCTACGGCGTTTCCCTGGCCCTCGGGGTCGGGGTGCCCATCCCGATCCTCAACGAGGAGGTCCTCCAGCGCACGTGCGTCCGGGACCGGGATATCCTCGCACCCGTGGTCGACTACAGCGTCGATTACCCGCAAAAGACCGGCCGGGTGATCCGCTATGCCAACTACGAGGAGTTGCGCAGCGGCGAGATAGAAATCGAGGGCAAGAAGGTCGCCGTCGGCTCCCTGTCGTCCTACTGCAAGGCGTTGGAAATCGCCAACCGGCTGGCGGACGAGATTCGCCGGGGCGAGTTTCTGGTGAGCCGCCCGATCGCCCCGCTGCCCCGCCATGCCAAGATGAAACCGCTGGTGATCAGAGAGAAGTGAGAAGTGGGCAGTTTGAAGTGTGAAGTATGACTCTCGATCTGCAAATCTGAAATCAACCATCAAACTTCACACTTCAAACTTGAGGATTCGACATGAGTCAAACCGTAACGAAGAAGCTGATGCTGTTCTTCCCGAAATGTGAGTGCGAGAAGCCGATCATCTATCACTTGGTGAAAGACCACAATCTGATCGTCAACATCTACCGCGCGAAGGTAACGCCGGAGGAGGAGGGCTACTTGGTCCTTGACGTAACCGGCACGGAGCAGGACATCCAGAGGGCGATGGACTTCGTGCGGACGTTCAACGTCACGATCAACACGACCGGCAAAGGCGTGACCTGGGACGAGCATCGCTGTACGCACTGCGGCCAGTGCCTCCCCCGCTGCCCCACCAAGGCCCTGCACTTCGCCGACCAGGCCACGCGCCAGGTGGTGTTCGACGAAGCCGAGTGCATCGAGTGCCTGGCCTGCATCCGCGTCTGCCCCTTCAACGCCTGTGCCTCGGCCTTCTGATCTGGCCCTGTCGTCCGTGCGTCTTGTCATCCTGAACGGAGCGAAGCGCAGTGAAGGATCTGGCACACGTACTTGAGGAACCTCCCATTCGCCGGCCAGATCCTTCGCTGCGCTCAGGATGACAGGACACCACCCTATGGCTGACACACGCAAACGCACCTATCGCACCTTCACGCACCACGAGGCGGTTCTCCGCGTCTGCTGCGATAAGTTCGACATCGTCACAGCGGAAATCGTCCGGCAGCGGCGGATTCTCGAAGAGTACATCGCCCACGACCCCGAGTTCAAGACCACGCTCGAACCGATCGATCTGCGGGCCGATGCCCCGGAGATCGCCCGGCGGATGGCGTGGGCGGCCCGGCGGGCCGGGGTCGGCCCCATGGCGGCCGTCGCCGGCGCGATGGCGCAGATCGCCGCCGAGGCGGCGCTGGCCGCCGGAGCCCAGGAGGCCATCGTGGATAATGGAGGCGACATCTACCTCAAAGCTGTCGAGCCGGTCCTCGTCACCCTCGGCACGGGCACCGCCAAGCTGGCCAACCGGCTGGCGTTTTCGGTCCAGCCGCACGAGACGCCGATCTCGATCTGCTCGTCCTCGGGCAAGATGGGCCACTCGATGAGTCTCGGCCAGTGCGACCTGGCCACGATCGTGGCGAAAGACGCCGCCTTGGCCGACGCCGCCGCCACGCAGGCCGCCAACCTCGTCAAGACCGTTGACGACGTGGATGCGGCCCTGGAACACATCCTGGGCATCGAAGGTGTAGACGGCGTCATGCTCGTCAAAGACGACCGAGTCGGCCTCGCCGGCCACCTGCCCCAACTGGTCAGAACGGATCGATAGATGGCCGGGTGCCATGTCTACGCTTGCGTAGACATGCCCAACCACATGCTTGGAACATGCTTACGCGAGCGTAAGCATGGCACCGGTTGTTTCTCTCAATAATCAATCTTAAATCGTCAATTATCAATTCACAGCGTCCAGCCTGTGCGGTATTCGCGCCGGAGGAACGCATCCGCTTGCGGGCAGTTGGCCGCTTTGAGACTCTTGGGGTCCCACGCGAGCTTCTGGCCCGTTCGCAGCGCGACGTTGCACAGCAGCGCCGCTTCGGTCAGGGCGCCTGAGTAATCGAAGTTGCAGGTGGTCGGGCCGCCGGTTTTGCAGGCCTTGATCCATTCCTGGTGATGGCCGATGGAGTCCGGGATGAAGGGTTCGGGCCGCTTGAAATCCACGAACTTCTCCTCCGGCAGCAGTTGATGCTTTCCGTAGTCGGCAATCAGCATGCCCTGGGACCCGAGGAACAGGACCGCACTGCCCCACGTGGGAATGTTGCGCTCTCGCAGAAACGCGGGATAGCCGCCGCCGTTGTACCAGGTGAGCGTCACGGGGGGCAGGTCGCCGCGGGCGGGGTACTCCTGCCGGGCGATGGTCCACTTGGCCGCACTCTCCGGGTGGACCGGCCCTTCGGCCTCGATGGTGGTCGGATACCGCAGTTTCAAGGCCCAGAACGCCAGGTCGCAATAGTGGCAGAAGAAATCGCCGAGCTGGCCGTTCGCAAAGTTCCACCAGTAGCGCCACTGGAACGGGGCATAGGCCGGACTGTAGGACCGATACGCGGCCGGTCCCAGCCACAGGTCCCAATCGAGCGTGGCAGGCACAGGCGGCTGGTCTTTCGGAGCGCCGGGCTGCGACATGTCGGTCGGTTTGGCCGGGCCTTTGACGTTGGCGCCCATCCACACGTGGACCTCGCCGATTGGGCCGATGGCCCCGGTCTGCACGAGCTCCACCACCCGGCGGTAGTTGTTCTCGGCGTGAATCTGGGTGCCCATCTGCGTGACGAGCTTCTGGTCCCGGGCGACCTCCGCCATGACCCGGGCCTCGTACACCGTGTGGGCGAGCGGCTTCTCACAGTAGCAGTGCTTGCCAAGCTTCATGGCCATGACGGCCGCCGGGGCGTGGGTATGGTCCGGCGTGCCGACGACCACCGCGTCGATCCGGCTATGAACCTCGTCCAGCATCTTGCGAAAGTCCTTGTACCGCTTGGCCGCCGGGAACTTCTCGAAGGTCTTGGCCGCGTGGGCGTCATCGACGTCGCACAGCGCGACAAGGTTCTCGCTCGCCACGCCCTGGATATCGTCTCCCCCGCGTCCGGCGATTCCGATCCCGGCGATGTTCAGCTTCTCATTGGCCGGCACGCCGCGCACCGACCGCGGATCGGACAGAATAACCAGACCGGTGCCGGTCCAAGCCACACTACGGAGAAACGCACGACGGGTCACGTGTCGCGACATCGGCCACCGCTCCTTTCTGATATCGAAGAAGTCACATCAGTATCTTACAGTAGCAGCAGTTCCCCCCAAAGTCAAGCCCCGGCTCGTGGGGCCGTCATCACGGCCTTAACCCGTCCAGTGCTCTGAGTGTTGCACTACCTTATAGCATTCGCTCGCCAGGTCATTCACCTGCTGTCACCGCAGACTTCTTCTCCGTCAATTCCCACCACAGCTTCGGATAGTCCTTCCCTTCGAGAATCCACCAGGTGTCCTCGGTGCCGTTAGCCGTCTCACCCACGAAGTCCCAGCCGGCATTGAGGAACGTCTTGGCCGTCTGCATCTCGGCCGTGGTCTTGCCCGTTCCGCCGGCACTCTTTGCTTGGCCTGAGGTCTGGACGTCCCAGAAACACTCCGTCACGACGCCTCCACTTCCCAGGATTCCCACCAAGCCGCCGCCCACGCGTCCGACCGCGCCGGTGCTGCAGCGGCAGAACATAAAAGCGCCAGCGTTGCCGCCTACCAGCGGCTATTCAGCGGGCACGCCGGCTAGGACGAAACGGTTCTTGCCGTCTGCATTTTCGTATTGGATGCGAAGCCGGTAGGTGCCGGGGGCCACGGTGGTGGAGAGCGGCCCTACGATCCAATTCTGCTGTCGGCCCCAGTGGTTGTTGATGCACTCGGAACCAGTCTGGGCAAACAGCCCGTCGCCGTTCAGATCGATCCACATACGGCTGCCGTCCATGCTGATCGTGTCGAATCGCATGGGCTGGAAGACATGCAGGTATCCATCCCACTGCACGGAGAAATTGTCCCAATTCGCGTCGCTGCCGCCGGTAATGCCCACGGCCGCACGATTGCCCCAGCCAGTGGAGGTGTATCCAGGGAAGAATTCAATCCGGCTCCCGGAGACGGTCTGGGACAAACGCCAGTCATCCTGCACGCCGTAGCTGCGGAGGCTCTTGTTGACGTAACTGGCATTTAGACCGGTGGTGGTCAGGTCGCCACTGGTGCACACCGCAAATTTCACCTCGTTGGAAGCCAGCGAGAAGGAGTTCTCTCCGACATCCGCCGCGTACTGGATGCGAATGCGATAGGCGCCCAGCGGAATCCCTACGCTGAGATCGCCCTGGGTGCTCCCGTAGCCCACGGAGTCGATAAACTCCGGGCTGGTCGTGCCAAATGAGCCGTCGCCGTTCAGATCAATCCACATGGCAGTGCAACCGATGCCAAGGGTGGCTATTTGCACCGGCCGGTTGACCACGATGACCCCATCCCACTGCACTGAGAAACTGTCCCAATCCGCATCGGTGCCTTGCGTCAGGTGGAGGGGCCCACGAGCACCCCAGTTGCTGGTCGGGAAATACAGACTGGGATCCACCCGTGTGCCGGCCACCATGACAGCCGGTGCGGACCGCCAGTCCTCCTGCCCGGCCTGCTCCCCCAGATATCTGTCCACATAACTGCCCTGCAATCCGCGTGTCAAGCGGTCAAAACCCGTGAACAACTCAATCGCCGGACTTGGGCTGAGCAGCGCCACTTCAAGGTCCAGGTACTCAAAGGGGGCAGTGCCGCCCCAGCCGAGGTTGGTGATCTTTACGGTCCCGGATGGATCGGTGTAGGATTTGTTCGGCGCCAAGGCGGCATCTTCCCTGTCCATATCTTGCTTCTTGTCCACTGCGGACGAGGGCGTCGTGTCAAGCAGGCGGTGCAGGCCTGCGTACCGCCCCTGCATGTTGATCGGCGTCCAGACGATATAAGCCCCGGAGGACAGCGAGGCGTTCTTGATGAAGTTCCGGCGAAAGCCCACCCACAACTGTCCGTATGCGCACAGGTCTACCTTGAGTGCCAGGGCATGGCCCGGCACGGAACGTGCATCCTTGTGGTCAAACCGGTAGATGCGATACCGGCCGGAACTGACCACGGTTGTGATATCGGAGGCCTCAATCCAGTTCAGGTACGCCTTCATGGACATGCTGTAGTGGCCGTTGGGCCAGACCGGCGTCCCCCCCGCAACGGCACGTGAATCGGTCCCCATAAGGTCGAAGACATCGCCGTAGTTCTCCTCCTCGATGAGTTCGCCCATGAGGTCAGGACGCCTGTGGCCCAGGAGGCCGCTGCCCGTGGTGTCCAGCCATGAGTTGGCGTGGGCACCCAGCCCATAGCTGTGACCCAACTCGTGCACGATGGCGGAGGGTGATACCCGGCCATTGAGATACATGTTCGAGCCGATCGCCCTAGTTGGAGAGCCCTGCGAAGTAGGGAATGAATAGAGGTAGATGTCATAGTCGTCGAGGTTATAGCCCCCAGCCACGGCGGCGGCCTGCGCATCCGAGGCGCAATCCACCACACCTTGATAATACTCTCTCGAGCCGGGCAGGACCAGCACCGTGGGCGTCACAGTGGGCACAAGCCACGTCTTGCCATAGGACATATCGCGGATGACGTCTGAGGAGGTGAGCAACTGCGTCTGGAGTTCTTGCTGGGTGAACGGCGTCCCTTGCGCCGGGGTGTAGTCGAGGCGCAGGGCGAGCACCCTCTTGGGCGTCTCGGTCCAGGCCGAGGCCGCGGTCGCGGCGACACGCTCGAAGACGCCGCCATCGAACCCGTCCGGTCCGGCCGCAGCAACGAAGGCATGAAGCACTGTATTCGGTCCCGGGAGGCCCTCGGCCTCGGCCATCACGCGGGCCAGCGCCTGCACCTCTTCTTCCGAGCCGAAATGGTAGAGCTTGCCGCCGCACAGCGCGACACAGGCCTCACGGCCAAGCGCCTGGCCGCTCCACCACGAGCGGTCACGGGCGTTGCCGTCTGGGAACAGCTCGCGCACTAGGGCGAGGGTCTCGGGTGCAAGGGGCATGACCGGGCTTTCCCAGAGGACCGCCTGGCCGTCCAAGAGGATGCCCTGCAAGGGTACGCCGCGCTTCGAACTCATGCCCTGCCGACGCCCGTATACGAAGGCGTCAAAGGTCCGGCCGCGCATCGTGACGCGATGCGTCTGCCAGAGGCCCTGCCGCTCGGACAACGGCCGGCAGTCCGGCACAACATCCAGATCGCCCATCTCGCTGAACGGCTCCTCAACGAGATCCCGGATTTTCGGCGGCAAAATCACATGCTCGTCCCACCGCAGTGCCCGATGGAGCGCAAGCCGCGGGTTCTCACGCATCAACTGAAGCATGGCGGTTCGGCGGGCAGCGGCCAGATTCGCCCCTTCTGCCAGCAAGTCCCGTGACACCGGCGTGGTTGAGGCCGCGATCGTCACACACCCATCTTCCGCGCGTCGCTCCGCCGCGCCAGCCTCGAATCGGCGCAGCCACCCGGCAAACGCGTCGAAGGCCTTTGCATCATCAGAAGCCGCAGAGGTCTGGTACGGGTCGTTCGGCTCGCCTGTGCCACCGCTGTATTTGGCGTGAGCGGATGCGATGAACAGACACATCAGCAGTAGGGCGGACAAGGTCTTCATGGTTCTGCCTCCGGTTGTCTTGTGCGAATCAGTTCGTTATGGATTCTGTTTAGCCTCTTCATTCAACTCCCACCACAGGCGCGGATGGTCCTTGCCTTCGTCAATCCACCAGATGTCCTCCGTCCCGTTGGCCGTCTCGCCCACGAAGTCCCAGCCGGCATCCAGGAACGTCTTGGCCGTCTGCATCTCCACCGTGGTCTTGCCCGTGCCGGCTGCACTGGTGGCCTGGCCTGAAATCTCGATGTCCCAGAGACCATCGAAGATAGGCAGCCAGCCCTCAGCGGTGTGGAAGTGTCCCAAAAGGCCTCCAACTTCCTTTTCTCCCACAACCGACCCCGCTGAGTAACAGTGAGAAAGACCCCATGGGATGAGCCAATTCGATTCGCCCTCGTAGCCTGATCCGACAAGACCTCCGACGCCATTACATCCCGAGACGCTTGCCACAGAATAGCAGTTGCTGATCTCACTATGGTAGGTTCCTCCAACCAGTCCACCGACCTCGTCTTCTCCACTGACCGCACCGGTGCTGTAGCACTGGGTCACTTCACCAAACCAGTTCCGCCCCACCAGGCCGCCGACGTAGGACCCTGAACCGGCAACATTGACATCCACGACGCCCAGGTTCCTGACCTTGCCCTCCAGCCAGCCCAAAAGCCCCAGATAGCCCTTCCCAGTGATCGTCAGATGCGAGATCGTATGACCATTGCCGTCAAAGACGCCGTAGAAAGCAGTTCCATCAAAGTTCCACCACTCGTTCATTTCGTTGACACTGGGCGCGATGACCGCCTTGTCGAAGACCTTTCGGCCGGGGAGGTTGGGGTCCAAGTCGATGTCGGCGGTCAGGAGGAAGTGCTTGTCGTAGTCGTTGGGTTCATTCCCCAAGGCGATCAGGTCGGCGGCCGTGGCGATCTGGTACGGGTCGTTCGGCTCTCCTGTCCCGCCGCTGTATTTGGCATAGACGGGTAAGCCGAGAAGGCAGACTACGATCAGGAAAGGAATTGTCCGCAGGGTTCGGGGAAATCGGACTGATACCATTTCTGGTCCTCCATCCCCCCGACTCCAGGCAAAGGCAGCGACTTGGCCGCCGGTACATGGGCTACTGACTTTCTACGGCATTACTGTCCTATTAGTATAGCCAATGGGCCTTGTCCGCGTCAATTTCAAATCCCTGTAAATCGCTATGATAGACCCGATCCGGTCGGTGTTCCCAAACCGAGCGGTTTGTTAACGCTCTGAGATCCCGCGATAACGAGAATTTTGGCGATTGGGGCTGGCTGGGCGTGATTCCGGGGATTCTGAGCAAGACGCGGCCAAGATGGCCGCGACACAAACGCCTTACG
The DNA here is from genome assembly GCA_026386805.1 of Phycisphaerae bacterium. Lineage (GTDB taxonomy): Bacteria > Planctomycetota > Phycisphaerae > Sedimentisphaerales > Anaerobacaceae > PLanc-01. The sequence goes on along the minus strand of JAPLMX010000068.1, from coordinate 966 downwards.
GCGTCACTGCAAACGCGGTCTCAGACAAGTGCGCGATCGAATGCCACTTTGGTGTGGTCCGCGTCGGTGAATTTGCCGTAGTAGAGCTCGGCTCTGAGGCCCAGATGGGAGAGAAGGCGGTCGAACACTCCTGCGATTCGGTCCAGATCTTCGCCGGGGCGATCCCGGAGCTTCGACGCGGGGTCCGTGAGAAAGCCCGGAATCTTCTCCGCGAGCAGCCGGTAGTAGATGCAGTCCTCATGGTTGATCAGCACGGCCCGTTTGACGGAAGGGAAGGCCCGGTGGATCAATTCAAACCGGTCCTTCATGAACTTGAACTCCTTCGGCAGCCTTTCGGGGTTCGCGAGCACGCCCGCTCCACCCCCGACGACCAGAGGAATGAACTGCCCCTTGTGCAGCCCGAGTTCTTTCTCGATGAAAGGCTCGAACGCCGTCTGGAGCCGCGGATCGCCGCAGTAGACCACGACCGCCTCCGGATGGGCCTTCGGCCTCGCTTCGTACACGTTCGTGCTGCCTCCAGACTCGGACATGGCCCTGTCCTTTCGGCGCGGACTCAGACAGCCGCACCCTCAGAATTCGCCTATGACTCCTCTACCGTGGGCAGCGGCGGTTTCCCCTTAGCGGCCGGTTTGACTTCGACTGGCTGCACCTCCGCCGGCTTTTGCGTCAGCATGTGCTCCAGCTCATCAAGGCTGATGCCCAGTTTGCCCAGAAGCGGCTTCAAGTCGATGCCTTGGACCTTGAGGGCCGAGAGGAACTTGAAGACGGTGGTGGGATCGCGAGATGCCGACGTAGAGCTCGGCAACGTTGAAACGAGTGGTAACTATCGTCTGCCCTTTCGCGGCCAATTCCTCGATCTTCCGGGCCGCCTGCTCTTTTCGCGGAGAGGTTCTCCCGCCCAAATCGATCAAAATGGTCGTATCGAGGCACGCCATCACCGGCTCCTGGCGGAGGGGCGTCGCCGTT
>JAPLMX010000027.1 GCA_026386805.1 Phycisphaerae bacterium | reverse complement strand
GAAGGAGGCCTAACGCTGGCCGTTGTCTCTCTGATTTCCCCTTTGCCCTTTCTTCGAAAATCTGCGCCCATCGGCGAAATCTGCGGACAACTGGTTTTGGGTTGCGGCCGGAGGCCGCGCTGCGTTCTCCGTGTCTCCGTGGTGGAAGAAGCTGGGTTCCCGCCTACGCGGGAAGGACAAGGCTGGGCTACATTCTTCCGTCGCGGTGCGTTAGTCCCGGTGGGACAATGGTTTAGGAACAACCAAACAATTTCATTTTGTGGAGATATTGTTATTGACATTCGCATATGGTGGTTGTACCCTGTAGACCATGCGGCCCGCGTGGGCCGCCGATCGTCCAGGGTAAATGGTCAGTCTTGCATTTGGAGGGATCACCATGACCAGTGCCGCCCAAGTGTCTGCCAATCGTACCAACGCCCAAAAGTCGACCGGTCCCCGTACGCCGGAAGGCAAAGCCGCCGTCGCGCAGAATGCCGTCAGGCACGGCCTGCTGGCGCAGGAGGTGGTCATCAAAGGGGAGGACCCCGGGGAGTTTGAACTCTACCGGGACCAGATGCTGGAGGAGTTGGCCCCGGCGGGACCGATGGAGTCCATGCTGGCGGAGCGGATCGTCGGCCTCGCGTGGCGGCTGCGCCGGGCCGAACGGCTGCAGGCGGCGGCTCTGCCAGTGATCGTGGTCAATCCACGCCGCGTGCGGGACTACGCCCGCGCGCAGGGCCGGCTGGCCAAGACCGATCAGATCGATGCCCGGGTCCTCGCCGAGTTCGCCCAGAGCCCCCGGGTCCGGGTGCGAGAACTGCCGGACGCGCCGGCCCGCCCGCGGACGGCCTGGCTCGCCCGCAAACGCCAGCGCGTCGCGATGCCCGTGGCCGAACGCCATCGCCTGGAGCATGCGGCCGATCCGACGGTGGCCCCCAGGATCCGCCGGCATCGCCACGGCCACCGCCGCGCTGCTGGTCACCGAATTGCCGGAACTCGGACGCGCCAATCGTCGCGCAATTGCCACGCTGGTGGGACTGGCGCCGATGAATCGTGATAGCGGGCAGTTCCGGGGCAAACGCCCCACCGGGGGAGGGCGGGGCCGGGTCCGCAACGCCCTGTACCTGCCCATGCTGACGGTGATTCGCTGCAATCCCGTGATCCGCCGCTTCTACCAGCGGCTGGTGGACCAGGGCAAAGCGAAGATGACCGCTCTGGTGGCCCCTATGCGAAAGCTGCTGACCATCCTCAATACCATGATCAAAAATACTCAACTGTGGAATCCAAAGATGGCTTGACTCTCAACACAGTCGCTACCCAGGCATCCAATCGAACCGCTCCAGCGTCCTGACGTACTGGACAGCAGAGTCCTATAACAGGACTGGTATGCGGATGATTTCAGATTGTCTAAAGTCGCGTTCCATCAAGGGTCGATAATACCCAAAACCAGGGTGTAGAAAATGTGAATCTGCGGACCCTGGTAAAACAAGGAGGTTCAGGGCCGCATCAAGCACAGAAAGGAGGGTAATGCTGACTTTTGATTTATGATTTGTGATTCCGGCTTCGCAGGCAAGAGCTCCCGAATCAACAGTCAAAAATCATAAATCGCAAATCCAGAAGGGGGGAGGGTTCCTGAGTACTTGGGAGGAGGGGATGAGGTCCCCAAACGCATTCTTTCGCGTTTCGGAGGCCCGAACGAAGGAGAAGTGATCTTCCTAAGGAAAGGAGACCCAAATGAAAAGGATTTTACTCTGCGCGGTGGTGTTGGCCTTCATGCCAGGCATCACCCAAGCCTATGGTTACGGTTACGGCGGAGTCCATTACTCCCCGTATGCACTGAGTTACTACCATTCCGGTCTCGTCCCCTGCGGCGTTGAGTACACGCCCTATGCCTTGAGCTACTACAACTCGGGCCTGGTCGCGGGCTATGGCGTCTACTCCGGAGGGTATGCGGACTACGGATTCCCCCTCTTCGGCGTCCATTGCCGGCCGGCCGCATACGTTGTACGTGCACCTCAGCCCGTGCGCCACAGCGCACAGAACGTCTCCAGGCCGGCACAACCCCGCCCTGGGACGTGCCGAACAGATGGAATGGACGTCATCCGCCAGCGCCTCCGCGCCAGAGGCTTCGCCTCCGTGAGCATTGACCGGATATTGAGAATCGATGACCAACTCGTCAGCGTCGATGTCTTCGTGAAGGATCGCAACCTCCTGATCAAGTACTGGAATCCCGCGGAGGTTGCCAACCTGAATGCGAAAGAAGTCTCCAAGCAGAGAGCCTACGCCCAGTATAAGCAAAACTGGGAGCAGTTCGCCGAGACGTACAAACAGACGGGCGGCGAAGTCTATACCGTCAGCGCCTCCGAGCCACAGACCATCGTGGCCGCGTTGGACTCCTGCACAAGGCTGAGCCCTGACAACGGCATCCAGCCGACTGTGATGTACGCCAAGAACTGACGTGGCAAGGGTGTGAAGAGTCTCAAAAGTGAGAAAGTGAGAAGGGACGAAAGAGCAGAAGGGCAGGACATTCTCCCTTCACACTCTTCAGACTCTTCTTGCTCTTCTCCCCTAGCCATCACGGTCGGCCCGGCGTGGGGTCGGACGCGCGCCAGCTCTCGGCATCCTTCCAGGTCGCGGGCGGGGCGGCGGGGTCCTGAATCGTCAGGGACTTGCCGCCTCCGTCCGTGGCCGGATACCAGGTGTTGCTGTAATCAAATCGAAGGATCGCCGCCTCCAGAGGAGACGGCAGCAGCAGCACGATCTTCTCCCCGGCGTTGCTCAAGTTGCCCGTGTACTGGCCCACGACCTTGGGCGATGTGCCGTAGACCGAGCGAAACGCCGCCAGATCGGGGACGACCACCACGTATTCGCCCGGCTGCAACGTCATCGCAGGGAACGTGAAGCCGATCCCGTTATCGAACCGCACCCCGGTGACGTCGAGCACTTCATCGAGAGTATTCTCCAGCTCGATGTAGTCATAACTGCTGCCTTTGGACGCATGATACATGATCTCCGTGATGCGCAGGCCATCCAGCAGCCTCAAGTCCTCCTCGAAACCACTGTCGCCTTCCACCTGCACGGAAATGGCGTCGAGGGCCGCACTAATCAAGAAGTCCGAGCTGGTGTTGGAGCTGTTCATGCCATGAATAGCCAGGATATTGGCCCCCACCTTCAACTCGCCTTTGTACTGGGAGATGTCGATGTACTCATCGAAATCCTGGGTGTTGGCCTCCGCGCCTGTACTGTCGGCGTGTGAGTTCCAGGCCGGGGTGCCCGTGAAGTTCTGTCGGGCGACTTCCTTGCCGTTGAGGTAGGCGACGAAGCCATCATCATAGCGCATCTTGAGCAGCAGTTGGCTGATGTTGCCCAGAGTGCCGGCCTCGACCGTGAAGGGAATGCGAATGTAGCACGAGTTGTTCTTGCCGGTGCCGTACATCTGGACCTTGGTGTCAAGCGTGATCAACGTCTCGTAGCCTTTGTCCGCTTCGTAGCCGACCCCGCCTGGGGCGCCCGTGCCGAGCAGCCAAGCCGAGTCATTGAACGTCTTGCCGCCCTTCCAATCGTCACTAATGGCCGCCGTGGGAACGAGCACCCTTTTGGTCGCTTGCTCCTGCACCAGGGCCATCGTGCCCGTGGTTGTCTTCTTCGCCTGGGGATTCGCCTGTCCGGGCGTCGGCACGGGCGTAATTGCGAGGCTCGCCAAGCCGTTGGGCACCCGGCCTTCGGAGAAATCCGTGGTCTGGGGGCCATAGAAGATCTTGTCGATCTCCCCTACCTGCGCATCGAACAGACCGATGATCTCCCCATCGACGGACAGGTGGAAGTTGACGTGACTGGGGGCATCGGTGCCGTCCGCCCAGAATACTCCGTAACCGCGACCCGCGACGAAACTGAGCGGCCGAATCTCTTGCTTTCGCGGCTGAGTCGCAGGATTGTCCGTCAGATACATGCCGCCCAGGTCCACGGGGTCCGGATTCGGATTGTAGATCTCGATGAAGTCGGAGGCGAACAGGACGTCGCTGCCGGCGAGCCACTCGTTGATTTTGACGGTGCGCGAATCGCCGAGCGGATACGCGACGTTGGCCTGGCCGAACGTCGGAACGGTCAAGCGCCACTGCCCCAGGGGACCAACCCGGCCGATGGACAGATCGGCCAGTTGCTGGCCGAACACGACCGAATCGACCAGCACGCCCGAGCGGTCATACAGATAGACGGCATCACCGTCCGCGCTAAGGCCGAACCCCAGATGCAGATCGGCACCCGAGGCCGCGGTGTCCGCGTACAGGACCAGATACTGGCCCGGGTTGATCGTCGCATCGGGCCCAAATACGAACTGGGCCGGCTGCGTGGGATCGTCGCTCATGCTCATTCCGGACAGGCTCAGTGCCGTCGGACCATCGTAGTACAGCTCCACCAGGTCCGGGAAAGCACTGTCGTGCTGGAGAGCCGACGTATTGACCGCCAGGACTTCGTTGATGACGAGCCGCCGGTAGGAAGCATCGACCCTCCAGGTGCGCGAAACCGTCGGGCTGTTTTCGCTCTGCCACAAGCCGGTCGAGTCCTTGCCGATGACATAAATCGTATAGGATTGCCCATTCTGGAGACTCGTCAGCACAATCGGCGGCAACGGCTTGGGATTGACGGACAGACCCGCCTCCGGCCGGACCACTTCCGCACTCCACGGCCCGCTGTTGACGCGATACTTGTAGGCGACAAGGTCCGGCCCGCCCACCGTCAGCGTGGCACTGGTCCGCCACGTCACCAGCGCCGGCTCGCCCGAAATCGAGGCCCCGGATGGGATCATCGCCCCCATGTCCACGCCGTTGGGGCCGGCGCCCCGGGCGGCCGATTCAGGCTGCAAGTGGACGTCGGGAACCATGCCTTTGAGAAGGTAGCCGCCGGCAGCGAATCCCGGGAAACCGGTGCTGAAGCAGGGCAGATTCGCATCGACATGAACGTCGCGATCCGCACCGACCAGGATCGGGTCGGCATCGATGTTGCCTGTACCCAGGGTGGAGAACTCACTGCCGACGAGGGAGTTGTTGACGACGAGTTGCGTGTTCTGGCGGTTCACGAAGGTGCCGGTGCCGTTGTCGATCGAGGTGCCATCCACCTCCGGACCGCTATTCCAGAAGATGCAACTATCGACGTAGGCGGCCCGGCCGGGACCGGAGTCCGTGCGCGTCGGCTCATCAAAGAGAAGGGCGCCGGCATTCTGGATGAACACGTTGGCGTAGATCCGGGCGGAACCGCCCGTCTTACAGAGGATGCCATAGTCGTTATGGTAGAAGATGTTCCGCACGATGGTCAGTTGCTGGGTGTCCAGGTTATTAGCGCTGGCGGAACCGCCCCCGGGACCCGTGGTGACGGCGGCCGAGGCGCTGCGGCCGGTGTTGCCGACGTTGGCGTGCATGAAGAGGTTGCCTTCAATGTACGTGTCGGTCTCGTTGTCGTCGACGAGGTCGTCGCCGCCACCAGTGAAGACGTTGTCGATGATCTGGGCGACCGGGCCGCCTTTGACACTGACGGAGTTGAGGTGAAGGATGTCCGTGTCGCCGTGCGTGTGCCCGAAGAGATTGCCCTCGACGAGGAACCAGCCGTCGGCGGGCATACGCTCGACCATGCACTGGTAATGGGTGCCCAGGTCGGCAAAGACGCTGTTGCGAATGATGATCTGCGGGTCCCAGATGCTGAAGTACTGCGTGTCGGAGCCGCTGAACGTCACGTGGTCAATGGTCAGCCGGGCCGTGGGACCGACCACGTTGGCGTTGCGGTTGCCCGTGGTGATCCACTCGGAGCGGGAGCCGCCGAACCCCAAGTCCGCATAGGCAATGACATTGTCCTCCCTGGTGTCGGGGAACTGGAAGCCGGCCCATTGCGTCGCCATACCCGGCAGGCGGGTGAAGCGAATCCGCTGGTACTCGGCGCCTCGGACTACGAGACGGCCGTGAACAATGAATCCGCAACTCGCATCCGGGAAGACCGTAGTACCGGGCTCGACGGTCAAGGTCCGCCCGGCGGGAATGGTGATGCTGCCCGTCACGCGATAGGGGCCGTTGGCCGCCGTCCAGACTTCATCGGCATTCAGAGTCCCTCCTGCCTTGGTGACCAAGGGGCGGGCATCGCACCAGACATCGGCGCTGCAACGATCGATCTCCTGGCCGGCGGCATCCAAGGCTTGAATGACAACCCGGGTAACGCCGGGATTCACGGGCACACGGGCCAGGGACCAACTGGCATCGATCGGCGACCAGACGGCCGGCCGGCCGTTCACGAGGACCGAGCGAGTTTTGCCGGCATGGGCCTTTCCGGACAAGTCGACCGTCGAGTTCACGCTGGGCAGGTACGTCGTGCCCGAGATCCGAGTACCACTGACGGTCAGCCCTTGGGGGATCTGGGCCAACACGGCGGTGATTCGCTGTCGGACGCGTTGTTTCATGGCGCTGATCCGATCCGCCGGGGCAAATCCGCCCAAAACCCGATCGATCAACGGGTCGAGTGTCTCCGGGTTGAAGAACTCGTTCATCAGGTCCAGCATGGCCTGGTAGTAGCGGGGAATGACCTCCGGATGACTGAAGAAACGCTTCAGTCCGTCGACGCCATTGTAGCTGCCGCCGCCCCTGACGATGGAGAAAATGCTCGCGCTGACACTGCCTCCCGTATCGAGAATCGTGTCGAGGTCGTGGGGAAAGAGGACGAAGCGAGGATCGATCACGCCACGGTACATGAAATAGTCGTCCCCGATGCCCCCGTTCAATCCGGTCTCATTGTTCATCAACAGGGAGTCCAGGGCGACGTACCGCAGCCACTGAGAAACGTTGAGTACCTTGCCGACGTCCTGAAAATAGGTGGCCTCGGGGGCATTATTCAGCACGTCCACCAAATGAATGAGGTCGGACCAGTCATCCTGCGACGCGTTGGTCCCTTTGAAGTAGCTCGGGCGGTACGAATTGGGATTGGTCCCCAGGTACCGTAAATCGGCCTCCCCGTTGTCGCGGAAACACGTATAGAAATTGCCGTCGGGATCGCTCGGAAACTGCTGCTTGACCATGAAGCTGTCCACCGCGTCGAGGCGGCCGTAGACGCCATACATGGGACTGCCGGTGGTGGCCAGATTGGTGCCGTTGACCCGCAGTTGCACGGGCGTGTTGTACGCGGCGACAAGGCCCGCCATGCGGAAGATCGCGCTGCCCAGCACTTGGTCGTGCGTGTTCCGGCAGTTGAAACTGATCGCGCCGCGGCCATTCCACAGGCGGTCCTCCGCGAAGGCGACATGCTGATTGTTGGGCGGGCCATTGCGGGTCCCGTGGCCGCGATTGCGCGCCCCCGTGTTGTAGCGCAACTGCAGGCCCGTCCCATCGACGCTGATGAATGTGGCGTTCATCTGGGCATCGGGTCCCGACAAATTGCTGTGGTTGCCGATATACGCCAGCCGGGCCCGTTCCATTTCCGTCATGATGACGTAGTAGACCGGCTGGCTGCCGGGTGTCCATACGGGATTGTAGGAGTTGTCCACCTGGTAGAGGGCGTTCGTCACTTGCTGAGCCACGCCATCAACCAGGCTGGGAGCGGGCCACGTGCGGGCCTTGCCGGTGGAATCCTTGGCTTCAATATAGAATTCGACAATTTTCCCGTTCTGCTGGGCCCCAATGGCGCCGCCGAAGACACCATCGCTGGCCTGCCCGTCCCCATGCGCACCATCATCGACCATCGGCACGCTGAGGTAGCTGGCGGCATTGAACTGTGGGTACGAATTCGTGTTGGCGTAGGTGGAACTGTCGAGCCGATAGCGAAGCGTCACGACCAGACCGGTCGTCTGCTCGTCGAGGATACGAGCCGCGACCGTGACCGGATCGACGGACCTGGGGATGATGGGCTGATGGGCGACATCCAGAATCATCGGGGCAATGTTCCCGGCGGCGACGGAATTGGCCTTTCCTGGCGTCCCGCCGTCGACGACACTAACCGCCCAGTTCTGCCCAAGATCGTTGGGCAAAGACGCATTGATCAGCTCCAGCGACTTGCCGCCGCCGTCGGAGACGGTGGACCACTGCCAGCCCCGGTGGCCGGAGCTAACAGGTCCAAGCTCGCGCACACCCCAATCGCCCTGATGAGCGTACCGAACGGTGTTCACCACGACTCCTGCGCTATCGACCAGCGCCAGCGTCTCGCCGGAGTCACGGAGCCACCCCGTCCAGCCGCCTACCACGTTGGTCACGCCGGGGTGTTTGGCCGTGAAGACGGCCACATCGGCCGCGACCACAAGGTACTTTCCCGCCGCCAAAGTCACATTCGGGAAAACGAAGTCCACACCGTCATTGAATCCCCAACCGGTCAGGTTGACGGACTCCGTGCCCCGGTTGAACAGCTCGATCCACTCCTGCTTCGTATCCTCCGG
>JAPLMX010000020.1 GCA_026386805.1 Phycisphaerae bacterium | reverse complement strand
GCCGTTCTTTCATGGTAGTTCTCCTGGGCCCGGCGGGGCCTTCCTCAAGGGGAACTACCTACCCAAAAACACGCACGAAACGGCAGAGCCTTGTGAATGCTCACCGGCAGAGCCGGTGGTTAACGGAAACGCAATTTGTCCACGCCACCGAGGCAGTTGATCGAATGAACCCTTACAAGCAGCGCGAACTCCACGCCGCTATTCTTCTGATTCGGGATATTCTCAACGACCTCATGAACGGTGCACGGAAGTATGACAATTTCCTCCATCTCGTGCACTGGATAGGGACCGGCGTCATTGATGTAGATTTCCATAGTCCCTTTGAGAACAGTGTAAGTTTCAAGGCCCGTTTCGTGTTTGTGACGGTCCTGACCGGCAAATTCGGTGAAGGTGGCAATCTCGACGCCGCCTTCGCCGGTCGGCAAGACATAGGGCACATGCCACAGAGGATCACAAATCTCTTTTTCCCCAAACTGTGGGACGACTTCTGTGGCGAGGATTTTTCTCCCGTTGTTTCCAGGTATCCGCAGCTTATTCGGCTGACCGGCAACCTCCCCATCACGCATGGCGGCGTCTCGTCGGATGAGAACGAAGGGAACAGGCCATTTTTGCCGTTCTGTCATGTTTTCCTCCCTTTTTGCCAACGATATATTACATGGTTTCTTCATAAAACACCTACTCCAGTACGGTTCCAAGGGAATCGGCCGGTGTACAAACTGACGGCTCAGCCACCCCTCGTCCGCATAATTCAGCCGTCATCGCAGCAACCCATACGCTCAAAGGTCCGCGGACTGGCCAGGAATTGCCAGAGTCATCGATCTCGGACGTCCACCTATTCAGATCCTCTGAGCCTCGATTTCGCCCAAGAACTCCTGGACGGGCAAGGCTTCGATCCCGTCTTCCGTCTTGAAGGGCCGCTGTCCAAGGAATACCATGATCCGCCTGCGCACGGCATCGAGTTCCACAATCGTCTGAAGGCCCTTGAAGTCCCGTGGAGACAGGGTTTCCTTGGCCTTGACCTCGATGGCCAGAAATTCCTTGCCCCGCTGGACGAGGAAATCCACCTCGGTGCCTCCTTGGGCCGGGGCCCAATAGAACAGGCCGTCGTGCTGGAGTCCCACGCCACAGCCGGGTTCCCCGTACGCCTTCAGCACCGTGGCCACCCAACCTTCGAGCAACGGCCCACGTTCCAGCTCACTGGGTGGGTGGAATTCCCGTTTGACTGCACGAACCACACCCGGATCGACCCAATAGAGCTTGGGGTGTTTGCGTTCTTTGACCCGCAGCCTGCCTTCGTAGGCCGGCAGGAGCCACGCCAGGTGAGTGTCCGCGAGGATGTCCAGGTACCCCGTCACCGTGGTCCGGGCCACGCCGGCGTCACGCGCCAGGCCCGTCACGTTGAGCACCTGTCCATGGAACAGGGCGGCCACGGGCAGGAAGCGAGAGAACCCAGGCAGGTTGCGTACCAGGGCCTCGGCCTGGATCTCCTGCTTGAGGTACATCTGCACGTAAGCATCGAGGACTTCCTGCTTGGCGTCCTCCTGCCAGATGATCGGAAGACTCCCGAAGCGAAGGACCTCGTCCAGATCGAAATCCTGGCCCAATTCCCCAGGCAGCAGGGGAAACATGATCCGTCGGAGGGCACGACCTGCCAATAGATTGGTCCCTGCCTGCTTGAGCTTGCGGGCACTGGAGCCCAGGAGGACGAACCGCAATCCATGCCCTTCGATAAATCGGTGCACCTCGTTCAGCAAGGTCGGCATCCGCTGGACCTCGTCCACCACGACCCACTGGCCCGGTTGAAACTGCAATAGCTCACGGCCAAAAAGCCTTGGGTCACGCAGGTAGCCTTGAAACAACCCCTCGTCCAGGAGATCGAATGTGGGACTCCCTGAGAAGCACTGCTTGGCCCAGGTGCTTTTGCCGACGCCCCTCATGCCAAACAGGAAAAAGCTCCGTTCCGGAGGTCTCAGAAGCCGCGAGTAAGTCTTTTTTGATACCATGCCGTCGTTTTTCCTGGAAAATTGACGACAAGTCAACGTAAATCACTCATGTCCCGGCCGATTCTGCCATTATCATGAGTCTTTCACCTCGCAATGACATGAGCGGGAAATGCCAGGGGTCTGGGGGCGGAACCCGGACCCGCTACGCCCAGCCTTCCGACGCGAGGGCATCGTGGAGCTCATCGGGGTGGTGCCGGCAGCGAAACTCCAAGCGGCTGGACTCGGCGTGCGCCTCGTTGTAGGAGACGCCGTCCGCCATGCGGTTGCGTTCGTGCAGCTCGTGCAGGAGCACGAAGCCGCGCTCCTTCTCCACGATCGCGTCATCGATCCAGACCTCCCCTTGCGGCACGAATTCATAGACGTGCTCGTGACCGCCCGCCGTGAAGTCGATGTCGAACACGCTGCGGACGAGCCGGCCGTTCACGATCCAGACGTTGACGCCATTCTCCAGTCTCTTCCAGAGACGTTCATGCACGGCATCGGCGTCCGGGAGCTGCCGTCCGTGGCGGGTCGCCGCCGCCACGTCGCCGGCGCGGCGCCGTTCCTTGCGCTCGATCCGGTCCGCTTCCACGATCGCCTTCTCGTAGGGAACCCCCTTGCTCATCAAGTCATGCTCGGTGAGCAGGTGGTCGATGAAGAACCTGCGTTCGTCATGCTCCGCCTCCTGATCGATCCAGAACTCCTGCTGGGGAATGTACGGATACCGGTAGTGCTGCCCGAAGTTCGTGAACTCCTCATCGACGTGTCCGCGGACGTAGCTGCCATCCACAATCCAAATTTGAACGTCTCCGCGATTGTCGTCCTTGCGAAGGTAGGGCGGTTTCAGTGTCTCTGCCATATCATTCCTTCCCATACAGGTCTTACCGTTCACACTCTTGGCACCCTGGTTCCCCGGATGGCGGCCAGCAACTCGTCGGAGGGGGCGGTCTTGAGCAGGCACGCCTCGGCCCCGGCTTGGCGCATGGCCTCGGCCATGTCCGCCTCTTCGAACATCGACAGGGCGACGACCCGAACGTTGGGCAAATGGAGCCTGATCTGGCGGGTGGCTTCATCGCCCGCCATCAGGGGCATGGCCGCGTCCATGACAACGACGTCCGGCCCGAGCCGGTAGGCCAGATTGACCGCCTCGCGGCCGTTGCCCGCCTGGCCGGCCACCTCCAGGTCCGACTGCTCGTTCAGCAGGGCCGCCGAGCCCTCCCGCGTAAACCTTGCGATCATCGACGAGCAGCACCCGCAGGGCGGAGGACGGATTCCGGGGGACGACGCTCTCCGCTGTCAGTCCTCCGTCCTCGGTCCTCGGCCCTTGGCTTCCGCGCCGTCCGGTACAGCGATGAGGAACGTGCTGCCTCGGCCCTCGGCGCTGCGGATCTTCATCCGGCCGCCGAGCAGCTCGATGCGCTCGCGAATGCTCAGCAGCCCGAAGCCCCCGGTCCTTCCCAGCGACCGGGGATCGAACCCCCGGCCCTGATCCGAGATGGTCAGCCACACGCGTCCGTGCACGCGCTGGACCCGAAGGCGCGCCCCTTTGGCGCGGGCGTGCTTGACCACGTTGAACAGAATTTCCTGAGCCGTCTTATAGAGAAAGGCTTTGAGCGGCTCCGATGGCACCTCGATGCGGCCGCGACTCTCCACGTCGACGGTCAGCCCGTGTTTGGCCTTCACCTGGCGCGCCAGCCACTCGAACGACTCCCCCAGATCGCTCTGGTACAGCACGGCCGGACTGAGCTCGTGCGCCAGGCTGCGGGATGTCTCGATGGAGTCCTTGAGAATCTGGTCGAGCTGCGCGATGGTGTCCCGGGTTGCCGGGTTCTCGGGGACCCGATTGCTCAAGAGACTCAGATGGAATTTCGCCGCGGCAAGCTGCTGCTGGAGATCGTCGTGGAGAATCTCTGCCAGACGTTTGCGCTCGCGGTCCTCCGCCTGCGACAGCTCCAGCGTGAGCCTCTGAAGCTGATGGGCCCGGTGCTCCAGCATCTGGGAACGCTTGCGGAGATCGTGTTCGGCCTGCACGCGGCGGCCCACTTCCTCCCGCAGCCGGTCCACCGTGTCTTTCAGCTCCTCCGTCCGGGCCTGCACTTCCTCCTCCAACTGATCGTTCAACCGCCGCAACTCCGCTTCCATCTGCTTTCGCTCGGTGATATCCAGGACGATCCCCCGGTAGCGCGCCGTCTGGCCGCCGGCGTCGTGTACGGGCCGTCCGCGGGACATCAACCAGCGTTCCTCGCCCCGGCGATCACGCACGCGCCACTCCGCCTTCAATTCCATCCCCCGGCGCGCCGCCTCCTGCACGGCCGCCTCCACCCTCGCCCGGTCGTCAGGATGCACGGTCTGTCGCCAAGCCTCGTACGAGGGCTCGCAGGCATGGGGCTCCAGCCCATAGAGCTTCCACAACTCGTCAGACCAGAAGTTCTGATTGGTCCGCAGGTCCCATTCCCAGGTGCCGGCCTTGGCCGCGTCCTGCGCCAGCCGCAGCCGTGCCTCGCTCTCGCGCAGCGCCTCCTCGTCCCGCGCATGAGCTTCACGCAGCCGGAGGGAGCCAATCCCATAGGCCAAGTCGGCCGCCAATTCCATCAGCAGTGCCACCTCGTCCTTCGAGAAGGGATCGGGTTGTTGTGAATAAATGGTGATGGCACCATGGGAAAGCAGAGGAAGCACGATGGAAGAAGCATATCCCCGCTTGATGGCCTCCTCCCGCCAGGGGGCGAAGCTGGGGTCGGTGAGCATATTCCGGCACCGGCACGGTCTTCCGGTGCGGATGGCCGTGCCGGTCGGGCCGCGACCGCGCTCCGTATCGGCCCAGGTGATCCGGAGCGTCTCCAGATAGCCTCTCTCAAAACCCGCATGGGCCGCCGGGCGAACGCTCCTGGCTTCGTCCTGCTCGGCATAGCCGATCCACACCATCGCATAACCGCAGTCTTCGACGATGATCCTGCAAACCTCCTGCAAGTACGCCGATTCCTCCGCAGCGTGCAGCAAGGCATGGCTGCTGTCGCTGAGCGCCTTGAGCACACGGTTGAGTTTGACGAGCTGTTCCTCCGCCTGTTTTCGCGCCGTGATATCCTCGATGATCGAGATGCGGTAAGGCTCGGCCACGCGGGCCAGCGAGGAGGTGACCCGCACCCAGACGCTGTGCCCGTCCTTATGAAGGTAGCGTTTCTCGATGGTGTAGCTGGGGATTCGTCTGGCCAGCAGGTCTTGGAGCAGCGGCATCTCCCGGCGCAGGTCCTCCGGATGCGTAATGTCGTTGAAATAGCGATGCTCCAGCTCTTGCTGGCTATAACCGAGGATGCGGCAGAGCATGCCATTGCTGTGAAACGGCCGCCCGTCGAGGCTCAGCATCTGGATGCCGATGGCCGCGTGCTCATACGTGGCGCGGAATTGCTCTTCGCTTTCGCGCAACGCCAGCTTCGACCGGCTGCGCTCGACGGCATAGCGTGTGGCCCGGCCGACCGTGCTGCCATGGAGGATTTGGCCCTTGACCAGGTAGTCTTCGATCCCTTGACGCATGGCCTCCAATGCGATCGTCTCGTCATCCACCCCCGTCAGGACCACAATCGGCACGTGCGGGGCGGCCCGACGCATCCTCGCACACGTGTCGAGACCGGTGCTGTCGGGCAGCGTCAGGTCCAGAAGAATCACATCGAAGGTTCTCTGCGCCGCCAGCGTGATGGCCTCCTCCAGTCGCTCCGCACGTTCCATCGCGAACTTCTGCGGCGGGTAATCCTGGAGGAACTCGCAAAGCAACTCTGCGTCGGAGGGGTTGTCCTCCACCAGCAAGACTTCGATGCGATCCTCGTTCGTCGCCATTTCACTTCTCTTTCGGCAATGTCACGATGGTTAACCAGAAGTGCTCGATCGCCTTGACTACCTCCATGAACTGCGTGAAGTCCACCGGCTTGGTGATGTAGCAGTTGGCGTGAAGCTGATACGAGCGAAGCACATCCTGTTCCGACCGGGACGTGGTCAAGACCACGACGGGAATCACCCTCAGGTCCGGATCGCGCTTTAGCTCATCGAGCACTTCACGCCCATCCTTGCGCGGCAGATTCAAATCCAGCAGGATCAGGTCGGGACGAGGCGCGTCGGCGTACGGACCTTCCCGCCGCAGAAACCGCAGGGCCTCGACGCCGTCCTCCATGTGGCTCAGGCGATTGACGATCTTGGCCGCGTGCAGCGCCTCGATCGTCAACTGCGCGTCGCTCGGGCTGTCTTCCACCATGAGGATCTCAATGGGCCTTTGTTGGGCGGGATTGCTCACGGGTGTTCTCCTTTGTCGGGCAAGGTGAAGTAGAACGTCGATCCCTGGCCCGGCTGGGACTCGACCCAAATGCTCCCCCCATGGCGTTCGACGATCCTCTTGCAGATCGCCAGTCCGATGCCGGTGCCCGGGTACATCTTGCGTGTGTGAAGACGTTGAAAAATCAGGAAGATTCGTTCAGCGTACTGCGCATCGATGCCGATCCCGTTGTCGCGGACCCAGAACAGCCAGGCGTCCTGCTCTCTCCGGGCGCCGACATGGATCTCAGGGGGCCTGTCGCTTCGGAACTTGATGGCGTTGGCGATGAGATTCTGGTAGAGTTGCGTCAACTGGAGGGCGTCCGCTGGGATGATCGGCATAGGATCAACCTGGATGACCGCGCCGGATTCTTCGATGCTCGCGTGAAGGTTCGTCAAGGCCTCGTTCAGGGATTCCCGGGTATCGGTGGGCTCCATCGCTTTGCCCTGCGTCCCCACGCGGGAATAGCTCAACAGGTCGCCGATCAGCGTCTGCATGCGAGTGACGCCGTCGACGGCCGAGTGGATGTAACCGTCGGCCTTCTCGTCCAGCTTGCCCTGGTAGCGCTGCTGGAGCAGGCCGACAAAGCCGCCGACCGCCCGCAGGGGTTCCTGCAGATCATGGGAGGCCACGTAGGCGAACTGCTCCAGGTCCCGGTTGGACCGGGCCAGGTCCTCCGTGCGTTGGAAGACCAACTCCTCCAGGTGCTCGCGATGCCGGACGAGTTCCGCCTCCACGCGCTTACGCTCCGTGATGTCGCGGGCGGCGGCGAAGACACCCTGGACCGCGCCGGCCCCGTCGCGATAGACGGTGGCGTTGTACAGAACGTCCGTGGCGCGGCCGGACGTGTGATGGATCGTCAGCGGATAATCCCGAACGTATCCGTCGGAGATCACCTTCTGGTAGCCCTCACGCGCCCTGTCCGGCTCCGTGAAGTAGTTGGAGAAATCGCTCCCGATGAGCGTAAGACGGGGCACGCCGGTAGCCTGTTCCGTCGCCTCGTTCACGTCGGTGATCTTCCCGGCCGGGCTGATCGTCACCAACGGGTCCAGACTCGCCTCCAGGAGGCTTCGCGCATGGAGCGATTTTTGTCGCAGTTCCTCCGTGGTGCTCTTCAGTTCCGCCGTTCGTTTCTGGATCCGGATCTCCAATTCGGCATGAGCCTTTCTCAGTACCTCCGCCTCCCGCCTCTCGGCGGCGGCCCAGCCGGCCTGGACCTCGGCTTCGCGAGCGCGGGCCTGGGCGCGGTGCATCGCCTCGGTGACACCGGAGATCATCGTGCCGCTGACGAGGAAAATCGCCAGGGCCAGCCAATCGCCAGGGGCCTGGATGGCAAGCCCCACCGGCTCCATCCAAAAGTAGGCTGCCAGGCCGGCCGAGAGGGCGGTGGCCAGCAGGCCCGCCGGAAGGCCCCCGTACAACGCGGCGAGCATCACGGCCGGATAGAACGTCACGAAGGTGGCGCGCGTCCCCAGCGTCTGCAGGAACCCCAAACGCACCAGGGCGGCGGCCACGACAAACACCAGGGCCGCGACGGATCGCAGTGTCCTGCGCGCGCGGGCACCCGGCGCGGGAATAGGGGGAAAAGGCAAGCCACTCCGCCCGTGGCGGAGCGCGGCAAGTTCGCTATCGGTTGGTTCGCTACTCGAATGGCTATTCATGCTCGTGTCCGCCCACCTTGTCCTTCCACGGGTCTGAAGAATCGAGGCGGTCCTTTTTGGGCAAAACCCATTGCCGGTCGCCGGCACAACCACCGGCAGGGCACGTATCAGTCTACAACGTATGCCCTCCAGAAGTCCAATAGTGTTGTTACGGGTGCGGAACCCGGAGGTTCACCAGGGAGGGCAAGCAGGAGGGGTCTGGAGATTGGGATGCGGATTCTGACTGCCCATGATCATGCCGCCGTGCGGCACGGTACGCTATGGAAGCAAGGAAGGGAAGTGTCTGTCTTTTCCTACTCACTCCTTCCCATTCCTGGCTCCTTTGGGTACAATAGGGGGCGTATCTATCCCTCGTAGTAGGCATCGGGCCGGTTCTCAGATGTCAGCCGGATCGAGCCTTTGGAGGTAAGAGCATGACAGCCAGACGAAACGCCTTCACACTGATCGAGCTCCTCGTCGTTATCGCGATCATCGCGCTGCTGATGTCCATCCTGATGCCGAGCCTTCAAAGGGTCAGGAAACAGGCCCGGGCCGTGGCCTGCCTGTCCAATCTGAAGCAGTGGAGCTACATCTGGCACATGTACACCGAAGACAGCAACGGCAAGTTCAACACCGGCGGCACCGCCGGCGGCGATGCGGCGAACGACTGGCTCGTGCTGCTGATGCCCTACTACCAGGACCGGGGGGCGCTCACCCTCTGTCCGTCCGCCACACGCCCGATGATAATCCCTGGCGATTTCGCCACGCGCGCCTGGTCGTGGGACCGCCAGGGCTGGTCCAACCTCAAACAGAAGGAAACGATCGACACCGGCAGCTACGGCGAAAACGAATGGATCTGCGACCGCAACGCGGCGGAGTATTGGAGAAACCGCAATACGATCAAGGATGCGGCCGCCGTGCCGCTGTTCTTCGATTGCGGCTACGTGGACGTGTATCCCAATGCCACCGCCGCTCCGCCGCAGATCGAGGGGGACCCGACTGGTCTCAACGAGTGGATTCTCGTCTGCATGAATCGTCACAGCGGCTACGTCAACTACCTCTTTGCCGATCTGAGCCTCCGGAAGGTCGGCCTCAAGGAGCTATGGACGTTCAAGTGGACCCGAACGTTCAATACCTCCAACGCCTGGACCAAAGCCGGCGCCGTCCGGCACGAGGACTGGCCCCCGTGGATGAGGGGTCTCAAGGACTACTGACCCGCCCGTTTGTAGTGACGCCGTCAGGCGTTTCTTTTCATGCCCTTGCGGGCACACTACAAACGCCCGCCATCACGTGTCGTTGTCCATGATGGAAAACGGCAACTCACGTGAAATCTCCCAACTGGTGCACCGACTACCAGGGTAGTCTGTATGAGAACCGAGTTCAGGAGTGCCTTGCCATGAGCGATCCGTCTTACATCACGGTCCGAAAACACACGTTCCTGTCCAGCGCCGCCATCGGGTTCAGCGCGGTCGTCATCACGCTGTTAGTCGCTTGCACGGTGGTGCTCCTCTACACCGTCCACCTGGCCAGCGACAAGTCCGAACGGGTCATCACGCTGGCGCAAAGCGCGATCCGGGGACTGCCCGAGCTGACCCGCTCGCTGCCGCCGGCCCTGGCAGACATGCTCGATGACCAGCGCCGGCCGGACTACTGCAAGGAGCTGGCCATCTCGGCCAAGGCGACTACGCAACCGGATTCCCACGGCCGGGTGCGGACAACCATTGAGGTGGTCAACAACGGCCGGGAAGTGGTCTCGCTCCTGTCGCTTCGCATTCTCATTCTCGATGCGCACAATCAGCCCCTGTGCGAGTCCCAGGAATGGGCCGCGACGCCCCTGGCCGCGGACAACGGCTGGCGGGGGCCGATCATGCCCGGCGCACGGCGACGCTTCGTCTGCGATCGCGGCTATGGGTACAATAGGAACAGCACCAGCGATCTCACCGCGGAGGTTGAGATCACGGAACTGCGGGTATGGAATAATCCAAAGAACGGAACCCCGAACAACGGCCAGCCGACCGAGCAGGCCACAGCCTCGGCTCCCGGTCAGCCGCCTGAGAAAGGATAAAAGGAACTCGGCCACCCTACACTGCCTTCAGCTTCGTTTGCGGCGGCCACCCGCCGCAAGCGTCGTTCTTGCCGGCTCCGGCGCCGCCCGCATCCAAGTCACCGATTTGCCCCCAAGGCAACCGCAAAGTCGTCTGGCAGATCACGTCTATGCCATTGCGAGGAGCGCAGCGACGAAGCAATCTCAACTCTCCACATGGGAGATTGCTTCGCTTCGCTCGCAATGACATACGGGATGGTGCTATCGAGCGACTTTGCGTTTGTCCTGATTTGCCCCCCTGAGAAGGTGTTTGAGAAGCCGGGGCAAGCGTGTTGCTGTGGACTGGCGGGTGGCAGCGTCAAGGCCGAAGGCCTTGGCGATGGCTCCTTCGAAAGGGCATAAGACCATCGCCAAGCTGCGCTTGACGCTGCCACCCGGAGGGTACACTACTTCTGAGACACCTTCTGAGACTCTTCTATCCACCCCGACAACATGGTATTCTACCCGTGACCTCGTTGGAGCAGGTCTTGAGCTTTTCATTGGGAAGGGTAGTGACATGGCAGAGAAACTCGCAATCCAAGGCGGACCCAAGACGGTGACGAACCAATTGCCCCACTGGCCGAGCTTCGATGAGAAGGCCATCAAGGCGGTGGAGGAGGTCCTGCGATCCGGGAAAGTCAATTACTGGACCGGCCCGCGCGGCATGGAGTTCGAGCGGCGGTTCGCGGCCTGGCAAGGCAGCAAGTACGCCATCAGCACCACGAACGGCACGGCGGCCCTGCACGTTGCCCTCAGTGCCCTGGGGATCGGGCCGGGGGACGAGGTCATCGTGCCAAGCTACACCTTCATCGCGACAAGCTTCTCGGTGGTCCAGGCCGGGGCGGTGCCGCGATTTGCCGATGTGAATATCGACGACCACTGCATCAGCATCGAGTCGGCCCAGAAGCTCGTCAACAAGCGTACCAAGGGAATCATCCCGGTGCACCTGTACGGCAACGTCTGTGACATGGACGAGATCATGGCCTTTGCCAGGCGGCACGGCCTGTTCGTCATCGAGGACAACGCAGAAGCCTTTGGCGGGCTCTACAAAGGCAGGAAGACCGGCACGATCGGCCACGTGGCGGCATGCAGCTTCTGCCAGAACAAAACCTTCACCACGGGCGGCGAGGGCGGCATGGTGACCACCGACGACGAGGAGCTGGCCTGGCAGGCCCGGAGCTTCCGCGACCACGGTTACGACGTCAAGCTGCGGCTGAGCCTGCTGGAGCTCGAGCAGAAGCTGCCCTACATCCACAATCTGGTCGGCTGGAACTATCGAATGACGGAGATGCAGTCGGCCATCGGCTTGGCGGAGCTGGACAGAATCGACACCTGGAACCTCCCCACGCGAAGACGCAACGCCCGCATCGTCATCGACTCGATCAAGGATCTGCCGCAGGTCAAATACAGTCCCATCGACACCCCGGAGCGGCAAAACGGCTGGTACGTCATGGCGTTCTCACTCGACATCGAGAACATGACGTGCACCATCAGCCAGTTCGTCGATGCGTGCGGCGCCGAGGGCGCCCCCTGCTGGCGGGTCTTCTGGCCCCTGTGTCACACGGAGCAGGCCTACCGGCAGCACAAGTCCTTCGGGAGAAGCGGTTTCCCGTTCACGTCCAAAGAATACGCCGGTCCGCAGAGTGTGGATTACAGCAAGGTCGAGGTGCCGAATGCCCTCTGGCATCAAAGCCATACCTTCACCTGCTTCGCCTTCCCTACATACAGCGAGGAAGACTGCCGCCAGATCGGCAAAGCACTGGCCAAGGTCATCAAGGCATATTCCAAGTAGCATGGGCGTCCCGCCCATGAAGATCCTGAACACGGGCAAGATGCCCGTGCTACTATGATCGAGGTTGCCTTATGTCCAACAAAATCCGATGGGGCGTGATTGGCTCCGGCGGCATCGCCCGGCGACGAACGATTCCGGAAGGCATTGCGAAAGCGAACAACGCCACGCTGTCCACGGTGTTCGACAAAGATCCCAAGGCCAATGCGGAGGTGGCCAACCAGTTCGGCGCCACGCCGGCAGCCAGCCTCAGGGAGTTGCTGACCGAGAGCATCGACGCCGTCTACGTCGCGACGCCCGCTCACGTGCACTACGACCACGTGAAGGCCTGTGCCGAAGCGGGCAAACCTGTGCTTTGCGAAAAGCCCCTGGGCATGACCGTCGCACAGGCCCAAGAGATGATCGCGATGTGCGGCCGTAGCGGCATCCAGCTCGGATGTGCCTTCATGATGCGGTTTGTCGCCCAGCACCGGGAGGCGCTCCAGCTCATCCAACAGGGCCGGCTCGGCCAACCGGTCTATGCCCGGGCGCAGCTCTCTTGCTGGTATCCGCCGATCGAGAAGGCCTGGCGCCAAGACCCCGCCACCGGCGGCGGCGGCTCCCTGATGGACATGGGCGGGCACTGCATCGACCTGCTGGAGATGTTCTTCGGGAACGTGGCCAAGGTGTCCTGCTTCATCGGCAATACCATCCACGGCTACCGGTCCGAAGATAGCGCGGTCGCGACCCTGTTCTTCGAAAATGGCGCCTTGGCCACCGTGGACACTTTCTTCTGCATCCCCGACGCCGGCAGCAAGAATGTCCTTGAGCTTTACGGCTCCCAGGGGTCCATCCTGGCCCAGGGGACCATCGGACAGGGACCCGCTGGCCGGATGATCGCATTCCTGGAAGGGGATGACCGTGCGTATGATGCCCAACAGGCGCGGGCCGCCGATCAAGGCGTAGTCATCGATCCAGAGCCGGTGAACACCTATCAGGCGGAGATTGAAGATTTCAGTCGAGCGATCCTTGAAGACCGTCAGCCGCTCATCGGCAGTGAGCTGGGTTTGCGCAGCCAGAAGGTTCTCACTGCCTGTTACGAGTCCGCCCGCTCGGGCAAAGCCGTCGAGGTGGTCTGACGTATGTCATTGCGAGCGAAGCGAAGCAATCTCCCATGCTGAGCGTTGAGATTGCTTCGTCGCTGCGCTCCTCGCAATGACATAAAGAGGCGATGTAAAAGCGTAGGGTGGGCTGTGCCCGCCGATTCACACGGAGTTGCTGTGCTACCCATGGATTTCACAGACGCCATCACGGAAAACACGCTTCGAGCCATCCGCTTTGATTGCCCACAGTACATTCCGGTTGTCTTCTGGATCAATCCGGCCTGTTGGCATCACTATCCAACTGATGCCTTGCAGGAGCTTGTGTCGGAGCACCGGCTCCTGTTTCCCGGCCCTCAGCCGCCACCCGCTTTTGCTCCCTGGGAACGCGGGGGCAAGCCTTACGTGGACTCCTGGGGTTGCACTTGGGAAACCACCGACGATGGTATCACCGGCTCCGTCACCAATCATCCACTCGCCGACTGGGAGGCCCTGGAGGGTTTTACGCCACCCGACCCGGACCAGGCCAACGGTATGGCGCCGATTGACTGGCGCCAGATCGAGGAGAAGATCAGCAGCATCAGGAAGGCCGGTGAGTATCCGGTCGGCAGCCTGGAGCATGGGCATGCCTTCCTGCGGCTCAGCTATTTGCGCGGATACGAGCAGCTCTTGTACGACATGGCGGACGGGGATCTCAGGCTCGGGCGATTGATCGAGATGGTCGAGACGTTCAGCCTGGGGATCGTGCAGCGGTACGTCGACCTCGGCATCGTGATGATGCGCTACCCGGAGGACCTGGGGATGCAGCGAGGGCCCCTGTTCTCGCCCGGACATTTCCGGCGGTATATCAAGCCGGTCTACGAGCGATTGATGACCCCGGCCCACGAGGCGGGGTGCCTGGTGCACATGCACTCCGACGGCGATATCCGGGACCTCGTGGACGATCTCGCCGTCAGCGGCGTGGACGCCCTGAACCTCCAGGACCTCGTCAACGGCATCGACTGGATCGCGGCACGCTTGAAGGGGCGGGTCTGCATCGATCTCGACATCGACCGCCAGGCCGTCACCCGCTTCGGCGGGCCCGCGCAAATCGACGATCTGATCCGCGAGGAGGTCGAAAAGCTCGGGAGTCCCGAAGGCGGCCTGATGATGATCTACGGACTGTATCCCGGCGTCCCCCTGGAAAACGTCAACGCCCTGATGGACGCCCTGGAAAGATATGCTACATTCTACTCGTGAATGTGGCCCCCCGTGGCGAGGGCGTCTCGCCCTTGCGTCGCGAGGCCATCCTGGCCTCGCCCTCTCGGGCCATAAGGTGCCCGTTGCGGCTGAAGTGCAAGGGCAGGATGCCCTCGCCACGAAGATTGCAGAAACGGAGACGAACATGGACAAGCTGGGTGCGGCGATTATCGGTTGCGGCTGGGTGGCGGAAGAGTACGTAAAAGCCTTCCAGAAGGATGAGCGGTCCGAGATACGAGCCTTGGTCAGTCGAAACCCCGCGAACGCCGAGCGATACCGGGATCGCTACCATCTCAAGTGCGCCATCGAGACGGACGCCGACAAGATGCTCCGCCGGGACGACGTGGACGTCGTGGTCGTGTGCACGCCCCACAATGTCCACACACCCTACGTGGTCGCCGCCGCCGACGCGGGTAAGCACATCATCATCGAAAAACCGCCGGCTCTGACGCCGCAGGATATCCGCAAACAGCGCCAAGCCGTCCGCAAGAACAAGGTCAAGACCGTGGTAAGCTTCGTCCTGCACTGGAACCCCCTGCTGATGACCATCGACCGGCTGATCGAGCCGGGAGTATTCGGGGACATCTTTATGGTGGAGGTCGATTATCTGCACCGGATATGGATGACGACCGATTTGAAATGGTACGGCAGCCGCGAAATAAGCGGCACGGCACTTTTAACAGCCGGCATCCACGCGGTGGACGCCCTGCGATGGTTTGCCCGCAGCGAGGCCGAGGAAGTTTTCGCCTATCAAGTAAAGACGGAAAATCCCATAGAATATCCGGGCACAATCTCGGTTAACGTGAAGTTCAAGGATGGAAAGATCGGACGCACCACTACCAGCTTTGATGCAAAGATGCCGTATAGGTTCAACATTGGAATCTACGGCACGGAGGGCACGCTTCGAAACAATGAAATCTTCGCCCCGAAGCTATTTCCCGGCCAGAGCGATTTTGCCAAGATTCCCTGTGTCCTCCCCGATAGCGGCGATGTCACTCATCATCCTTTTGCCGGCGAGGTGTCGCATTTTCTCGATTGCATCATTAACGATAAACGGCCGTTTCCCGATTTGGAGGACGCAGCCCGGACGCACGCTGTGTGTTTTGCTGCCGACCTTTCCGCCGAGTCCGGCAGACCCGTGGCTATAAGCGAATTTGGCGAGCTTTTATAGTTACAAAGACAACAGCCGGTTTACAAAACCGCTGCTGTGAAAATACAAGCCCAGATAAGACAGAAACTTACGAAACCGCCCAAACGAAGTTGATACCGCAGTTGACACCTGAATCCCAAAAACACGGTGAAATTGAAACCCAGAATTTGCCTGGTAACTTGGCGGAGATCGTAGCTGTCTGGCCTCAGCTATCGGAAGAAATAAGATCGGCCATTGTGGCTATTATCAGGACCTCAAATAGAGGGTAGAGGGGGCATTATCTGTCTGGTGTTCCGCCGCTTTTCAAATTGCTGATCTTCCGTGGGTTCTTGGAAGGCCATGCCAGAGCAATGATAGCTATCACTAACGCTACTATCCCTGATACGAAAGCCAATAATGCTGTGAGCGCAAAGAATAGACCTACCACACTGACTCCTACGTGAATTGTTTTTCCTTTCCCTTTTCTTTTCAGATTGCCGACACAAATTGTAAATGTTCTTACCGCTACCATTAAGGATTGTTCTATTATTGAATGACACAGTCTTTTCAACTCTATGATTGTTGCTTGAGCCTCTTCGTTGGTTAGGTGACCGCAAGCTGTACGCCACATAACAAAAGCCTCAGCACCCCCACCCTGTTACTCACTATATTCTGGAATTCTAAGCGGTGCAGGGTGTTGATGTCAATCAGGATAGAGGTCGTTTACACAAGCGGAGCAGATCGACAAAGGCCCCCTGCGGTAGCGGAGGGAGAGGAATCCACAGGGGCATAATTGTGCTATTCATCTCGGGCGAGCTAAATATAACAGAAACCAACCAAACACTATTGTCAACAAAAGTATAATGGCGATAACCCATAGGTCACGCCATATTCCACCACTAACTTTTTTAGGAATTTTATAAGCATCTTTCATCATACCTAA
>JAPLMX010000214.1 GCA_026386805.1 Phycisphaerae bacterium | reverse complement strand
CGTTTGTGTGACGGTAGACCATCTGCAGCCAGTATAGCCCTACTCACGGGTGGTCGCACGTCAGAAAGGTTTATTGCAGGCAGAAGTCCACGACAACGAGGTTCACCCTCTGAGAAGCTCCATAGCGGCCTGGACGCTGGCCTTTTCGTGGACCATCTTGCTCAGGGCCTGGACCATCTTGTCGGGCGTCTTGTGCTGAAAGGCGTTTCGGCCGATGGAGACGCCCGCCGCGCCGGCCGCCAGGGCGCCCTCGACCATCCTGAAGATTTCCTCGTCACTGCCCATCTTCGGCCCGCCGGCGATGACGACCGGGACGGGGCAGCCTTCGACGACCCGGGCGAAGGTGTCCACGCTGCCGGTGTAGGGGACCTTGACGATGTCGGCCCCGAGCTCGGCCCCGACTCTCGCGGCGTGCTTGACGTTGTTGGCGTTGTATTCGTCGTTGATCTTGGGGCCGCGCGTGTAGACCATCGCGACCAGCGGGATCTGCCATTCCGCGCAACGTTCGCTGACGTGGCCGAATTGGCGCAGCATTTCGTTGTCGGTCTCGGCACCGAGATTGATGTGGATCGAGACGGCGTCAGCCCCCAGCTTGATCGCCTCCTCGACGGTGCAGACCAGTTCTTTCGTGTTGGGGTCGGGGCTCAGGGTCGTCCCGGCGGACAGATGGACGATCAGGCCGACGTCGTGTCCCGAACCTCGATGGCCCGCGCGGACCATGCCCTTGTGCATCAGGATAGCGTTGGCCCCGCCGGCGACCATCTTGCTGATGGCGGCCCGCATGTCCGTCAGGCCCTCGATCGGGCCGACCGTGACGCCGTGGTCCATCGGAATGATGACCGTCTTGCCCGAGTTGCGGTCGATGATTCGCTCCAGTCGTATTGCCTTGCCGATCATGGCTGAAACTCCTTATGGTCAGTTGTCGGTATTCAGTAGTCGGTGATCGGTCTCTGGTCCCGGCTCAGCCACAAGAACAACTGGCCACCGGCTACCGGCTACTGACCACCGCTTTCGATGCACAATGTACTTGCGACGACGAGCAAGGCAAGAAAAAAACCTCAGTGGCCGCCCGGGGGGTAGCCGGCATACGGTGGCGGATTCCAGATCCATCGCGTCGGCCTGGCCCCGAAAATTGGCTTTGTTTCGCACGCTTATCCCCAGTGGCGGCAGCACTTGCGGCCCTACCAGCCACCGCCTTTTCCGGTCGGTGCAGGGCAAATTGGCTTTGTTTCACATGATTGGTCCTGCCGGCGGCACGGGCCGCCTTGCCGGCCCAGGCCCCTCCTTTCCGTGCGGGAATTGGCTTTGTTTTGCCGAGGCCTTTTGCGTGTTCAATTCGTCATAACTCTGCTTCCACAAAGTACTTGCTCCTCGTGTCGCTCTGGAGGAATTGGCTTTGTTTCGCGTGCTCTGGTCCGGTGGCGCCGGCATTGGTGACCTCGCCGGCCCTCGCCCATTCCTGCCTGCCCGCGAGAAATTGGCTTTGTTTGGCACAATTAGTACCGGTGAGAGTTCCCTCCCCGGTTCATGCCAGCCCCACGTATTCCTGTCGGGGCGCGGAGCATCGCCAAGGGGACACGCGCCTGACCCTTCCACTCACCAAGGGAAGTCTCCAACCCGCTGACATGGTTATGGATGATGGCGGTGGGCCACTCACGACGAAACCCTCCGAAGCTGTGGTCTCCTATCTATGATCCTCTATTCTGTTTCTCTGTTATCATACATGCGCATAGATTCCCCGTCAAGTTAAATCACAATCATCTTGACCGGCGTGGGGTCAACCCGGCGTGACCGAGGGGAGCTGCTTGGTAGGGCGCGCGGGGTACCCGTCCCTCGTCGCCGCCACGACATCGGCAGGCTTCGCCGCCGAATTCCGGCCACACCCCCTTCCCAAGAACGTCTAACCAAATGGTGTCGGCCCAGGACATTGACATCTCACCCACACGCCGATTAGCCTATGATCGACGGGTGCGCGGCGACCTGTTGTTGCCGTGCGGGTTATTCGGCGGAAGTGTCTCTCGACGGGAGCTGAAGGTGGGGACTATGAAGAACACAAATGGATTGATGGCGGCGGTTGCGGGGATTGTGATTCTGGTCGGTATGAGTTCTGTCCTGGCGCAGGATTGGCCTCAATGGCGGGGACCCAACCGGGATGATAAGCTCAACGGGTTTGCCGCACCCCAGAGCTGGCCGAAGGAGCTGAAGCAGAAGTGGAAAGTGACGGTGGGCGTGGGCGATTCCTCGCCGGCTCTCGTGGGCGACAAGCTGTACGCCTTCGGTCGCCAGGAGGCCAATGAAGTCATCAGTTGCATCGATGCCGTCAGCGGCAAGGTGCTCTGGCAGGAAATCTATCCGGCGCAGTTCGTTGTTACCGGCCCCAGCTCGCGACACCCCGGCACGCGCAGCTCGCCGATCGTGGTCGAGGGAAAGCTCTGCGTGCTGGGCGTGGGCGGGATACTCTCGTGCCTGGACGCCGCCACGGGCAAAGTGCTCTGGCGCAAGCAGTCCGCCGCGGACTACCTGGATACGGCGTACCAGTTCGAGTCGTCCATGTCCCCGATGGTTGTCCACGGGATGTGCATCGTCTACGTCGGCGGCAAAGGCCAGGGTTCGCTGATCGCGTTCGATCTGGCCAGCGGCCAGGCGAAGTGGAAATACACCGGCGATGCGCCCGCTCCTTCTTCGCCCGTGGTTGCCACCATCGAGGGCACCAGGCAGATCGTGACCATCAATGAGAAAGAGGTCATCGGCGTCAGTCTGGCCGACCAGACGCTCCTGTGGCAGGTGCCATTCAAGGCCAGGCCGGTGAACACGACCACCCCTGTGATCGACGGCCAGACCGTGTATGTCACAGGACAGGGCATGGGCACGCTGGCGATCAAGGTCGCCAAGAAGGACGGCAAGTTCACAGCGGAGCCAATGTGGACCAACAGCGACACCCAGGCCGGATCGACGTTCACCACCCCGGTGCTGCGCGACGGTCTGCTATTCGGTTTCGCCGCCACCAAGCTGAATTGCCTCGATGCCAAGACGGGTCGAGTGCTCTGGGCCGACACGGCCAACCGGGGCCAGGGTGCCGCCATCGTCGATGCCGGCTCCTGCCTGATCGCTCTGACGGTCAACGGAGAGCTATCCGTCTACCTGCCCAGCGACAAGCAGTACACCGAGCTAGCCCACTACAAAGTAGGCGACCCGGAGATCTGGGCGCACCCCGTAATCGCCGGCAAGAGCATCTTCATCAGGGACAAAGAATCGGTCACCCTGTGGACGATTCCGTAACTGGACGATGGAAAGCGGGTCTATCTGGAAATCGTATGAACAGGAACCATGAGGCAGGACCAGACGGACGATTCGAAGTGGACGAGACACAGCGCGTTGGCAGTGGCCATTTCTCCTGGCGACAGACGCTTTGATTCGGTAGATTGCTTGTCATGACGGCTAAACGATTCTACGACTGGCAGACCTTCGGTGGAACTGACGATCTGAAGCGGCAACTGCAACCGCCGGAGAAGATATAGCACAAGCAGTGATGTCGTTGCCGAGGATATGTATGGCAGAGTACGGCGAATGGAACCGAAAGGGAGGGACTCTTAGCGACGTAACAGCCAAGGCTGAATACGGCGTGAGCCGCGACTTCATCGTCAAAGGGATTCGAGCGGGCAGACTTGAGTATCGAGAGGGGGCGATATGGGGAAACCCGTACCTCAGGATCCTGAGAGGCCAGCTTGAGAAGTACATAACGGAGGAGCTTGGAGAGAAGTATTTGGTGAAGGTCAAGGGACAGGCAGAGCTGCGCAAGATCAAGAAGGAGATGGTCGACCTCAAGAAGAAACTGAGCTCGCTTCAGGACCGCAAGACCGATCTTGAAGAGTTGTCAGGGAAATGATAGGTGGAAAGATGCGAGGCGAGGATTCTTTGCCGATGCTCTTGACCGGCGCGAAACCCTGTGCTATGTTCATTGCACTGACGTCGGGAACGCATTTATGACTCCAGGATCAAATGACGCGTCCATAGCTATTGTCCTTTGTGGGGGATCGGGCCACCGTCTGGGTGCCGTCTCATTACATACCCCCAAATGCCTCCTTGAGGTTAATTCTGTTCCATTGCTGGAGATCCACATTTCTCTTTTCCGCACGATCGGAGTCAAATCAATCATTCTAACCACTGGGCACCTTGGTAGTAAAATCAGACAGTGGGTTGAGAAGAGGCGCTTTCCGATCGATATCTACTTTTGTGATTCCTTTGGGAAAGGAACAGCCGGCTCCATCATGGAAGCAATCAGCCTTATCCCTCCACGACATCACAATTTCTGGGTATCAATGGCTGACGTTTTTTGCTATCCAAACCTCGTCGCCATGCACCAATTTGCGGTCCAGACCCAGGCCCAAGGAGTGATTCTGGGGACACCGGTCCCCGATGCCAGTGCCTACGGAACCATAGTGTTTGACGACACATGCCGTGTGTTATCTTTCCATGAAAAGCTACCCTCTTCCAACGCGGCTGTTGTTGATGCGGGTTTCTACTTGTTCAACAGGGATTGCTTTGTCGAACGCGGGTCGGATTCACCCCGTTCCCTCGAACGCGATGTTCTTCCCTATTTGAAGGACCTTTATGTTCTCATTCATAAGGGAGTATGGATGGACATCTACGACGTAATAATAAAATGCTGGTCGCAGGCTCATGAACTGATAGAGCGGGAAAGAAGCCCAGGTAGAAAATGGGAGACCTACATGAGAGATTTCGAGTATCTCCATGATCGAGCGAAGAAATATGCGTTTAGAAAGAAACTAAAGATATCTGAAGTGCATCCCTCGGCTCCGACGTCCCCGTAGCGAGCTGTTCCCAAGGTCATTTGATGGATGCGGGTCGGGCACTCCAAGTGTCGTGGTGGGACATCATTACGAAAACAGGAGTAATATGGTTAGAATACGACGATTCGCGTCTACTCCACCGCGCTCGGTGCAAGCCACCGCTGGAAGTGACGGGAATACCGTGTTCGCCGCACTCGCCACCTATTCGTCGATGACGCCTTCGAGCAGGCGCTCGTAGAACTCCGCGTATTTGTCTTTGTTGGGGGTTTCGCGGTAGGCAATCGCGGCACGCGGGTGCTCGTTGAGGATGCCGGTCAGCATGTAGGGGATGATGTAGCCCCATTCGATCTGCTCGCGCAGGGGGAGCATGTAGTCCTGGATGAATTTCAGGATGGGGCTGAGATTGAATTTGGGGTTCTTCAGGAAGCCGATGAGCAGTTCGAGACAGCAGTTGCCCGGCCCGCGGCCGATGCCGAAAAGAGAGGCATCGAGGTAGTTCGCGTTGTGGATGATGGCCTCGATCGTGTTCGCGAAGGCGAGTTGCTGATTGTTGTGCGCGTGGATGCCGACTTCCTTGCCGGGCACGTGCTCCTTGTACAATTTTACCAGGTACTCGATCTGCTCGCAGTACAGGGCGCCGTAGCTGTCCACGACGTAGACGCAGTCGATATTCGTTTTGGCAAGCTGGTCCAAGGCCTCGATCATCGCGAACTCGCTTTCCTTGGAGATCGCCATGATGTTGACGCAGGTCTCATAACCGAGGTCCTTGGTCCGCTTGGCCAGGTCGATGGCCTTGTCGATGTCCTTGACGTAGGTGGCGACGCGGATCATGTCCACCGGACTTTCATCGGCCGGTGCGAAGGCCTGCTCGCGGACGCGGTGGGCGTCCACCATGATGCTGATCTTCAGATTGGACTCGATGCCGTCGATGATCTCGCGGATCTTGTCGTCGTCGCAGTACTTCCAGACCCCGAACTCCTTCGTGGGGCACAACTCCTTGCTACTGCGATAGCCCATCTCCATGTAGTCGATGCCGCTCTTGGATAGCGCCCGGTAGGCCTCGCGGACGAACTCGTCGCTGAAGAAGTGGTTGTTGATGAGGCCGCCGTCCCGGATCGTACAATCGAGCACTTTGATTTGGGGTCTGTACATAGCCTACCTCACAAGTATCTTGTCATCCTGAGCGATAGCGAAGAGCCTGTCCTGAGCCCGCCGAAGGAATCTGGGCCGTGAAGGAAAAGCTCTCGCAGTTGCGGCGGCGATTCTCCATTCTTGGGCCAGATGCTTCACTTCGTTCAGCATGACATTTCCTATTTGAGTTTCGTCAAAACCTTCTCCACGATCTTGCGGCCGACTTGCACCGCGTATTGGCCGTTTTCACAATGGACTTGGCCGATCTGATCGAGCAACACGAACCGCGGCCACTGATCGACCGCCTTTTTGTCGTGCCGCATCACGTCGATCACCCTATCTTCGGCCAGATGCGGCGGCAATTTCACCGGGACGCCGAGTTTTTCGAGGACCCGCCGAACCCGATCCAGCCGGTCCGGCTTGGAGAGTCCCAGCTCGACCTCGATCAATCCGGCCGCGATCATACCGACCGCAATCGCCTCGCCGTGGAGCAGGGCGTAGTCGCCGGCGGCCTCGACCGCGTGTCCCACCGTGTGGCCGTAGTTCAGAACCCGGCGTTCGTTCTTCTCCAGCGGGTCTTCCTCAACGACGCGGCCCTTGATCGTGCAGTTGTACCGAGCCAGAGTTTCGAGGGTGTTCATGTCCCTGTCAAGAATGGCGTCCAAATGAGTCTCGATGAACTCGAAGTAGCCCTGGTCGGCGATCAGGCCGTGTTTGACCGATTCGACGAGTCCCGCCCGGAATTGCCGCTCGTCCAGCGTCTGGAGCGTGGCCACGTCGATGAAGACCGCCGCCGGGTGCCAGAAGGCCCCGAAGGCGTTCTTGCTGATGCTGGAATCGACGCCGGTCTTGCCGCCGATGGCGGAGTCCGCCTGGGCCAGGGTCGTGGTCGGGATCTGTACGACGGGGACGCCCCGCTTGAAGATCGCCGCGGCGAAGCCCGCGATGTCGCCGACGGTCCCGCCGCCCAACGCCATCACGAGTGTGTCGCGGCCAAGGTACGCTCTTTCCATGGCTTCGACAATCGCGACCACGGTGTCGATGTTCTTCGACTGCTCGCCGGCAGGGTGAATCACATACGTGGGAGCGTCCCGGCCCTGCAGGAGCGTGTTCAGGTGGCCCGCCGCTGCAACGCTGGCATCCGTAATGACGAATCGTCTACATTTGGCGAAGGCCATGTCCACAGCGGACCATACGGAGCCCAGCAGACCCGAACCGATGGCGATGCGATAGCTCGTTTCGCTTGTGCCTGGGACCTTGATATGTAGTTCCTGCATTCTGCTGCTCTACACCATGATTTGACCAGACAACCGTGCCTCAGACAGGCACCACAACGGGAGAATACCGGATTCGAGCGGAGAATGCAATACGCAATGGGGCGGAGGCGGACTGGCACGGGCAATTGTCCCTTGCTTCAGAGCCGGCCGTCTGCTATATGTCTAAACTACTATGACGTACGTGGCAGTCCCCATCTCGGCGCAGAGCGTGGACCAGGCGAGCCGGCAGATTCGCGAGGCCGCAGCCGCCGGGGCCGAGATGCTGGAGTTGCGCACCGACTACCTGGACCGCCTCGACCGGGATTCGGTGGTCGCCTTGATTGCCGAAGCCAAAGGGACAATCCCCGCGTCGATACCGGTGATTGCGACCTGTCGTGACCCCCGGGAGGGTGGAGTGGGGAATCATCCCGAGTCCCTGCGGACCGAGATCTTGCTGGCGGCGATTGAGGCGGGGGCGGATTTCATCGACCTTGAATACGCGAACTTCATTCAGCCCGAGATCGGGCAGAGGACCAAATCGGCCCTCGCAAGTCGGCCCCGAAGCCGATTGATCTTGTCGGCCCATGATTTTCAGGGCAAGGTCGCGGAGGTTCGGCGGCTCCACCGGGACATTCTGCAAGCTTGTCCCGACGCCATCCCCAAGCTGGTCTACACGGCCAATCACATCAACGATTGCTTCGATGCCTTCGACCTGCTTCACGAGACGCAGGGTGATCGAATTGTGCTGTGCATGGGCCAGGCGGGTCTGATCAGCCGAATCCTCGCGAAGAAGCTCGGCGGCTTTGTGACCTTTGCGAGTATCAATGACCAAGCTGCAACCGCGCCAGGGCAGTTGACGGTCGGCAGCCTTAAGGGATTATACCGAAATGACTTCATGAACGCCGAGACCGAGCTTTTCGGCGTGATCGCCGATCCCGTCGGCCACTCGCTCAGTCCGGCGATTCACAACGCCTGTTTTGCCGAGAAAGGCATGAACAGGCTCTACCTGCCTCTGCTCGTCCAGGGCGGACAGCCGCAGTTCAACCAATTCCTCGATAGCGTCCTCGCCCGGCCCTGGCTCGATTTCCGGGGCTTCAGCGTGACGATCCCGTACAAGCACAGCGCCCTGAAGTATGTACATGAGAAGGGAGGATTCGTCGAGCCGTTGGCGGACAAGATCGGCGCTGCGAACACGCTGATCCTCGATCCGCAAGCGACGAGCGACGAGTGGCAAATTCGAGCCTACAACACGGATTACGCCGGCGCCCTCGACGCGATCACGGCCGGCATGGGGATCGAGCGCGGGGGCCTGCGAGACGTGCCGGTGGCGGTCGTCGGAGCAGGCGGGGTCTCCAGGGCCATTGTCGCCGGCCTGACCGACGCCGGCGCTAAAGTCACGATCTACAACCGCACGATGGAACGGGCGGAAGGACTCGCCACCGAGTTCGGCTGCCAATTTGCGGGCTTGGATGAGTTGTCCGGAATGAACGCAAGACTGCTGGTCAACTGCACCAGCATCGGCATGCACCCCAACGTCGATGTGGCCCCCGTCCCCGCCGAGTACCTCAAGCCGGACATGACGGTCTTCGACACCGTCTACAACCCGGCCGAGACGCTGCTGCTCAGGCAGGCCAAGCAGAAAGGGGCCAAAACCATTGACGGCCTCGCCATGTTCGTCAACCAGGCCGCCGCCCAGTTCAAGCCTTTCACCGGCCACGAAGCAGATCGAGATCTCATGCGGAGAGTTGTCATGGGGAGCCTCCGATGATTGCCAAATCCAAGCAGATCGTTATTGATGAGAGTGCGTTCTATGGGATCAAAACAGAGGCACTGTGCGACTTTGCCAAGCATCATTTCTTAGTTGCCCCCGGTGTTCTGCTTTATGAGTGCGCAACGAGCGAAGACCGCGAAAAGAAGAAGCTGCTGAAGAGATATGAAAGGCTTATCAAAGAAGGGGCCTGTTGCTGTCCGAGGGGGCAGGAATTTTCTCAATGGGAGGCCCAACACTGCCGCCCCTATCCTTGGGATCTGGCAACAGAAGAAGGCATGACCGAGAGAAAAGGCATGACCGAGAGAATATGCCGAGGAGAGGTCCAACTTGATGAGGTCCTCAAGCCGACCGATGCGCATGAGTGGGAACGCTTGTGCACTCGTGAGGCGTACGCGAAGTATATCGAGTTGCCCGAGATGGCAAAGCGGCAGGTTGCTCAGGACTGCCCGAATTGGCGCGAGGAGATCAAGGTTTTTCCGCCTGACCGGCCTACCCGATTGCGTTTTATCCTGAATCTCATCGCAACGAGGTTCGATATTCACGACATGGCCGTGAGATCGTTGCCATCTGACGGGATCAAAGACAGAGACCAGTTCTGTCTGTCGGATGAATGGATGACTTGGCATCGCATGCGCCTCGGCTCGGCAATTGCCTATGAGTATTCGTACAAGAACCTGAAACATGATAACACACCTGATGAGACCGAGGCGGAGCACGACGATCAAGATGGCGAGTACGTGCTGCTGCTGAGTCGCGCGGATGCGATCATAACGTGCGACAAGAAGTTGGTCGAACCGCTGGCCAAGGCGGCGTTTCCAGACAAGGATGTGTTTTCGAGTCTGGAGGAGGTGCCGGAGTCGTATCGGTGTGACTGGGCGAGTCCTTGAAAGGGCGGCGAAGCTTGTTGCTTTCTGCACCGGGTTGGGCGTATACTGACGAAAGATGAATCGCCATTTTGCACGCGGGTGCGCATGAACGTTGAGGAACAAGTTGAATACTGGCGGACGGGCTCGGCGGAAGACCTCGCGGCCGCGGAATCGCTCCTTGAGAAGGGCCATTTGAGGCATTGCTTGTTCTTTGCTCATCTGGCTTTGGAGAAGATACTCAAGGCTCATGTGGTGCACGTGACTCGCGATGCTCCACCTCGCATTCATAACCTTGTCCGACTGGCCCAATTGGCGGGTCTCACGCCTAATGATGAGCAGGAGAGGTTCCTGCGAAGGTTCGATCTGTATCAATTGGAGGGACGATATCCCGATGCGGGACAGGTGGTCCTCAATCCTGGTCTTACGCGACAAGAACTCCAGAAGGCAACGGAAATATGGCAGTGGTTGAGAACACAATTGTCAGTGCTGTAAGGCGGTATCTCTCTGTATTGCCGACGGTTGGTATCCATGCCAGCAGGGCCGTTCTCTTCGGGTCCTTTGCGAGGGACGAGGCCGATCAGTGCAGTGATATCGATCTGGTCGTTATTGCCCCGGAGTTTGATGGACGATGCGATTTCGACACGATCAAGAGCCTCTGGGAGACAACACTCCTTGCTGACAACCGCATCGAGCCGATTCCCTGCGGGGAGCGGGAGTGGGAAAGCGGCGACGGGCGGCCCATCATCGAGATCGCCCGGCGAGAGGGCGTGGTGATTGAGGTGGGTGCGCGGTAGACGGAAGGGCGAGACCTCTGTACAATTGGACCGGTTGGAGTATTGGCCTATCCATCTGAAGGGAGATCGTTATGATTCGATCGCGTTGGATTCGATGCGTGTGTGTGGCGTTGGTTTGTGGAATGGGGTTGGTTGGGGCGGCGGTGGCGATGGCCGATTCGCCGGCCGAGGAGTTGACGAAGCGACTGCCCGACGGGATCGTCGGATTCGTGGCCACCAGCGGCGGCGATGCCCTCAAGGGGGATTTCGAGAAGACCTCCTTGGGCAGGATCTGGAACGATCCAGGCGTGCAGAGCTTCTGTCAGGCGATCAAGAGCCAGCTCCTGACCAAGATGCAGGCGGATGGCGGCGGTCCGGACCAAACCAAGCAGATCGACATGGTCATGGGCATGGTCCAGTTGGTCGCCGACAGGCCCGTGGTTCTCGGCGTCGCGCAGTTGAAGGGACCGGTCCAGAAAGAGAAGCCGCCGGTCTATGCCTTTGCGATTCTCAATTCCGGGACGCACAAGGCGGAGTTTGAAGCTCTGGTGAAGAAGCTGGAGACGCTGGCCGGGGCGGAGTCGATTGCCGACGTGAATGTCGGCCCGGCCAAGATGCGTGGTCCCAAGGACCAGTCGGACCTGCCTCTGTACTGGGGCTGGTCGGACGACTATCTCGTAGTGGCTGCGAACGACGCCCAAGGAGTGGCCCTGCAATACCTGCAGAAACCGCGTGCCACGGCCCGGGAACACCTGAAGAAGGTCCCTTCCGGCGGGGATGCCGTGGTGGTCCATGCCGACCTTCAGAAGGCCCTGGGCATCGTCGATGCGGTGGTCCGGCAGAAAGATGCCAAGACGGCCGATACCATCGCGGCGGTGCTCAAGGAGTTGGGCTTGTCCGGGATGAAGACCTTTACCTCACGCGTGGGATTCGCCGGCCCGAATCTTGTCACCGGCTCCTTCCTGGAGGTGCCGGCGCCGCGAACGGGTTTGTGGGTGGCTCTGAAACCGGCGGACCCGGCGCTGATGGACGTGGTGGATGCTCGAGCGGTGACAGCCAGTACGGCGAATTTCGACGTGGCGGTGGCCTACGATGCGATCCTGCGTGCGATCAAGACGGCCTCCGGCGAAGCCGGCGCCGACGTGGAGAAAGGGCTGGCCGCGTTCGAATCCGAAGCCAAGGTGAGCATTCGCAAGGACTTGCTGGAGAGTCTGGCCGGCCCCGTTGCCTTCTACACCCTCGGCATGGGCGCCGTGTCCGAAGCCCCGTTGGGAGGCGGCGTGGTGCTCATCAAGCTGAAGGATGCCCGCCTTTTTGAAAAGACGATGACCAGTCTCGGCGGTTTCGCGGCCGCCCAGAGCAAGGGTGCCTTTCAGGTCAGCGAGCAGAAGCGCGAGGATGAACGGACCGTGCACACCTGGATGATCCCGCAGTTGGCGATGATGCAGATCATGCCGGCGTGGTCCGTGGTGAACGACTATGCCGTGATTGGATCGAATGCGGGCCTACACGATGCGGCGGTCAAACAGATGGTCTCGACCGGCGAGGAGCGCAAGTCGATCAGAGGCACGGCGGGATACAAGGAGGTCGTGTCCCGGCTGCCCGACAATCTCGTCAGCTTGGACTATGCGGATTCCCAGACTCAGTACACTCAGGCCATGACGGCGTTTCAGCAATTCTGGCCGATGGCGACGATGTTCGCCGCCCAAGCCGGCCTCAAGCTGCCGCCCATGCTTCCGTCGCTCGGCGAGATCATCAAGGACATGAAGCCGTCCTGCCAGTCCTTCTGGGCAGGCTCGGACGGGATCTACGGGCAGTACCAGGGCCCGGGCCTTGAAGTGGGCCTGTCGAGCGTGGCCGGCGTAGCGGTGGGGGCGGGGGTTCTCATGCCGGCCTTGGCTCTAGCGCGCCAACAGGCCGGCAACGTCGCGGCGATGTTGAACCTGAAACAGATCGGGCTGGGGCTCATGATGTATGCCGACGATCATCAGGGCGATTGGCCGGCGGACTTGGAGCAGGCGAAATCATACTTTGGCAGTCCCAAGATTCTCGAATCTCCTCGCAAACCCAAGGATTTCGGCGGGCCGAGCTACGTGTACGTGAGCGGCCAATCCAAGACGATGTACCCTGGCAACATCGTCGTCTACGAGAATCCCGGATTCTGCACGGACAAGATCAATGTCCTGTTCCTCGACGGCCATGTCGAGTCCATGAAGCCGGAAGCCTTTCAGCGCGAGTTGAAGGAGACATACGAACGACTGGGCCGGGAGATGCCCGAGATCAAATTCAAAGAGGAGCTGGAGGTCAAGCCCCGTGTCCCACGGCCTGCCAAGCCAGGCAGGGCCGCGCAAGCGTGAGGGACAGATGGGCCGTGACCATCCGACCGAGAGAAGTCTGGGTCGCTTGAAAGA
This sequence comes from Phycisphaerae bacterium, assembly GCA_026386805.1. Classification (GTDB taxonomy): domain Bacteria; phylum Planctomycetota; class Phycisphaerae; order Sedimentisphaerales; family Anaerobacaceae; genus PLanc-01. The sequence continues at coordinate 21,826 of JAPLMX010000214.1, read as the reverse complement.
GAGAAATGCTTGACATTGCCGGCGGCGCATGGCACAATAGAGGAAGACCTTAAGAGTGTCTGAGTAAGAACCTGTATTCCATGCGCCAGTCAGCTCTCTTTTTACTTATAGCGGCCGGAGCGCTAGGTGTCTTGTGCTCCAGTTGTCGCTGCTCTGAATCCGGGCAGCCGGCGCAAAATGCCTCCTCAATCGGCAATGGACCTGCGAACTTGCCTGGGCCGGGGCTGTTGCCGGGTGCATCCTTCGAGACCACCGCAACCGAGCACTTCGTGCTCTTCCACGAGCCTGACGCCGGCTATGTCGCCGGGGCGTGCCGGACCCTCGAGTACGCCTATGGCCATTTCTACGAGGTCTTCTCTCTGGCCGGATTCGATCTGACTCGTTCGGAAGATCGCCTCGTGTGGTTATGTTTCCCACAAAAGAGCACCTTCAGCGAATACGCCCTCCAGGTCGAGGGAATGGATCTATCATGGCTGGACGGATACTACTCCACTCTGACGAATCGCGTTGCCATCGTCCAAACGGACCAGAAAGCCCGCCTACGCCGGAAAGCGGCGCCGGAGCCACCGGCAAGTGATGTTCCAGTGGCTGTCGCCGCCAACCGATCCCCGCGTGAAGGGGTTCTGCCCATGTCGGCGGTGGGGCAGCGGTTCGACGTCACGAGACTGACCCACGAGGTCGCTCATCAACTGTCGTTCAACAGCGGTATCCAGAAACGTGGCGTGGCGTATCCGCTGTGGGTCTCCGAGGGATTGGCCACGAATTTCGAGTTTGATACGTCTGTGACCGCGGGTCTCGCGCACGGCAATGCCGCGCGGTGCCAGGGCCTTCTGGAGGCATACGCTGAGGGGAATTTGGTCCCGTTGAGGCAGTTCGTCGTACAGACCACGGTGCCGCCGGACGCGCAGGTGGGCCGGCGCTACTATGCTCAGGCGTGGGGATTCTTCCAGTTCGTCTTGACCGAGCGTCCCGAGAATTTGCGAACGTACCTCGATCGCCTGGCGCAGACGCGTCCTGAGCATCACGACGAACGCGCCCTGCTCGCCGAATTCACGGAAGCGTTCGGCGCGCCTGAGGTGCTCGAATTGTCTTGGAACGCATTTCTTGCCAGTCAAGCCCAGCAGGTTTCGGCAAATCGAACGCGCCGGCAGTAGCACTCAGAGTGCTGCATGGCGAAGCCATTGGGGCCGCGGCCTTAGCTTTTGAATACACACGCCGCACGATCGCCCTTCCCATCGGCTGTATCCGCCGTTGGCTGTGTCAAATCGTGGAATCCTGCTCTCCCCGTGGCCGCCGGCGGATGCGGGCAGCCACAATCAGGAAATTGAGGACGCGAGGTTGCGTGCTGCGTTAAGTTATTGTATCATCGGCACTTTGGAGATTCGCCCAGCAGCGAAGGGGTGCGGCTCTGTGAGAGAGTTGGCATCTATGTCGGTAGGGGCGATCACCCAGATTCGCAATGGGTAGGGTTGATGTGAGAATCTGGGCAAGGGGGCCGTCGCGGGTCGAGGCAGTTGCCCATCTTGTGCCGGACGCAGGACAGAAAGGTTACTGGATGGATAAATACGTTTGCATACACGGACATTTCTATCAACCACCCAGAGAAAATCCGTGGCTGGAATACGTCGAATTGCAGGATTCGGCGTATCCGTACCACGATTGGAACGCAAGAATCACGGAGGAGTGCTACCGGCAGAATGCGGCCTCGCGCATTCTCGGCCCGGATAAGAAAATCATCGAAATCGTCAACAACTACGAGAGCATCAGCTTCGATTTCGGCCCGACGCTCATGTACTGGCTGGAATCGCACGCCCCGGATGTTTACCAGAAAGTCCTGGAGGCGGACCGCCGGAGCCGCGAGAAGTTCTCGGGACACGGTTGTGCGATGGCGCAGGCGTACAACCACATGGTGATGCCCCTGGCGAACGCCCACGACAAGGAGACCCAGGTCGTCTGGGGAATTGAGGATTTCAAGCGGCGGTTTGAGAGGGAGCCGGAAGGGATGTGGCTGCCCGAGACGGCGGTGGAGATCGCCTCGCTGGAAGTACTGGCCGAGCACGGGATCAAGTTCACGATCCTGGCGCCGCGCCAGGCGAAACGCGTGCGGAAGCTCACGGGCCAGCGCCGGTGGCGGGATGTGAACGAAGGGGATATGGACACGAGCGTGCCCTATATCTGCGTTCTGCCCTCCGGCAAGCAGATCACCCTGTTTTTCTACAACGGCCCGGTCTCGCACGGCATCGCTTACGGCGGACTGCTCCACAGCGGCGAGAACTTCGCCATGCGGCTGGTAGGCGCCTTCCCCAACGACGGTGAGCAATCGCATCTCGTTCACGTGGCCACCGACGGCGAATCCTTTGGCCACCATCACCATCACGGCGACATGGCGCTGGCCTACTGCATCCATCACATCGCCGCCAACAATCTTGCCAAGATTACCATCTACCCTGAGTATCTGGAGAAGTTCCCGCCCGAACACGAGGTGGAAATTTGGGAGAGTAGCTCGTGGAGCTGCGTGCACGGGGTGGAGCGGTGGCGGAGCAACTGCGGGTGTGCGGCCGACCAGTCACGCTCCGGCCAGCAGCAGTGGCGCGCGCCCTTGCGCGAGGCGTTCGACTGGCTCCGCGACCGGGTGGCGACCGTCTACCAGGATCGCATGGCGGCGTACAACCCCGATCCCTGGAAGGTCAGGAACGAATACATCAGCATCATCAATGACCGGTCGCCGGAGAACGTGGGCCGCTTCATCGCGAAGGCGGCCGGACGGGAGCTGGACCACCATGACAAGGTCATGTTCCTCAAGCTGCTGGAGATGCAGCGCAACGCCATGCTCATGTACACCAGTTGCGGGTGGTTCTTCGATAATATCTCCGGCATCGAGACCGTCCAGGTCATGATGTATGCTGCGCGGGCCATGCAGTTGTGCCAGGAGATCCAGAATTGGAATCTGGAACCTGAGTTCAAGAACATGCTCTTGAACGCCCCGACTAACCGGCGGCCGTACACGAATGGGAAAGAGGTGTACGAGGCGTACGTGGAGCCGGCCCGCGTCGATCTGCATCGCGTCGGCGCCCACTTTGCGCTCAGCTCCGTTTTCGAGGAATCCTCCGAGGGGTCCATCGATATCTACTGCTATTCCGCCGACATCGAGGATTTCGAGCATGCCGAGGCGGGAGTGCAGGTCCTGACGACCAGTCGATCCAAGATTCGGTCGAACATCACGCTGGAAGAGTACGCGGTGGATTCGGCCGTGCTCTATCTCGGCGATCACCACCTGTTCGCGGCGGTGCAGGGGCGGATGCCGGACGATCAGTTCCAGCGAATCCGGCAGGACCTTGTGAAGGCCTTTCGAAAAGGCGACAGCAACGAGGTCATGCGCCTGATGAACGTGACGTTCGACGGGAAGAACTACTCGCTGACCCACCTGTTCAAGGACCAGCAGCGGGAGATTCTCAACTGGCTCCTCGAAAGCACCTGGCGCGAGATCGAAAGCTCGTTCCGCCACATCTACGAGCACAACTACGCGATCATGCAGATGATTCGCAACATGAACATGCCTCTGCCCAAGGCGCTGTCCGAGCCGGCAGAGTTCATTCTGAACGAAGACATCTGTGCCGCCATCCAGGAAGACGACATCGACCTGAACCGGCTCAAGGACCTGGCCGAAGAAGTGGAGCGGCTGTCGCTGAGCCTCGACAAGGAGAGACTGAGCTTCGAGGGCAGCCGCAAGATCAACAGCCTGGCGAGCCTATGGGAGGATTCGCCGGGGGATTTCCACCTGCTGTGGTCCATCGAAAAGGGCGTGGAAATCCTGCGCATGTTGACCCCCGAGATGGACTTGCAGCATGCCCAGAACGTCTTTTTCACGATCTCCAAACGCGAGTACCCCGAGATGAAGAAGGCGGCGGCCGCCAACAAGCAGGCGGCGGAATGGGTGGAGCACTTCGGCCAGCTCGCGCAGCGGCTCGGACTGGCCATTCCGTGAAAGATCTACGATTCACTCAGTCAAGGGCAAATAGTAAATCGGAAACTCAAACGTGCTACGACGACGATCCAGCGGCATCTTGATGCACATCAGTTCAATGCCCTCGAAGTACGGCATTGGCGACTTCGGCCCCGAGGCGTACAAGTTTGCGGGTTTTCTCAGGGCCGCGGGCCAAAACTACTGGCAAATCCTGCCTTTGAATCACACGACCCGTAAGACCGGATACTCGCCCTATAACTGCTTCTCGGCCTTTGCCGGCAATCCGCTTCTGATCAGCCCGGACCTCCTGTACCAGGATGGCCTCCTGACCAAGGGCGAGGTTTCGGACCCGCCGGCCTTCCCCGCCGAGAGGGTGGACTATGACAAGGTGCTGTCGTACAAGGGCAAGCTGCTCGATACGGCTTTTGCGAGATTCCAGGACGTTGTCAGGCCGGATGACTACGCCGGTTTCGTGGAAGAACATCGGACCTGGCTCGATCCCTACGCTGGCTTCGTGGCCCTGAGACGGCAATTCAAAGGACAGCCGTGGTCCGGCTGGCCGGCGGCCATGAGAGATTTCGGATTGCGGATTGCGGATTGCGGATTGGAATCGTCGTCGGCTGCGAATCGGCAATTCGCAAGCATCAATCCGCAATGGGTAGAGCGGGAACGATTCTGCCAATATGTCTTCTATCGGCAATATCTGCGGCTCAAACGCTACTGCAACGAGTGCGGCATTCAGGTGGCTGGGGATGTGCCCATTTACGTGGCCTACGACAGCGCCGACGTTTGGTCCCATCCGGACCTCTTCAAGCTGACCCGGGCCAAGAAGCCTCGCTTCGTCGCCGGGGTGCCGCCGGACTATTTCAGCGCCGCCGGGCAGCTCTGGGGCAATCCCGTCTACGACTGGCAACGCCTGGAGGAGACGGGCTTTGAATGGTGGATGCAGCGGATGAAGCACAATCTGCTGCTGTTCGACTTCGTCCGCATCGACCATTTCCGGGGTCTGATCGCCTACTGGGAGGTGCCCGCGAGTCACAAGAACGCGATGCGGGGCAAGTGGGTGACGGCTCCGCACGACAAGTTCTTCCACGAGCTGCTTCGGCAGATCCCGTTCGCCGCCATCTTTGTGGAGGACCTCGGGTACATCACGGCGGATGTCCGCGAAGCGGTGGCCCAGTACAGCTTCCCGCGCATGAGCGTGCTACAGTTCGCTTTCAGCGGCGATCCCGCCCGCAACCCGCACATGCCTCACAACTATGCCGAGAACTCGATCGTCTACACGGGCACGCACGACAACAATACCACCCGGGGCTGGTTCGAGAAGGAACTGGCGGCAGACGGCCGCCAGCGTCTGTTCGATTACCTCGGGTGCAGGATCTCGGCGAGCGACATTTCCTGGGAGTTGATGCGTGTGGCGATGCGCTCTGTGGCGAAGATCGCCGTTATCCCCATGCAGGATGTGCTGGGCGTGGGAGGGGAGGGACGGATGAACCTGCCGGCCAGACAAGAGGGGAACTGGCGCTGGCGGATGCGTCCCGGCCGGATCAATGCTCGTCTGGCCGCAAGGCTCCGAAACCTGACCGAGACCTACGCACGGGTATGAGGATCGATTGCGGGTCTGGATCGGGGTCCTGGGTGACAACATTGCGAATTTGACACCGTTAGGTCGGGCCGGGTTTATCAGCGTTCATCGGCCTTTATCTGCGGTTTCAAGGAATGGGTGCATGACCGTTGTTGCAGGGAAATCGGCCTTTTGGGGGTCGAAAACAAGGAGTGCGCCGAGCCGAACCACGTGCCGAGATCGATTCTGACTTGGTTTCATAGGGGTTTGCCAGGGGGCGCGCAACAACGGACATGCACCCTCAAGGAATTCCGTGTTTGACGCGATAATTCCCATCTGGTACACTACGTATTGCTAAATGGAGAGCCGACAGCAAGTCGAACCACACCTGTCGGCGCAGTGAGACCGCCGAAACACCTGACGGTCATCGGGCAGCCCAGACACCGGGGGGGTGGAGGACGAACGATGATGAGTGTGAAGCATTTCCCAATCCTGCGGACGATCCCTTTGCTGATTGCAGTCTGCCTTGTCAGCTTCCCTGCCTATGCCAAATACGGCGGGGGCAGCGGAACGGCGGTCGACCCGTACCAGATTGCCACGGCTGAGCAGATGAACGCCATCGGGGCCAACCCGGGCGACTGGGGCGCGTACTTCAAGCTCATGGCGGATGTGGACATGTCGGCTTTCGACGGCAAGGACGGCCGACCCGCATTCACCGTGATTGCACCGGTGACGGGCGGCATGGGCGCCTATCTCTGGTCGACTCCTTTTAGCGGCGTGTTCGACGGCAATAGTCACACGATTTCCCACCTGACGATCACGGGCGAGAACTACCGGGCCCTGTTTGGCTACCTGGATTCGAGGGCGCAGGTCAGGAACCTGGGCCTGGTGGACGTCAATGTAACCGCCACGGGTGGCTGGGGCTACATCGGCGCGTTGGGCGGGTACAGCTTCGCCCTCGTCACTCACTGTTACAGCACCGGCGTGGTCCGTGGCGGGGAGTATGCCGTGGGTGGATTGGTCGGGTACAACCGCGCGAGAGTGATCCAGTGCTTCAGCAAGGCCGAGGTCCACGGCACGGCAAGCGTTGGCGGGCTGGTGGGCGAGAGTTGGGGCACGGTAGAGGCGTGCTACAGCACCGGCGCAGTTACCGGCGCTGCCTGGGGCGTCGGCGGGCTCGTGGGTAACAACTATGGCCCCGTGACACAGTGCTACAGCGCGGGTGCGGTCGCCGGCGGCAGTGAAATAGTTGGTGGGCTGGTGGGGGGCAACAGTGGGGCGACCGCGTCGTTCTGGGACGTTCAGACCTCAGGCCAGGCCACAAGCAGGGGAGGCACAGGCAAGACCACAGCCGAGATGCAGAGAGCGGCTACATTCCTTGAGGCTGGTTGGGATCTTGTGGGCGAGACGGCCAACGGGACGGAGGACCTCTGGTGGATCGACGAAGGTAAGGACTATCCGCGTCTCTGGTGGGAGGTGCCTCAGACGCCCCGGGCCAAATACGGGGGCGGAACCGGAGAGCCAAATGATCCGTACCTGATCTTCACCGCCAAGCAGATGAATGCCATTGGGGACGATGCCGGCGACTGGGACAAGCACTTCAAACTGATGGCAGATATCGATCTGGCCGCCTTTGACGGCCAACAGGGCAGGCCTGCATTCAATATCATCGGGACCAGGTACGACAATCCTTTCACCGGCATTTTTGACGGCAGCGGTCATACCATCTCACATCTGACGATCAGAGGTAGCAGCTCTCTGGGGCTATTTGGCCGATTGAAATACCCGGCCGAGGTCAAGGGCCTCGGATTGTTGGATATCAACGTAACCGCAGGCTCCAATATCTCCTCTGTCGGCGGGCTGGTAGGAAGCAACGGTGACTATCTGGGCGCCCAAAAGGGTGGCACCATCACCAACTGCTACAGCACCGGCGTAGTCAGCGGCGCCGGCCCGCAAGCGAATTTCTTCGGCGGGCTGGTGGGAACCAACTACGGGGAAGTGAGCCGGTGCTACAGCACCGCGGTGGTCACCGCCAGTTGGCAGGTCGGCGGGCTGGTGGGGGGCAATGGCAACTTCATGTTCGCGCAGGGGGTGGTCAAGTACTGCTACAGCACGGGCACGGTCAGGGCCAACTCCGCCGTCGTGGGCGGGCTCGTGGGAGAGAACTTCGGTACTGTGACCTGCTGCTGCTGCACCGGTGCGGTGAGTGGTAGTCAACCGTGGCCCTGGGCCGGCGGGTTGCTTGGGTCGAACCATAGCACGGTGACCAACTGCTACAGCACGGGTGCGGTCAGTGGGACCGGATGGTATGTCGGAGGGCTCACGTGCTGGAGTATGGGCACGGTGACCGGCTGTTTCTGGGACACCCAGACCTCCGGCCAGGCCACCAGTGCCGAGGGGACAGGAAAGACCACAGCCGAGATGCAAAGGGCAAGCACCTTCCTGGCCGCCGGATGGGACTTTGCAGACGAGACAAACAACGGCACGGAAGACATCTGGTGGATCGATGAAGGCTGGGGCTATCCTCACCTATGGTGGGATGTGCCCCAAGTCAAATACGGCGGGGGCATCGGGACAGGCCAGGACCCGTACCAGATTTGGACGCCTGACCAAATGAACACCATAGGGGCCACTCCGGATGATTGGCACAAACACTTCAAGCTCATGGCGGACGTTGACCTGAAAGGGTTTTCAGGAACTGCCTTTCGCATGATAGGTGTGCACCCAAGCTACGGACGACCCTTCTCAGGCGCCTTTGACGGCAACGGCAAGCGGATTCTGAACTTTACCTATGGCGTGTCAACGACGATCCCTCTGGGGATCGGCCTGTTCGCAGCGATTGACGAGAAGGCGAGCATCGAAGATCTCGTGCTGGAGAACGTCAATATCATGGGAGGCACCAACGGGACTATTGGCTCGCTCGTGGGGTCCTGCCAAGGCGGTTCCATCAGCAATTGCCACGTCAAAGGCGGCACCGTCTCCGGTCAATGGTCCATCGGCGGGCTCGTGGGATCCTCTCGCGGTCAGATGGTCAATTGCTCATCGTCGGCCAGTATCAATGCTGGAGATGGAGCGGGGGGTGGCTTGATGGGCAACAATGAAAGTGGCGGCACGGTCGCCAAATGCTGTTCAACAGGTCAGGTGTCAGCCCGATCGAATGCCGGCGGTTTGGCAGGAGCGAACCACGGCACAATCAGCGATTGTTACTCCACCGCTCAAGCCTCGGCAACCAAAGGCTGGGCGGGAGGTTTGGTGTCCTCCAATGACGGGACTATCCTGGATTGCTATTCAACTGGAAGGGTGTCGGCACCTGGTTCTGTCGGTGGGCTGATGGGGGGTGGAGGGAGGACGACGCACTGTTTTTGGGACATCCAGACCTCGGGCCAGGCCACCAGCGCTGGCGGCACAGGCAAGACCACAGCCCAGATGCAGACGGCCAAGACGTTTCTTGATGCCGGCTGGGACTTCGTAGGCGAGACGGCCAATGGCATGGACGATATCTGGAGGATGCCGGCGGGAACAGGATACCCGATCCTGGCTTGGCAGGAGCCTGATGGGTTACCTATGCCCACCGGACCGATTATCATCGGCGTTGTCCGTGCGAATGGCCAGTCCGATGTTCAAGCCCCCATCGGTCAGTACGACGGCGGCACATCGGTACTACGCACACAGGCGGGTGGTCTGCAGGATGGGAACCTCTGCTTCTCGGACCGAACCCATCCATGGGCCAAGACGCCCGCGCAACTAGTCGGCGCCGAGTACGTTCGGGTGTTCAATAGTGATAAGAAGAGCACCACTGTCACCTACACTGTGACCACCAGCAGGCTGGCCAGGGTGATGATCGCTGTCGACGACCGCATCTTGGATAGGCAGGCGGTTGTTGATCGAGCAACGACACAGTTCGCGCCAGCCGGGACGTTTGCCGATACCGGTCTGGATCTGTTCGTTCACGAGAACGCAACGACGGACCGCCCCCTAAATGTCTTCTCGGCGTGGCTGCTGGCTGGGACCTATGTCTTTGGTCCCATGCCATCGGTGCACAGCTTCTACACCATCGCCGCAATGGATTGAGGTAAAGGGGCGGACGGAGCGCACGCAGCAAGGTAGTAGTGATTTGAAGGCTGACGTCGTCAAACGGCTCAGTGCCGGGTCGCAAAACCATGAACGATAGGGAGGACATCTGGTGGATTCTCGACGGGAAGGACTATCCGCATCTGGGGTGGGAACTGCCCGCAAAGAAATGAATTGGAACCGCAGATGGACGGTGATGCACAAAGATAAGCCCTTGTGCGGCCTAAATACGACATCCGAATATCGCCAACTCCGCCGTCGGGGGATGCCCGTTGCCCGGTGTCGTTCCGGAAACTCGTAACAAGCACGAAGGAACAGAACCCGAAATCCGAAACGCCAGCCTTCGGCCTGTGACGGCGTTACCCTTATCCGAATTTGGCGTCTGGTGTCTGCTTCGGATTTCGCGTTTTCTGCTTCACATTTTCCGGCGGTGTTGAGGCCGGGGGTTCGCTTGCCGGTTGTTTCTTGAAGACCACGATCCCCAGCGGGGGAAGAGTCACCGACAGCGTGTGATCGAACTTTCCGTAGAACGATTCGGGGGAAGCATCGACACCACCCGCATTGCCCTGGCCGCTGCCGCCGTACTCCTTGGCGTCGCTGTTGAGAATCTCCTTCCAGAAGCCGCCCTGAGGAACGCCGACGCGATAGCTGTGCCGGGGCACCGGCGTGAAATTGGCCGCGACGGCCAAAACGGCGTCGCCCGACTTGCCGCGGCGCAGATAGCTCAAAACGCTGTTATCCGCGTCGTGGAAGTCGATCCACTCGAAGCCCCTGGGATCGAAATCCAGCTCAAACAGTGCGGGCTCGGCCCGATACAGGTGGTTGAGGTCGCGGACCCAAGTCTGCAAGGTCTTGTGCTGAGGGTGCTCCAGAACGTGCCATTCCAGGCTTTGATCGTGCTTCCATTCGGGCCACTGGCCGAATTCGTCGCCCATGAACAGCAGTTTCTTGCCCGGATGGGTGTACATGTAGCCGAAGAGCAGGCGCAGGTTGGCGTACTTCTGCCACGGGTCGCCGGGCATCCGGCCGTAGAGGGAGCCTTTGCCGTGCACGACCTCATCGTGCGACAGCGGCAAAACGAAGTTTTCGGAGAACGCGTATAGGATGGAAAAGGAGAGCTTGCCCTGGTGGTATTTGCGGTAGATGGGGTCCTGGTTGAAATACTCGAGCGTGTCATGCATCCAGCCCATGTTCCACTTCATCCCGAAGCCCAGGCCGCCGGTGTCGACGGGCTTGGTCACCATGGGCCAGGCGGTGGACTCCTCCGCGATCATTTGGATGTGGGGGAAGTCCCGGTAGACCATCTCGTTGAAGCGGCGCAGGAATGAGATGGCCTGGAGGTTCTCCCGCCCGCCATGCTCATTCGGGATCCATTCACCCTCTTTGCGAGAGTAGTCGAGATAGAGCATGGAGGCGACGCCATCGACGCGCAGTGCGTCGGCGTGATACTTGTCCAGCCAGAACATGGCGCTACTGATCAGGTATTCGCGGACCTCGTGCCGGCCGTAGTTGAAGATCGCGCTGCGCCAGTCCGGATGAAACCCGAGGCGGGGGTCCGCGTGCTCGTAGAGGTGCGTGCCGTCGAAGTAGCTCAGGCCGTATTCGTCCGTTGGAAAATGCGAGGGCACCCAGTCCAAGATCACGCCGATGTCGTTCTGGTGCAGGTGGTCGATGAGGAACATCAAGTCTTGCGGGGAGCCGTAGCGGCGGCTGGGAGCAAAGTAGCCCAGCGTCTGATAACCCCACGAGGCATAGAGCGGGTGCTCCATGACCGGGAGCAGCTCCACGTGCGTGAAGCCCATCTCCTTGACGTACTGGGCCAGCATGGGTGCGATCTCATTGTAGCTGAGCAATCGGTCCGGATGGCCTGGGTCGCGCCGCCAGGAACCGAGGTGGACTTCGTAGATGCTGAAGGGGGCGTGGAGCGAATTGCGCTCGGGCTGCTTCTGACGCCAGACGTCATCGCCCCAGGTATAGTCGATGTCCCAGACCACCGAGGCGGTGTTGGGCGGCAACTCCCAGAAGAACGCCAGCGGATCGCCCTTGTTGACCGTGTAGCCGTTGTGATTCGAGACGATGTGGTACTTGTACACGGACCCCTTGCCGAGGCGGGGGATGAAGCCTTCCCAGATTCCCGAGCCGTCCCATCGTGCCGCGAGCGGGTGGGTTTGGGGGTTCCACTCGTTGAAGTCCCCGACGACAGAGACCCGGGCGGCGTTGGGAGCCCACACGGCGAACTGCGTTCCCTGGACGCTGCCGTTCTTGACCACGTGGGCGCCGAGCTTGTCATAGAGACGAAAGTGACTGCCTTCCTTGAACAGATAGATGTCGTGATCCGTCAGCAGACTGAAATTCGTCAGCACCTGGGTCTGATCCTTCATGAAGCCTCCCTGTAGGTCGCGCGTCCCCGCATAACAATTCCCGGCGTGCAGGGACGCTCGCCCTGTAGCCCGAGATTCACCATGAGATGATAACAGAATCCTCGGCCGTGTAAAGTACTTGTCGGAGATGATTGTCCCTGTGCCCGCGAGTCTTCGTCACCTCGGTTTTCCATTCGGTGATTCGGCGAGGCCGGCGCACGAGGGCCTTTCCCGCCGGCGTAAAGGAAGATCCGCGGATCACGGGGGGCCTTCTGACAGGTGATCCATGAGCCTGAGGACTCCCTGTTGGTCCTTGAGGTTGTATTTGGCTGAATGCGTCGTGCTCTGTTGCTGCGCGGCCGCGCGTTTGATGGGGAAGCGGCCGCAATTGACCTGCGGTCCGACGGTATCGATCACAACGCGTTTTCGTCCGTCATCGTACATAGGTTGCAGCCGCTACCCATGCGGCAGGGGCGGGCCAGAGGCTTTGCGGACCGTTGCATCGACGATTCCCTCTCTCGTTAGTCTCATAACCGTGATCCCCAATAAAGTCACAGCGGTAGGGAGCCGATGAAGTAGCACAGCCAGAGTGGGGATCGGTCCTACCCGGCGCGGCCTGGAGCGTTGAGGGATCCGAACCTTGTTAAGCAGCATGTTCGTCAGGGCACAGAGGGTCCTCAGACGCGAACGACCGCGTTGGGGGTCCCGGCACCGGACACCCAGAATGGCAAGAGCGTTTTCTATTGCGGAGTTGGTGATCGTCGCCGCCATCATCGGGATCCTGGCGGCCTTGGTCGTGCCCACGCTGCACAACCACAGCATGGAGGCCAAAGAGGCGGCCGCCCGCGAGGACTTGCAGCTTCTCCGGGGTGCGATTGAGCTTTACGCCGCCCGCCATGCGGGGGTTCCCCCGGGGTATACGGATAACAACCTCAGCAACGAGCCGACGTTCGAACGGTTCCAACATCAAATGACCGTCGAGGACCGTTGCCTGCTGCAGATCCCTGGGAACCCGTTCAATAATGTGAGCACCGTACGCATCATCGGCAATGAAGAGGCGTTTCCGCCGGAGGCCACCGGTGAGGCCGGCTGGATGTACCAACCGGCCACGAAGATCATCCGCGTGGACTGGCCCGGCAGCGACGGCCACGGCATCCGGTACTTCGACTACTGAGCCGAAACGCCCTCCCCCCGCAATCTTTCGCGTTTCCGCACCCACCCGCTTGTCGGCATTGCGAATCTCGGCTATACTCCCCTTCTTTACCCTGGATCATTCGGAAACGTGAAACATGGATAAGAGCAGGGCGTTGCAGACGCCCAAACGCGAATCTTCCCGGTTAGGGTCACTTTTGCGGATGCTCCTACCGAGCGCGACGGCTTTCTTCACCGGCGGGTGCATCATGATCCTCGCATTGGTGGCCTCCCGGCTGATCGCCCGCAGTGTGGGATCGTCGCTCTACACCTGGACATCAATCGTCGGCGTGGTGCTCGCCGGCATTTCGATCGGCAATTACCTGGGTGGGCGGATCGCGGATCGCTATCACGCCCGGCGTGCGTTGGCCGTGCTGTTCGGGCTTGCCTCTGCCGCCTGCATCGGGATTGTCGTGGCGAACAACCTGGTGGGCGACTGGACGTGGCTGTGGCGGCTGAGCTGGCCCGGTCACGTGTTCCTCCACGTCGTGCTTGTTTTGCTCTTGCCTGCGGCCCTCCTGGGGGCTGTCAACCCCATCGCGGCCAAGACGGCTCTCGACCAGGGGTTGACGACGGGGCGCACGATTGGCAGCATCTACGCTTGGGCTGCGGCCGGCGCCGTCGTGGGGACGCTGCTGGCCGGGCTCTTCCTGATCGTCACGTTTGGTAGCACGGCCATCATCTGGTTCCTTGGCGCGGCCCTGCTGGCGATGGCGTTGCTGTACTGGATCAGTTGCTGGGCGATGTACCTGTGGGCTATGGTGTTCGTTGCCCTGGCGACCATGGGAGTGGCCGGCGACGAGTGGGCACGCGAGGCGGGCACAGCGGCCCTTCTGAGAGAAAGACCTGACCCGAACGTTGTCTATGAGGCCCAGACGCGGCACGGTCATGTAGCGGTAAGGCGAATCGCCGAGCGGCCGGACACGCGGGCCTTCGTGCAGGACAAGCTCACGCGGAGCGAAATGGCCCTCGGTGATGCGACCCACTTGCGGTCCTTTTACCAGAGGGTGTGTGCCGGATTGACGCACGGCTTGAGCGGGAACAAGAAGAACCCGTCGATGCTGGTTCTGGGGGCCGGAGGGTACGCTCTCCCTCGATATCTCAGGGCTACCTGGCCGGCCAGCCGGCTTGAAGTTGTCGAGATCGATCCCGGAGTAACCAAGGCGGCTACGGAGGCGTTCGGACTCGACGAAAGCGCCGCGCTCGTGACGATCCGCATGGACGCGAGGGGCTATGTAAATCGACTCTTGAAGGGCAAGCGGACGGGCAAGGCGGCCCAGCGATACGATTTCATCTACGAAGACACCCTGGACGATTACGCCGTGCCGTTTCCACTGGTGACGAAGGAATTCAACGACAAGATCGCCGGGCTGCTCGCCGATGACGGGGTGTATATGGTCCATCTCATGGACACGCCTAAGGAGGGCCGGTTGCTCGGCGCCGTCGTGAACACGGCCAGGGAGACCTTTCCGCACGTCTATGTAATCGTGGGGCAAGCCGATGTCCAAGTCCCAGGTGGCGCATCTGTCGTGGTCGCTGCAAAACGTGAGTTTGATCCGCAGGCGATCCTTGAGGGGCCCAGCGGGCATCTGAGGTTCTCAGTCTTGAGTCGCTCGCAAATCGATGATCTGAGGAAGCGGTGTGGCGGCGTGGTCCTCACGGACGACTATGCGCCGGTGGGGAATCTGCTCGCGCCGGTCGTGAGGCACAGCGCCCCGGAGATCCTGGCTCGCAAGTGCTTCGACAAAGCGAAGGAGCTTCAAAGGGGCAACCGGTACGAGTCGAGCATCCAATGGTATCGTCAAGCTTTGGACCTCGATCCGGTAATGGCCGTCGATGCCTACGAGCAGATCGGCCTCATGTACGTGGCCTGGGACAAGCCGGAGAAAGCGGCGGATGCCTTTCGCGATGCCATCCGGGTCTTCGACGAGGGCAAGGGCCGGCGGACGGCGATCGGGTCGGTTCACATGAACCTGGGAATCCTGCTCGGACGCATGGACAAGCTCAAAGAAGGCAAGGGGCAATTGGCCAAGGCGGTCGATGCGTTTCGAATCGAGCTGGACGAGAACCCCAACTTGGTTGTCGTCTGGGAGCAACTCGGCGACACCTCGGCGGCCCTTGGGGATTTCCAGGGAGCTTCGGATGCGTTCGACAAGGCGGCAGCCCTGGAGCCTCGCAATCCCTCTCATTACCAGAAGCTGGCCCGGGCACTGGAGTTCCAGCGCCGTTACGATGAGGCGGTGGCGGTCGTGCGAAAACACGTGGAGCTCATGAAGGAGCAGGGCCGGCGGGACGTGGTTGCCCAGCTTACTCAGTACATAGACGTGCTCAAGTACAACAAGGTCAAGCACGCCAGGTAGTCTACGGCGTTGGATCCGCCGCTTTGTCGAAGATCAGCGGCTTGGTCTCCCCATACGTGGGGTCCGTCGACAGGTTGAAGGACGCGTTGTCGGGGGTGTGAGCGACGTATTGCGTAAACGTCGTCCATTGTGCCTGCCAGGTACGGCCCGTGGAAGCGATGGGGCCGACGAAGGTGTCCGTGCTGGTTCCCTCCACGATGTTGCCGGCCATCTCCACCCGCACGTGGTCCATCGAGATCTTCACCGTGAGCTCTCTCGTGCTTGGAGCATAGAAAACCGTCCAGAGACCGGGCGTAAAGACCGCCTGATCGCCACTCCTCGTCGGTATTGTGGTGGTCTTGCCGGGAATCACGCGAGCGCGGCCGAAGCTGATGACCGCGTCGGAAATGCGGCCGTCCGGCTCGAGCTCAAACTCCCAGCCATGCTGCTGAGCTTTCCATCGGCCGGCCAGAGAACTGGGGAACTTGCCGCCGCCTTCGACGATCACTTGTACGTCATCCGCCTGACGATGCAACGGCCGGCTGCACCCGCCGAGCAGCATTGCCCACAGGCTGAGAATCAACGCCCCTTTCCATTTCATGCCGGGCATTGTAACATGCCCGGCCTTGCGGGGCAAAGGCAACAGAGACAGGTTGCTCAACCCGTCTCGATGCCGGCCGGAAGCGGACGCCGAAGAACTATGCTAACGTTGCAGACTTGCGGCGCAGTCGGCCGGAACGCCGGGACCCGCCGGCGGCTCTTTGACCAGCCAGCTTGCGACCAGGCGATTGAGGTCCGTGGACCCGACGCGATAGAAGCCGGTGGTGGCGCTGCCGCCTTGATCGCGGGCGAAATCAGCACAAATGCCGTTTGCAACGCCCGCAATGCCGGGGCCAAACGGTGGCTCTTTGACCTGCCAAGCCGCGACCAGGATGCTCAGATCGTTGGGGCCGACGTAGTAGAAACCGGTTTTGTCGTTGCCTTCCTTGAGGCCGTCGGCGTCGCCGTGGCATTGCCGGGGGAAGGTCCAACAGACGGGCTTGCCCACCGCGACCCATTCGGCGTACTCCGAAGAACTCGACGCGATCGCTATGCTGGTGCTGTTGTTGTTGTTGTTGTTGTTGCTGCTGGCGGCGATCGAAATGTTTGCCGCCCCCGTCAGGTCGACGTCCGCGGCGACATCCGGGTTCGTGAGCACGATGCCCCCTCGGGCCTCATTGAGCTTGACTGTCAGATTCGCCGGTTCGCTGAGAGTCAGCTTGAACAGTGTGCCCTGGTTCAGCGGGGCGTTCGGCGAGCTATCGTCCGTAGGATAATACAGGGCGCCCATCTCGACGGTAATGCCGTTGGTGCCCAGACCGCCGAGAGTGCTCTTGCCGCCGAGGCTGTCGCTGGGGTAGTCACAAGGATCGGCAACGGGGGTATAGTCGTTGACGTCCCAGGCGGCCACTTCGCCGGTATCGGGATCGACGAGGATGTGGTGACGGAAACTCCCCGGGAAAATGCCATAGCCGGGTTTCTGGGCAGTGCTTTCTCCTCGAACGAAACCACTGATTCCCAGGATTGCGCCCTTGTCCACGGTGATGTCCAAGGCGAAAGCCCTGACCTTTTCCCCTGTCGTCGTGGCATACTTGATGGTCGCCGTTTTCCCGTCCGGCACGACGATGATCTGTACGGCTGCCCGCGCCGGACTGGTAGATAGAAGCGCTGCCAATACCAAGCTGAGCTTCTTCATAACATTGCCTTCCTTCCTTTTTCTCTTCTTCGCAGAGCGAGACGGCTCTGCCCTGATCCTGGTCTCTGTTTTGCCTGCTGCAACTGCGAAAACCCCTGTCGCATCTCCTTCACGCGCCCTCGTTGGCCTGGGGATCGTGAATGTAGCGGTCCGACCTGCACAATAAGTCGGTCAAAAAAGGGTCCTTCTTCTTCTCCTTTCCCGCCCCAAAGGCGGCCTGTGTGCCTCCGAGCCGCAGGCACTGGTTCACAGATGCTAACGTCCATCGTCAAAATACCAGAAACCTGCAAGAAAATCAAGTCAAATACGGACGTCAGGATGCCATCTGGCCCGGATTTCATGGGTTCACCCGTGTACGCACGGTATTGCGTATGGTATTCTGTCGCCATGCGTAATTTCCTTAAGGGACGCCTCCTGTTCGTGAGAATTTGCCTTCTGACGAGCGTCTTCCTCCTGGTGCTCATCGGGATTCTGACGATCTACTACGTTGGCCACCCGAGGGAGATGAATCCCGCCAGCAACATGAAGAAACTGAGCGACATGACGGATTTGATGGGCTTCTGGAAAAAGCAGGTGGTGTTTGCTGTCGTGGGCGTCGCCGGGTTTGTCGGGGCGAACCTGGTAAACTACCGCCGACTGGGGGCGGTCAGCCACTGGCTCTATGCGGTCATTCTCGTCTTGCTGGTGTACCTGGACGTCAGCCGGTATGTGGTGCCCCTGCCGTTCGCACCGGAGATCAAGGGTGCCCACTGCTGGATCAAGTTGGGAATAGGCTCCATCCAGCCGTCCGAGTTGTGCAAACTGACCTATATCCTGGCCCTGGCCTGGTATCTCCGCTACCGCAGCAACTACCATCGTTTTCGATCGCTCATCGGTCCGTTCGCGCTGACATTGCTGCCGATCGTGTTGATTCTGGTCGAGCCTGATCTGGGAACTGTGATGCTGATGATGCCCGTTCTGTTCACCATGTTGTTCATGGCCGGGGCGCGGGTCAAGCATCTGGTGCTCATTATGCTGCTGGCGCTCCTCGTTAGCCCCTTCCTGTGGCTCAAGATGCAGTCTTACCAGCGCTCGCGGGTCAGTGCGGTGCTCCTACAAAACAAGTGGATTCGGGACAAGGCCGAGCAGGTCCCGGCATTTGGCAAAATCCTCGTGGGCGGCAAGTTCGTCGCGCGTCGCTGGCAGAGTGGCGGAGGATATCATATTACGCAATCCAAGTACGCGATTGCCTCCGGCGGATTAGCCGGCCAGGGGGTCGGACGGGGTCCATTTCTCAAGTACAACTTCCTGCCGTTCCGGCACAACGACTTTGTCTTCTCGGTGATCGCTCATCAGGGCGGCTTTCTGGGATGCCTCGCTCTTTTGGGACTCTATGCCGTTCTGGCCATCTGCGGGCTGGAGATTGCGGCGGACAATATCGACCCATTCGCCAGGCTGATGGCTGTCGGGATCGTCACGATGATCGTCGTTGAGGTGCTCGTGAACGTGGGTATGACGTTGGGCCTAATGCCCATCACGGGCTTGACGCTGCCGTTCGTCAGCTACGGGGGGTCGAGCTTGCTCGTCAACATGATGGCGGTCGGGCTGCTCAACAACATCGGCTGCTGCCGTCCGTTTACGGTGGCTCCGAAAAAATAGCTTGATCAAGGGATTCCGTCGGCGGTGGGAACTTGTAGCCATGAATTGTGTCTAAATGTTTGTACACGTATAGACTCTGGTAGCGATAATACCTAAAGCATGTATGGGTGATACCCGAAATACCACAGAAGCCGGTGTTTCGGCAGGTTAAAGGAGAACGGAATGCTTTTGAGCAGGTCGATCGCAACATCCCTGGCGATAGTCCTGTCTGCTGCGCCCCTGTGGGCGCAACTACTGCAAGTTCCCAAGCAGACCCCTTCCGGACCGCCCCCAATACGCGAGACCCCCGTGATTGCCGCGTCCTCTTCCTCCTCCTGGGCCGCTGCCCGCTTCTGGGAGATTGGCTACGAAATCGCGCATTCGGGGAATATTACCGGACCCGTGGCCGATCAAGCGATCATCTTGTTGACGGCCGCCAAGAGTCTGGACAGCCGGAGTGCCGGGATTGAGCCTCTGTTGTTGAAGCTTGCCACGCGACACGCTGACAAGGACTACTCCGAGCCGGTTGTGTTCTGGCTGGAGAAGTACGTTGATCCGTCCGCCGACCGCTTGGTGGTGGCCGATGCCATCCGCGGCGTGCTGAACCGGCTGAATTCGCCCACAGAGCGCAAAACCCTGCTGGAGACGTTGGCTCTCAAGATCAAGAACAAGAACCCCGCCATCGATTCCGATTTGGCCACATTGCTGGGTCTGCTCGTGCTCGAGCAGGGCGATGCGGAGCAGGCGCGATGGTACATGGTTCAGGCCTATAACAACAACAAGTTCAACCGGACGGCCTTTGCCAAGCTGACGGAACTTGCCCCCAATGAGATCGGTTCGGCGGCCAACCTGGAGCACTTGCGGCTGCTGGTGCGGGAGAACCCGCTCGACCTCAACGCGGCCCTGTCTTTCGCGGCGTACGCGGAGCGGCTGGGGCTTTACGAAGTGGCCGCTCTATCCTACCAGTACTGCGCCGAGCTCTTTCGGTATCTGTACCCGTCGGAGCCGTTGCCGCAGCACATTTATCTGCCTTGGGCGATCAGTTGCTACAATGCGCCCCAAGGGTTGCAGGTTTGTCTCCAGATTGCGGAGAACATCCGGGGCCTGAAACGGTTTGACATGCTCTTGGACGCGATTGCCGGAAAGGCCGCCCTGAAGCTGGGAAAGCCCGAGGTGGCCCGGCAGATTTTCGATCAGACCCAGCAGAAAGCTCAAGAATTGCTGTCGTCAGGTTCCGAGCAGGCTCCGACGGCCGAACAAGCCGATGCGAAGCCGGTCCGGCCGGCCACGGCCAAGCAACTGGCGTGGTTCTACAGCTTCGCCGATTCGGATCCTGCCAAGGCACTGGATTGGGCGAATAAGGCCTATTCCGCAGAGCCGAATTCGTCGTCGGCGGGGGCGTTGCTGGCCTACGCCTTAACCATCAACAACCAGTTGGAGTACGCCAAGCCGCTGCTGGCTTCCTCCGAACAGAGCCAGATTTTGGACTTGGCGCGTGCCCGGGTGCAACTGGCCGCGGGCAACAAACCGGATGCGATTCAGACGATCCGAGCCGTGATCGCGAAGGATGCCAGCTCGTTGGTGGCGGAAAAGGCCAAGGAGCTTCTGCGGGAGTTGGGCAGTGCATACACGCCATCCGGCGACGCGAGAGTGCTGGCCGCTTTTCTCGCAGAGCGTCTTGGCAAGACAGTTGTCCCCCGGTTCTTGCCGCCGGACCAGATGATGGGCGTTCAGTTCAGTGTCCGCGGCACCGATTTCTCCTACGGCAAGGAACTGGAGGGCGTGATCGCCGTCGCCAACAAGTTCGCCGAGCCGCTGGTAATCACGGACAATAGCCTGTTTCAGGGGAACATCCGCGTGAGCGCCCGCGTGGCCGGCGACATCAAGAGGGAAATCCCCAACCTGGTGTCCGAGACGATACGCACGGACCTGGCCGTGGTGCCTGGCAAGGGCCTCGTCCATACGCTGCGGCTGTCCACCGGCGAGCTTCGCGACATTCTCCTGACCTATCCGCAGGCTAATCTTGAAATTCAGTTCACGCTGTATCTTGACCCGGTTGCAACGGAGGCCGGGGGGATCTGCAATCGCCTGGTAGATGTGAAACCCGTCACAATAACGATTAAGCGACCACGCGCTCAAATCACGGGCGACTACGTGCGAAGCCGGGTCAACGCCATTACGTCGGCGCCGGAGGCTCAGAGAATACAGACGGCCCTGCTGTTCACGGGGTTGTTGAAAGAGCAGCACGTCATGGCGGAGCAGGGCGTGCTGTACGCCTTCCAGTACCAGGACTGGCTGCCGGGGCAGCTAAGGCTGTCGCTCACGGGCTCGTCCGGGCTGCTCCTGGGTGGGACAGCCGGCGAATGGGCGGCGAAAGTCAACACGATGGCCGACATGCTCTCCATGCCTCTCGATCAGGAGTTGGCCGCGGTTGTGCTGAAGAACCTCGAGTGTCCCCAGTGGCCCGTGCGCTTGATGGCGGTCTATCTCCTGGCCAAGGGCTCCGCAGGCAGTGTCGGTGCCGTTCTGGACTGGGTGGCACAGAATGACAAGGACGAGCTGGTCCGCAGCATGGCCATTTCGCTACAGGCCGCCTCAGCGACGGCCCCCGCGCCGCTGTGGTCGGCTCCCCAGTCTGCACTTACGCCACAGCAGTAGCTTGTCACCCCGGACGGGCGATCCGGGGCACCCTCCTCTTCCCGGCGTCTACCCAGTCACCAGAGGCGGTCTGCCTCCGGCGAAGACTGTTTTCCAACTCATCCGGTTTCTGCATACCTGCCGGTTGAGAACGGCCTAAGCTTGTCACCCCGGCCCCTGATCCGGGGTACCGGCCCCAGGTCTGTCGTCAGAGCCTGAGAGAGAATTGCATTTTGGCCGACAGCCTCATTGGAAGTCTGTCGCGAAGTCGAATGGCCCCAAAGGCCATCCCTCGTGACTGCACCTACGGCTCGATTCCCGTGCCAACCGATTTCGGACCTTCTTTGC
>JAPLMX010000015.1 GCA_026386805.1 Phycisphaerae bacterium | reverse complement strand
ACCGTGGTCAATGCGAATCCGTCGGCCAGCGCTACAGGAGCCTGGACCGAATGGCGGATTCCGCTCAGCGACCTGACGGGCGTCAGCCTGACGGCCGTGCAGAAGATTACGCTCGGCGTGGGCGATAAGACCAGCCCGAAGGCGGGCGCCGCCGGCATGCTGTACTTCGACGACCTCGGGTACGGCCACCCGGCCCAGTAATCCGAAGTGACAACCGCGCCGCCGCACGGGGCGCACGAGGACACAAAAGCGGGGCGTTCGTCCACAAGACGACGCCCCGCTTTTTCTTTCAACGATCCGGGGGAAAACCGGGGAAAAACCGGGGTCGCACCTACACATTTCACATTCTGACTGATAATCAACTTATGGAATTGAACCCGGTGCGGGCGAAGCTGCGCCGCAGAGCCTGGCCGTACGCGTGGTCCAGTGCCGCCGTCCCCACGGACGAGAAGGCTGCGTCGCAAGTTGTTGAACCTATCGCGGTGGTGCAAGCAGACCTTCGTTAAAGAATGGCGAGAGGAATTGGCGAAAGGATGGACCGAAGCCGACGTGGCCCGAATTCGGCGGCGGACCCCTACGGGCCGGCCGTGTCCACGTGATCCGCGTCCCTTTCACCCGCGCGCGTGAACTTGCAGGAGGCGGGGATGATACGAGAAACTGCCTCCTTCCCTCTACATCCGCCCATCGAGAATCGCCTTCCTCATGGGTGCTGTCGAGATAACCGCCACGCCGAGGCGGTGGTGACACCAAGGCTACGGTGACTCAGAGCAGCACCCGCTCTGTTCTCATCCACTACGCGACAGAAAGGATCAGCGCTGTTTCCGAGGATAAGGCGGAAGTCCTACAGGTCCGATCATGTTCGCCTTTCATCTTCCTTCGCTGATCCGGGCCGGTCGTTGTCGTGACAATTCATGGCAATTGCCCTCAGTGGTCCCCGAAACCCTACGTACTTCTACGTATTTTGCGGCAATTCGGGAGAAACTCCTCGTGACAGTATTGATAACGGAGGAAACACCTTGCATGATACTGGTTGCACATCATCGGCTCTTGGACATTGGATTCGGACGGACGCGGAGCGGTGGACATAATTCCCAGGCCGGGCTGCGCTCGCTATTCATTGGTTCGATTCGCATGGATCGGTGGGCGCAGCCCACTCTATGTTCCCGCTCTGGGGGCTTCTGGCACCGTCAAGGCCCCTGTCCTCTTCTTCGCAGGCTTTTGGTGGCTCCCGTGAGACCATAGAGCCGCCAAGCAGGAGGCGTCTGGACGGCTCACGCCGCGAGCGTCCCCCCCCCGCATCATGCCCCCGGTCTGTCGGGATATGCTTCGTCCGAGAATATCCACCCAGAGCATTGACGCGAGCCATCCGATGCGGTATGGACGAGATGGAAATCGCAGGCTCGGGAGGAACCCCAAGTCTCGAACAGCCATTTCCATTACGCCGGTTGCGTTGCCTGGAGGGCCATTCGGATCAAGCAGGCGGGACAGATCGTCGAATGAGAGGGTGTCGGAGAAGTGATCGTGTGTCGGCGCCGTGATAGCGCGGTCTATGGCCAAGGGCGATCCATTTGGGGAAGGAAAACGACGGTGTGCAGGAAGTCCGTTTGTGTAAGTCTCCTGCTGCTGACCTTGGGCCTGGCCCAGGCCAAGCAGATGTACGTACAGCCGTTCTATTCCTCCCCACCAAGCTTGAAACCGGACACCCCCTATTTCTGGAGAATCGACGAGATCGACGCGGATGGCACGGTCTTCACCGGGGACGCATGGAGTTTGGCCGCGGCACTGACGCCCGCTTGGGCACCAAGTCCCAGTGACGGCGCGGCTTACGTCGCTCCCAATACCGTTCTTGAATGGACGGCGGGGAGGAACGCCGTGACCCACGATGTCTACCTCAGCAGCGATCGTGCGGCCGTCGAGTCCGGCGCGGCAACCGCCCAGGTGGCCGAGAAGCAGACGATGAGCTCGTATACGCCCCGCGCGCTGGAACGTGGGAAAGTGTACTATTGGAGAGTGGATGAGAATGTCATCGGCGGCACCGTGCCCGGCCCCGTCTGGAGCTTCACCGTCCGCCCGGTCATCGCCAAGGCCGATCCCAGCTTGGTAGGCTGGTGGAAGATGGACGACGAGAAGTGCGGCGTGGCGGCCGACTACTCCGGCTATGACAATTACGGCACGCTCATGAACGGGCCGGAGTTCGTGGACGGCTATCTGGGCGATGCCCTGTCCTTCGACGGCACAGACGATTATGTCACGTGCGGCAACGACGCCAGCCTGACCAGCGTGGACTCCGTCTCGGTGGCCGCCTGGGTCAGGCTGGGCGCCGTCGGCCGGGACCAGAAGATCGCCAGCAACCAGAATGACGCGACCGGCGGCTACAAGCTCGGCGTCTACAGCAGCAACAACATGGCCGAGTTCGAGATTCGCTCGTCCGCCAACGCCGCGACCCTCAACCGCACCACGCCGGGCGGAACCGCCCTGCGGACGAACACCTGGTACCACGTGGCGGGCGTCTATGACAAGGGCAAGGCCCTGCGGACCTATATCAACGGCAAGCTGGATCGCGAGCTGGCGACGGCCGAGGTGGCCGGCGTTTCGACCGGCGTTCTCATGCTCGGTCGCGAGACCTACCGGAGTGCCTATTACTGGCTCGGCCTGATGGATGACGTGCGGGTCTACAACAAGGCCCTGACCGAGGAGGAGATCCGGAAGGTCATGGTGGGCGACCCGCTATTTGCCTGGGCCCCGCAGCCCGCGACGGGCGCCAACTTGGACATCCGCGACGCCACGGACCTGCAGTGGTCGGCGGGCGAGCAGGCGGCCCAACATGATGTCTACTTCGGCCAGGACAAGGATGCCGTCCAGACCGCCGACACGACCTCCCCGCTGTACCAGGGCCGCCAGTCCGGCACCAGCCTCGATCTGGCCGGGCGGGTCCAGTTCGGCGGCGGCAGCTATTTCTGGCGCATCGACGAGGTCAAGGCCGACGGCACCACCCTCCGCAAGGGCTACGCTTGGTCCTTCACCGTCCCCGGCTGCCTCATCGTCGATGAGTTCGAGAGCTACGACGACGCCGATCACCGCATCTACGACACGTGGCTCGACAACTTCGGCGACGACAGCGGTTCCGTCGTGGGCAACGACCCGGCGCCGTTTGCCGAGCAGACGATCGTTCACGGCGGCCGGCAGTCGATGCCCCTGGCCTACCACAACGCCGGTCCGACGCATTACTTCAGCGAAACCGAGCGGACCTTTGACGCCCTGCAGGACTGGACGGGCTACGGCGTCACGGATCTGAGCCTGTGGTTCCGGGGCTATCCGATCGCCTTCGCCAACAATGGCAATAACGCCTTCACCGTCAGCGGCAGCGGCAACGACATCTGGAACGCGGCCGACGCCTTCCGCTTCGCCTACAAGAAGCTCAGCGGCAACGGCTCGATCACGGCCCGCGTCGATAGCCAGACGAACACGAACGGCTGGGCCAAGGCCGGCGTGATGATCCGAGAGACTCTCGAGGCCGACTCCAGGCACGCGGCGGTCGTCGTGACCCCGTCGAACGGCGTGTCCTTCCCCTATCGCACCGCCACCGCCGGCACGAGCGCCCAGACCAACATCGGCAGTCTCGCCGTGCCCTACTGGGTCAAGTTGACGCGCACGGAAAACGTCTTTAAGGCGGAGTACTCGATGGACGGCAAAACCTGGACCCAAGTGGGTACGGACACCACCATCCCGATGGGGACCAGCGTCTACGTCGGCTTGGCGGTGACCAGCCACGACGCCGCGAAGATCAGCACGGCGGAATTCTCCCACGTCACGATCACCGGCGGCGTCTTCGATCTGTGGCAGACGATCGGGATCGGGAGCGATCCGCAGATCGGCAACACGCCCGAGAGACTGTACTTGGCCGTTGAGGACAGCGCCGGCCAGGTGGCCGTGGTCACCCACCCCGACCCGGCGGCGGTACTGACGGCGGCCTGGACCCAATGGAAGGTTCCACTCAGCAGCCTCGCCGGCGTGAGCGTAACCGAGGTCAAGAAACTGTACCTCGGGGTCGGCGACCGTAAGGCCACCGTCCCCGGCGGCGCCGGCCGCCTCCTCATCGACGACATCCAGGTGATCAAGCAGTAACCGCGTTCGTGGTGGGGTTCCCCAAACGCGGAATTTCGCGTTGGGGGGCCCCGTGACGCCGTAAGGCGTTTCTTTGGATGGCCGGAGGGGTGACACTCCGGGTGGCACGGCCGGACTTGTTGGACCGTGGCCTCACCTGGGTTCCAGGCAGACGGTGATCCGCTGCGGCGAGCCGGCCTCCCCGTCATACGGCTTGAGCGTGACTTCTCTCTGCGTCCCGCCGTAGCCGGGGGCCTGGGCGTGCAGGGTGTACCCGCCGGACACCACGGTGAAGCACAGACCAGCCTCAGCCGTGATAGGCTCGACGGTGCCCGCCGGTCCCGCCAGCCAGACGCGTACGCCGGCAGGCGTTCGTCCGAACTCATCGGCCACATGGACGACCAGAATGGCGGTCTTGCCGGACGGCTCCGACAGGTCCAGATCGAGCACCTTGCTCTCGCTCTCGCCCAGAAGAAACTCGGTGGTCGGCGGCGCTCCGTACAGAAAGCACGAGTAGTCGCCCACAAAATACCGGCCCGCCGGAAGGTTCTCGACGCTGTAGACGCCGTCCTGTCCCGGCCAGACCGTCCCCAGAAGATCGCGCGATTCACGCCACAGCGCCAGCGGCTGCCTCGTGCCGCCATTATTGACGTGCCCCGACAGGCGGCCCTTCGCATTCGGCACGTCCAGCGAGACTTCCCATTGGCGCCGGTCGGCCTCCAAATCAACGTCCTTTCGCCATTGGAGGCGGTCCCGGCGGACTACGGCGAGGGTATACGAGCCCGGTTCGACCTCCGGGAGAATCCAGGGCCCTCCCGCCTGCGCAGGCGTATCCGTGCTGCCCACCGTCGTGAAGACTCTGCCGCGTTCCATCAGCAGGACCCCGGAAATCTCTCCCGGCTGTGACGCCTCGGCACCGCTGACAGTCACAACCAGTTTCGAGGAGGAACGCGGGATGACGCCGAGATCGACGTTCGCACCGCTGACGTGGACCGTCGCGATGTTCTGCAAGGAACCCGACATTCCGCTCGGGTCGCGGTAGATGACGTAGGCTCCCGGCGCCACGCCGGGGAAGACGAACCCGCCGCGCTCATCCGTCACAGCGCGACACACCTGGACCCCGGGGCGGGCCGAGTCGGTGGAGCTTAGCACGATCCGGCTCTTGGCCAGCGGGGTCCCGTCAATGACAACGGTCCCACGGACGACCGGCGTGCCGCCAAAATCCAGCCGCGTTGTCCGCGCGTCCTGCGGGACGACCGCCCGGCGCACGACCCCCACGCCTTTCCACGCGTTGGCCCGTTTCAGATAGCACAATTGCGCCGGCAGGTGCGCCACGCGATAGAAGCCGTTGGCGTCCGTGACGGCCGTGCCCAAGCGCCGCGCCGCCTCTTCCTCGCTCCCGAAGTCGCCGGGCTCATCCTGGACGTAGATGCCCTCCCCGGCCAGCGCGACGCCACGGTCGTCGTACACGTAGCCCTCGACCGTGCCACCCTCGGCCAAAGCGACCACCACACCCTCCGTCGTCTGGCCTTCGAGCACCTGGATCTCCTCCACGACCGCCGGCGCATGGTCCGGGTGCACGATCTTGAGCGTCTCGGTCCCAGCCGGCAGATGGTTCAGCGTGAACGCGCCGGCGACCGTCTCCACCGCGCCATCCTCGGACAGGAACGCGCCTCCGGTCCGCACCCCGGCGCTGGACAGCGGGATCACCTTCGCTCGGTCGAGCGGCCGGCCCTTTTCGTCGAGCACCCGCCCCGTCACCGCCCCGCCGACGGACAGCGCGATGACTGCCTGCCGAGTCTGGTCCGTATTGATCTCTTCACTCCAGCCCGGGGCGTAGCCGTCGGCGCGCGCCTGCACCTGGTAGATCCCCGGCCCGACGGTATCGACGCTGAAACTCCCCTGCTCGTTGGCAGCGTGAGTCCATCGGCTCGGCTGAGCATAGCGGTTGCCGCGCAGCGGGCGGAGCATCCGGGCCCGCACCTGCACGTCCTTCACCGCAGCGCCGGTCCGGGCGTCCACCACGGTGCCCGTGAGCTTGGGCCGGAGCGCGTACACCATCTCGACCTGGAGGTCCGACTTCGGCGCGGTCACGTTGGGCACGCGGACGTCTTCGAGGTCCTCGCCGGAGAACTCCAGCGTGTAC
This sequence comes from Phycisphaerae bacterium, assembly GCA_026386805.1. Taxonomy (GTDB): domain Bacteria; phylum Planctomycetota; class Phycisphaerae; order Sedimentisphaerales; family Anaerobacaceae; genus PLanc-01. Next base: position 27,092 of record JAPLMX010000015.1, on the reverse strand, counting down.
GTCCCCGGCTCCAGGCCCTCGACCGTGAACGTGTCGTCAATCTCGCCGTTCGCCTTGCGTTTGACGTCCCCACGAGCGCTCGGAACGCCGGAGGAGGAGGGATACGCCTCGATGTGGAGGTAGCCCGGCTTCTTTTCTCCCCGGAACACCACCGTGCCGCTGATAGTCACCAGCGCCTGCGGCGACGGCCGGTCCAGTCGAAGGATCAGGGGCTCGTCATTCGCCGGCGGAAGCTGGGTCTGCATCAGCGTCCGGCTCGTGCTGCCGGAGTCCCCGAAAGGTGTGTACAGGTCGATATTGTAGGCCCCGGGGACGATCTGCTTCAGCGTGAACATCCCCTTCTCATCCACCTTGCACGTCGGCCCGATGTGAGTCGAGTGCCACCAGACCGGCGTGGCGGCGACCTCGACGCCCTGGACCGGCACACCGTCGGCGTACTGGACGAAACCCTGCACCTCCGGGCCGCGGGCCAGCACGATCTGCACCTGCGAGACGACGTTCGGGTCCGTCAGGGAAACGACGGCCCGGGCCGGGGCATAATCGTACTCGGTGCGGGTCCACGAGATGCTGCCGCGTTTCTCCACGCCGATTTCGACGGTGTGCCACGCGGTGACCAGATAATCGCTCCGGGAGGGCGGAAGACCACCGAGCAGGACGTAGCCATTCGGATCGGTGGGGCGATAGTCGCTGAAGTAGCTCACGGCTCGCCCGTACTGATCGGCCAGAGACGCGGCGGCAACGTAGGCGTCCTTGATGCCGACGCCGTGGGCGTCCACGACCCGCACATCCACCAGGCAAGCCCGCCGCAATGGGAAATGCTGCACGGTCTGCCGGTCCGGACTTAGATGAATCACTACCGGGCTCGGGTCCTGGCGCGAGACTCCCACGTACTCCTTCGAGTCCACAGTCACGGAGGCGTTGCCGGCCTGCGGAATGGTCTCGAGGCTGTAGAAGCCGTTCGGGTCGGTCCGGGCGTGGTAGACCCGGCCCATCGTGATCTGCACGAGAGCATCCCGGACGGGCTCGCCCGTCTGGGCATCGGTGACCAGACCGCTGAGCACGCCCCGGGGCTGAAACTCAAACGGTTTGGGAGCAGTCTGGGCGGCCAGGTCCTGCCGGACACGCGTGCGTGCGGCCAGGGTCTCGCCCACTACCGGCGCGGGCGCGGGCGTTGCGGGCGAGACGGGAACATTTTCGGCCACCGGTATCGCGTCCAGGATGGCACCCCTCGTCGCCACCGACGTGCTTGGGCGGTCCTCCGCCACGAGTTCCGGAGAGACCACTGCCATCGTGAAGGTTCGACCGGCGGGTTCCGTGGCCTTCGCGAGCTGCCGGTAGGCGAGAAGGCCGCCGGTGACAAGCGCCAGGCCGGCCGCCACCGCCGCCATCTTGGCCGTGGCACCCGACAGAAGCGAGACGAGGCCGACCGACTTGCCGGCCGCCGCGGCCGCGTGCGCCGCCCCCACGGCCGCAACCGCCGCGGAGCTCTTGACCACCGTGCCCGCAATGCACGCAACCACGGCGGCGGTGAACGCCTTTCCCGGCCGGCTGCGGGCGAGGGTGGATTCCACGACATGGGCCACCTGCTTGCGAAGCAGGCTGCGCCCGCAGGAGATGCGCTGCCGGGCCGCGTTCTCGGTGAGGCTGAATTGCTCCGCCACCTCCCGGATGGACTTCTGCTCGCGGTAAAAAAGCACCAAGGGCTCCCGCAGAGACTCCGGGATCTCGGCCAGGGCCTGGCTGACGACCGCTTGTTGTTCCTGGATCATGGCTGCCTCTTCAGGTCCGGATTCGTCCGATGCTTTGTCCGCGGCCCAGTCGAGAGGGGCCGCCCGGCCGATGACGTCGCGATTGCGGTCGCGGAACCAGTTCTGCACCGTGCTTCGCGCGATGCGGCACAGCCACACCCGGAACTTGCTCATGTCCTGGAGCTGACCGAGACTCTTCCAGGCCCGCAGAAAGGCCTCCTGGGCCAGCTCTTCGCTGCGCTCCACGCTGCCGGTCGCGCTGTAGGTGATGGCACAGATCAGGGATTGATACCGGTCCACGAGGACCCCGAACGCCTTCGGGCTGCCGTTGAGACTGGCCCGCAGCAATTCGATGTCGTTCTTCGATCTCTCGAACATCGCAAGTCCCCCGTCGCAAACCAGGACCATTGTAACCTCTTCTCCTTAAAAGAAACCCGGCAAGGAGAAATGTGACAGGAATTCTTCGGCCCCCGGCCGCGTGACGCACGCTGCGTATACAGGAGGCGCAATAGACACGTATGAAAAACAATGATCCGCTATAAGGCTAAACCGTGGTTTTAGCCACAGAGGGCACAGAGAACACAGAGAAGAAAGAAAGATAAGAACGCAGCGCGGCTTCGCTCCGCTCCGCCGCAACCAAAATCCCCTCACACAAAGCCACGAAGACACAAAGGGCAACCGCGAGGAAGTAGATCGTGCGTCCCCGCACGACTTCTTTAGGCGAGCGGGGACGCTCGCCCTACTTTGCACCTCAGCCGCTTTGGGTGAGACACAAAGATGCTTGTCAAAATAACAAGATGTTGCACCTTTGCCGTGCAGAAAGGTAAGAACGTCGGAACGCCCCTTTTCCTTCCTGCCTTCCCTCTTCTCTGTGTTCCTCTGTGACCTCTGTGGCTTTCCTTCTTAGCTTTCTACCGGGCCGTTGATGAAAAAGGCTGCGAGAGAGGCTCGCAGCCTTGGTGTGCGTCTGAGTGCGATCGAGTTGTCCAGATGCGAAATGCGGGTGGTTGTCGCGCCCGTGTCGCGCGGAGCCGCCAGGAGACCGGGACCCCAAACGCGACGGCTCGTGTGGGGGAACCCTATGCGCCCGCCGGGACGATGTAGATCTCGACGCGGCGGTTCTTGGGATTGCCTTTCTTGTTCGGGGCGTTCGGCTCGAGCGGCCGGTACTCGCCGAAGCCACGCGTGCTCAGGCGCTTCGGCTCGACCCCGCTCTTCTCCATCTGCTCCACGACGGAAATCGCCCGATGCGACGACAGGGCGCGATTCGTAGGATGCACGGCCCGCGTCTCCGGTTTCTGGATGGGGATATCGTCGGTATGGCCCGCAATGATGATATCGAACTTCTTGGCCTGCTCGCCATTGAGGATCCCACACAGGGTCTTGATGGCCTCGGCGGCCTGCGGCGCCACGGCGTCGCTGCCCTTGTCAAAGAGCAGGTCGCTCTTGAACTTGACCATGCCGCGGCTGGCATCGTACTCGACCAAGTCACTGCCTTTGGCGAAGTCCTCCAGCGCTGTGTTCAACTCGACGGGCAGCGGCGAGCCCCCCATCAGGCGGTCCTGCATGGACTTGATCAAGGCGGTTTTCTTGGCGACGTCCTCTTCCAGGGCCGCCACCTTCTGGCGGAGCGTCTCAACCTCGACCCCGCCGGTGGCCTCCGCCGCTTCGAGCTTTCTCTTGAGCTGATCGAGCTGCAACTGGGACGCCTGCAACTGGCTCTCCAGATCGGAGATCCGCTTCTGCTGGGACTGGTTCTGAGTCTGCAGATCCGACTGTTCGCAGCCCACGATGAACGCCATCCCCGCCGATAGACCGAGCACGATTAGAACGGTTGAAAGCTTGACACTCCGCATTGCCGAATCCTTTCCAAGAACGACCAATCCTTTTGTGTGTCCTATAAGATATAAGAATTGAGCAGATCGCTCAGGACCTCATACAGCCAAACGTCCACAGCCCCTTCGGGCTTGGCTGTTAATAGAACGACTCTACCGCAAACCGTCAAGGGTAATCTGGAGAAGAAGTCAAAAGGTCAAAAGTGCGAAGCGGGAGTGTCAAGTGGGAAGTGGGATGTTTGATGTTTGCTTGTTGATTTTTGATTGGGATTCGCGAGTCTTCTTCAATCAAAAATCACACTTCCCACTTCCCACTTCCCACTCATCTTCTGATGTTCTCGGAGATGGCCGAGAGCAGGACCTCCGGCTTCACGGGCTTCTCCAGCACTCTCTTGACGGGCAGCCACGTCTCGTCCGGCTCGAAGCCGAACGGCAGGTTCATCTCCCGCCGAATCCCGGTCATCATGATGATGGGCGTGTCCTTGAGCGTCTCGTGGCCGTGCAGCTCCTGGGCCACGTTGAACCCCTCGTCCTTGGTCGTCATCATCACGTCGAGCAGAATGATGTCCGGGTTCTCGGCCTTGGCCTTCTCGACGCCTTCCTTGCCGTTGGAGGCCGTGTGGACGTCGTAGCCCTTGGCGTCGAGCAGGTTCGAAATCGCCTCGACAAACTCCGGATCATCGTCAATCATCAGCACCTTTTTCGCCATCGTCCATTTCTCCTTCATTCAGTAGTTTCAAGTTTGAAGTGTGAAGTTTCAAGCCTCCACGCCTCTCACTTCAAACTTCCCACTTCGCACTTCAAACTCCTCTTCAAGCTATCCCCTCGCGCATAATCCACCCAGCGGCCCATCGCCCCCACCATTTGCTCGAGGCAGGCTGGGCAGGCTCGTGCGTCTTCGTTCACACAGCGTTTGTTCGGGTAGATCTCGTAGTGCCGCCGGTACGACGCCGGGGTAAAGTTGGGCATGATCACGTTGGCCCCGGCGGCCAGGACTTTGGGCCGCTCGTCCCGGCCGTGCAGCGACCCGAGCGCCGTCGTGGCGGGGATATGGGCGTCGCGGCTGACGATCCGCGCCAGGGCCGTCATCTTCAGCGTCATCAGCAGATCGCCCGCAGGCTCCTCGGCGAGCGGGGTCTGCGGGTGCGGGATGAAGGGACTGATGCTGATCATGTCGAAATTGCCCTGTTTGAAGAACTGAACGTCGCCGGCCAGGTGCCGGAGCGTCTGGCCCTTGAGACCGACAAGGTCGCCTGAGCCGGTCTGATAGCCCAGCTCCGCCAGGTCCCGCAGGCACCTACGCCTATTCTCGAAGCTCATGCCGGCATGCAACTGCCCATAGAGGCCCGGGTCCGACGTTTCGATCTTGAGCAAGTACCGGTCGGCCCCCGCCTCTTTCCACAACCGATATTCCTCGCGGCGGCGCTCACCGACACAGAGCGTCACGGCCGCGTCGCGAGAGGACTTGATCTCTTCCACGATCTCTCGGAGCCAATCGGCGTCGAGATCATCCTCTTCGCCGCTCTGGAGCACAACGGTTTTGATGCCGGCGGCACGGATATTCCCGACGGCCGCCAGGATCTCTTCTTTGGTCAGCCGGTACCGCTGGAGCCGGTCGTTGCCTCGATTCAGCCCGCAATACTGGCACGTATTGCGGCAGACGTTGGAGAACTCGACGATCCTCCGCAGCAGCACGCCGTCCCCAACGAACCAACGCCTGACCTCGTTGGCAAAATCAAACAGCCGCCCAAGCTCGTCCCCGTCCGTGATGCGCAGAACGGCCTCGACGTCCGCCAGCTCCGGCGCCTCGGTGGCATAGATCCTCTCCAGAACAGTCTGCACGTGGGAGCCTGTCACGATTGCTCTTTCCCGGCCTGTTTTCTGTACTCTTTCAGAATTTGCACGATTTTCTTGGGCGTCAGCTCGCCGTGCTGGGCTTCATCGAACTGGTCGGCGTAGGCGCCGATGCCGATGCGGGTCGAAGCGTCAGTCTGCGTGCAGCCGAGCGGCAGGATCTCCCGCCGCAATTGGGCGTTCTCGCGAGCCGTTAGGATCATGCCCGTGTACGGCACGGCCAGCCGGATCACCATCACCAGCCTCTTGAACGCCTCGTCGTCCACCGCGTACCGCGGGTTTTGCGCGAAGGGCGTATTGTGCGCCGGTTCGAGCCGGGGGAACGAGATCGTGTGCGGCCCGATGCCGAACCGCTTCTCCAGCTCGAGCGCGTGGTACAACAGCCCCATCACTTCAAACTTCCAATCGTGCAAGCCGAACAGCACGCCGAGCCCCACGTCGTCAACGCCAGCCTCCGTCGGGCGGCCGCATGAGACATAACTCCATAAATAGACTGGGCTTATGTTAATCTACCTGGTCAGGTTGCATTCATGAGGACCAGGGAATATGGACCACTTATTGATCCGTGGGCCACCATGTGTACCAGTTGACTACCCCGAATTCCTGAATAATTCCCCGTCGCACTGCGGCTCTATGATAGAATCGTGGGTATTCCGCAAGAGCCGGGGAGATAGGCAAATGCCAGAGAACGACGCAGTCTTGTTGGAGCGGTTCTCGCGACGGGCCGACGCCGAGGCCTTCACCGAATTGGTGCATCGATACGCCAGGCTGGTCTACTGGGCCTCCTGGCGAGTTCTGAGACACGAAACCGACGCCGCGGACGTGACCCAGGAGACCTTCTTCGAGCTGACGCGTCAGGCAGACCGGATCACGGGACCGCTGAGCGGCTGGCTCCACCGAGTGGCCACGCAGAAATCCATTGACGTGATTCGCCGCCGGACGCACCGGAGGAATCGGGAGCAAACCTATGCCCAGACCCAGCCCGTGGAAGCCCAAACGTGGCGCGATCTTTCCGGCTGCGTCGATGAAGCCCTGGAGAAGCTGGATGAGTCCGTGAGGCGCCTGTTGCTGGATCGCTTTCTGGCCGGCAAGACTACCGGGCAGATCGCCCAGGAGCACGGCATCTCCCAGGCAACTGTCTCGCGCCGCATCAATGAGGGTCTGGGACAATTGCGGGGTATGCTCCGGCGGCAGGGATTGCTCGTAGGCGCCGCCGCGCTCGGCACGATGCTGATGGAGAACACCTCGCAAGCCGTCCCGGCAGCGGTCTGTGCCGGACTGAGCAAGATGGCAATGGTCGGCACCACGGGCACATCCGTGGCTCTGAGCGGCAAGGCAACCATTGCCATCAGCGCCAACACGGTCAAAGTCGTGCTTGCCACGGTAGCCGTCGTAGCGGCCGCGTCGGTGATAAGCTATGTTCATCACTTACGCGGCCCTGAGCCGGGCGCACAGTCCTCCGCCCCGGCGGGTATCGTCCGGCAAACCGCACCGAGAAGCAACAGCAGCCAGTCCCCCTCCGTAGGGCGCGTCACAACCGCCCGTGCGGCGCAGGGCGAAGTCAAGGCGGCCGCCGCAACCTCTGCGGCCGAGCAGACACCGACGCCGGAGCCTCTCCTGGGACCGTTCGGGCCTTCGCAAGACGTGCAAGGTATGGGCGGCATGTCCGTGGGAGACCCGTTCAGTGGGGTCCCCACCGCTGATCTGAGGACCCCGGAGGCGGTGGTGTACAGCTTCTTGACCCTGATCGACCAGGGGGCAACAGACGAACTGGGCGAATGCCTCGCCGAAGGGGCCCAGGTCGCGGCGGACAGCCCGTTCCCTCGCGATCTCGGCTATCCCATCCGGCTCGTCGAAGTGGCGCAGGACGGCGACACCGCTCAAGTCACATGGGAGGCCACCGCCCGCACGCCGTTCTCCTACAAGGGAAAGGAGCGTCTGCCGGGCGAATTCGTGCCGCTGTGCTCCCGGCTAATCCGAGTGGACAGCCGCTGGAAGCTCCTGAAGCTCGATCAATGACATCGTCTTGTCTTGCGGAGGCAACAACCATGAGGAATGAGAAGCTCTGCCGTCAGGCGGGTTTGGACATCATCGTGCTCGCGGCGTCGATTCTGGTCACAGGGACACGGGCCGATGCGGCTGTTCGAGCGGGTAGCAGCTCGGCGGCCTCCGCCAGGGTCCTGCATTTCCCGCGGGACCGGTACATGGGGAGTCTGTATGTCGAGGACCCGTGCCTGGGGAGCACGTACATGGAGTTGGGCCGCGATCTTTCCCTGCCTTATGGGCTGAGCCCGAACGGTCTGACGCTGGGCGGCGACCGGGACTTCATCGGTTTCGCCCAGGGCGACGTCAGTGTGCCCGCCGGTCGGAACATCCAATTGAGGATCGGGCTGCAGCTCAGGAAAGAGGACGCCGGGAAGCTGGCCGCACTGCCGCCTCGTCAGTACAAGATATTCGGCACAGACCGGTGCCGCGAAGGCCCGCCGGACCTCTCGGGGTTGTCCGCTCTGGAGCCGAACGATCTGTACTGTCTGGATATCTCCAGCCTCGTCCGCAGGGCGGATGCGGACCAGTGCGTGCTCCAACCGATCCGCCATTTGACGGGTCTGAAGGTTCTGAAACTGTATGGCACAGGGGTGACCGACAAGGGGATGGAACACCTCCGGGAGCTGCGGTCGCTCCGGGCGTTGGAATTCGAACAAGAGCCCTTCGTCGGAAACCAGGGGCTGGCGGTGCTGAAGGACCTGCCCAACCTGGAGTACCTGTGTCTTGATACCGGCGCCACGGACGCGGGTTTCAAATACCTGGGGCAATTCCCCAGCCTGCGCTGGTTGCACATCCGCGCGAAAAGGATCTGGGGTCCCGGCCTGACCGAGTTGGCCAACCTGCCCCGGCTGGAACGGCTGTGCATCTGTGACTCCATTCCAATATCCGACCGGCACATCCAGTGCCTGGAAGGCTTGACACACCTCAAGAGCCTGACCCTCTGGGGGGTGGCCGACAATCTGACCGACGCCAGCTTAGCCTCCATCAGCAAGCTCAAGAGCCTTGAGGAATTGTATTTCATCATGACCATGCCGAGATTCACCCCGGCAGGCGTGGCTTGCTTGAAGGACTTGAAGAACCTCAGGAAGGTGGACTTCGCCTTGACGTGGGCTGGTCCTCAAGGTGCGGAGCATGGCGATGAAATCGCACGTCAGTTGGCGGGCATGCCCAGTCTCGAATCGATCAAGGGAATCAGCTATCTGTCCGCCGAGGGCATGAAGACGTTGGGCACCATGCGGAACCTCAGATGCCTGCACGTCACCCTGAAGGATCGGTTCCAAAACTACCACGGTCCCACAGGCGTATCTCACTTGGCCGGGCTGAGCAACCTGGAGGAACTCGCCCTCACCGGCAATCAGTGTTTGTCCGACGCCGATCTGGTCCACTTGGAATCCCTCGGCCATTTGCGGGATCTACTCGTCGGATTCAATGGTGTGACCGACCGCGGTATGACTTCCCTCGGCAAGCTGCGCCGACTGGAGCACCTGACGGTTTCTACGGATAGCGCAATGACCAAGAGAGGATTGAACGAACTGAGCGGCCTGACAAACCTCCAAACCCTCCATGTTTGGGTACATCCGGATGGGAGGCCCGCGATTGACGAGATCAGGCTGAACCTTGCGGGATTGAAGAGTCTGAAGTCCTGCCATCTGGACGGATTCGCGCTGGACAGTGGCGACCTGGTCTGCCTGAGTGGCCTCCATCAGCTTGAGCTGATCCTGCTTCAGGGCGTGGTTCTCCCCGAGACGGCCTTGCGGCATTTGAAGGACTTGCCCGCCCTGAAGCACCTCGACGTAAGCCAGGTCAACTGCTCGGACGGCAGTGGCCTGGCCCACCTGGCGGGACTGACAGGTTTGCGGGACCTGACGCTCCGGGGGCGAATCACGGACGTCGCCTTGGGCCAGTTGGCGAGTGTGACTTCCGCCTGGTCCATCTCGGCATGGACCGATGAGCCGATTCGCCCCGCGACGATCGACTGCCTCAAACGGACCTTGCCCGCCCTCGAGTACCTCCATCTGTACCCGCTGCCGGAGTTTGACAAGGCCCAAACCAAGCCCTCTTCAGGACGGCAGGGACCAATCCGCAACAGTCCCCGTCGAAGCAACCCGCCGGCCCCGCCGCGGCAACGGTGAACCCGCGGGATCGGAGACACATGGGATCCAGTTTCTGGAATCGTGGTTCGTTCTATTGTGTTCTCGGGGTAAGATCAAGAGCCGGAGATGAATCGAGATGGACGTGAGAGCGGATGGTCGAATCGGGTTCCCAATCGCGATATTTCGCGATTGGGGTCCCCTCGTCGTGGCGGCGCTGACAGCGGCCTGCGTCTTGGTCGGCGGCCTACGCGCCACGGGCTTGCCGGCGTCCACCGCCGGTCCCGCCCCAGCCAAGGTGCTGCACTTTCCCGGAGACCAGTCTCTGGGAGTATTATCCGTTGAGGATCGGACTCCCGGAAGCGAGTATATGCAACGCAACTTCGATCCCTCCTTGCCTTGGGCGATGGACTCGCGACGACTGGCCCTGGACACGTCTTGGGAATCCGTGGGCGTAGCTCGCGGCGACGTGACCGTGCCCGCAAATCGGGATATTGCCCTGCGCATCCTGCTCAAACCCAAGTCGTCGGAATTGGTGCATCCCAACTTGCGTGACCGGTGCTTTGCGGATCCGGATGACCTGTCCGGATTGTCCGGCCTCGAGCCGAATGACCTCGGCATGCTCTTCGTTGGCTCCTTGGGGGAAAGGACCTACGCGGATGAGCGGGTGGTCAAGCCGCTATCGCGTCTGACAGGCCTGAAAATGCTCCGCCTGAACCGGACGGGAGTGACGAACAAAGGGATGGAGTACCTCCGTAGCCTGCGGTCGCTCCAGTCCCTGGAACTCACAGAGGCCGGGGTCGGCGACGCCGGCTGGGCGGTGCTCAAGGACCTGCCCGCCCTGGAGTACCTGGACCTGGGCCCCACCGTCACGGACGCGGGCCTGAGACACCTGGGACAATTGCCCAATCTCCGGTGGCTCCGGATACAAACGGGAAGGATCTGGGGGCCGGGCTTGGCCGAATTGGCCCACCTGCCCCGACTGGAGCGGTTGTGCCTCTGGGGTAGCAGCGACATCTCCGACCGGCACATCCAATACCTGGAAGGCCTGACGCACCTCAAGAGCCTGACCCTCTGGGGCGTGGCCGACCCGCTGACCGACGCCAGCGTCGCCTCCCTCAGCAAGCTCGAGAGTCTGGAGGAACTGTACTTCATCGTGACCGCGCCAAAATTCACGAGCGCGGGAATCGCGCGCCTCAAGAGCTTAAAGAACCTCAAGAAGGTAGATCTCTCGTACGTGCGGCTCGACGAGGCCGGCCTGCGGCACCTGGCGGCCATGCCCAGCCTGACCACCATCAACGGCGGCCTGCCGTTGACCGCCGCCACCGCCAAGACACTTGCTTCCTTCCAGAACCTCAAAGCGCTTGATGTCTTCCTTCAGGACCGAACGGCCCCGGGCGCCGTCTCTTCTCTATTCGCGCTGACGTCCCTGGAGGAACTCAATTTTACGGGCAACGTCGTGGGGGTGCGGCTTTCCGATGACAATTTGGCTGGCCTGGAGTCCCTTAGCCGCTTGAAGCGTCTGCACCTCTGGGGGGACGACGTGACCGATCGCAGCACGGCCGCTGTCAGCAAGTTGAAGGAACTGGAGTCATTGAATCTCTGGGCCGACGTGAGCAAGCGTGGGCTCAACCAATTGAACGGTCTGACACAGCTTCGGACCCTTAGCGTGATGCCGGGGCCGTACGGGACCCGCGGGATGGACGAGGTCCCGTTGAGGCTGTCCGGCCTGACAGACTTGAAGACTCTGTCCCTGCAAGGTCTGTCTCTGCGTGACGAGGACTTGGCGTCCCTGGCGGGCATGCGACATCTGCAATGGCTGATCCTGGACGGCACCTTCACGGAAGGTGCGTTGTGGCATCTGAAAGACCTCCCCGAATTGAAGCGACTGGTCGTCAAAGAGGTCTCCTGTCCGAATGGCGAAGGTCTCGCCCAACTGGGAGAGTTGAAGAAACTCGGAGACTTGACGATCAGCGGGCGGATCACGGACGCGGCTTTGGCGCGGCTGCCCGCCTTGCCTTCCCTGTGGTCGCTGCGGATCGTGACCGATGAGCCGATCCGGCCCGAGACCATTGCCCGTCTCAAGCAGACTCTGCCCGTGATCGAATACATTCACATCGACAAACCGCCGCAGAGCAATCCGCCGCTGATCCGGAGCAGCCCGGCCCAGCGCGGGCGTGTCCCGGCCCGTCCGCCCCGTGCCAATCAGCCGAATCGAGGGACACGCCCGCGTCAGCCGTGATCCCTGTATCTGGAGGTAGACCGATATGGACATGAAAGCGAGTGGCCGTGCCATCGTGGCGACGATGATAGCCGCGTGCAGCCTGGCCGCGGGATTGCGAGCCAAGGAGACCTCGGCGCCCGGCGCCGGTCCGGCCGTCGCTGCAACCAAGGTCCTGCACTTCCCGAAGGATCAACACGTGGGGACCCTGCAAGTGGAGGATTGGACGTCGGGAGGTCAGTACCGCACGAATCGCTTCGATCCGGTTCTGCCCGGGGGTCTCGACCGCATGTTGCTGGCTCTCCGCACAGACTGGAAGCTCGTCGGCGTGGCTCAGAACGACGTGGCCGTGCCCGCCGATCGCAGCATCCAGCTTCTTGTCTACCTGCGGCGCCCGGAGAAGGACGCCGCGAAATTGGCGGCGCTGCCACCTCGGCAATACAAGATGTTTGGCACCGACCGGTGTCGCGAAGATCCCAACGATCTGTCGGGACTCTCCGGGCTTGACCCGAACGGTCTGTGCCGGCTCCAGATCTACTCCTTGGTTCCCAGAGCGAATGCGGACCAGGGCGTGCTCGAGCCGATCGCGCGTCTGGCGGGCTTGCAGATGTTGCTCCTGCAAAAGACAGGGGCGACCGACAAAGGTCTGGAGCACCTCCGAGGACTACGATCCCTCCGGTCTCTGGAACTCAGAGAGGATGGAGTTGGGGACGCCGGCATGGCCGTGCTCAAGGAACTGCCCGCCCTGGAGTACCTGGACCTCGAAACTGCCACCACCGACGCTGGTTTCAAGCACTTGGGGCGACTGCCCAGCCTGCGCTGGCTGAGGGTGCGGACCGGCAGGATCCGCGGGCCGGGGCTGGCCGAGCTGGCCAACCTGCCCCATTTGGAACGTCTGTGCCTCTGGGGCGTTAGCGAAATTTCGGATCAGCATATTCGATATCTGGAGGGCCTGTCGCACCTCAAGAGTCTGACCCTGTGGGGGGTGGCCGACAGTCTGACCGATGCCAGTCTCGCCTCCATAGGAAAGCTCAAGGATCTTGAGGAACTCTACTTTGTCCGGACCAGTCCCAAGTTCACCCCCACCGGCGTTATCCACTTGCGGAACCTGAAGAACCTCAGAGAAGTGGACTTTGCGGGAACGTGGAGCAGTCCCGAGGGCGCGCGGTACGGCGACGAAGTCGTTCGTCTGCTGGCCCCGTTGCCTCATCTCGAATCCCTGGCAGGGACCGGCTTTCTCTCCGCCGAGGGGGTGCGGACCCTCACTACCATCCGCAACGCCCATCACTTGGACATCATGATGAAAGACTACCGGCAAGGCTACCGTGGCCCGACAGGCCTACCGGACTTGGCGGCCCTGGACTCCCTGGAGGAACTCGACTTGAACGGCGCCCGAGCCTTGTCCGATGAAGACCTGGCTCGCCTCGAGCCTCTCACCCATCTCAAGAGCCTGTCCCTCATGGGCGAACGCATGGGCGACCGCGGCATGACGACGATCAACAAGATAAAATCCCTGGAGTCGCTGAACCTTCTGGTCCCCGTGAGCAAGCGAGGCTTGAACCAATTGGGCGACCTGACGAACCTCCGGACCCTGAGCGTGGCGGTGCCTTCCGGCCTCTCGGGGGGAGTAGATGAAATACCACTCAATCTGTCTGGTTTAACGAGTGTGACGACTCTGTACCTGCGCGGTTTGCCGCTGCACGATGAGGACCTGGCGTCTCTGGCGGACCTGCGCCACGTGCAGCGGTTGGAAATCGACGGCGGCATCTTCACCGGCGGCGCCTTCACAGAGAAAGCTTTGCTGCACCTGAAGGCATTGCCCGAATTGGAGGTCCTGCTTCTCACGGGGATTTCCTGTTCGAGCAGCGAAGGCCTCGCGTCGTTGGGCGGGTTGAAGAAACTCAGAGATCTCAACCTGCAGGGCCGGATCACAGATGCCGCCCTGGTCCGCCTGCCGGCACTTCCTTCTTTGTGGTCGCTCACCGTGCAGACCGATGAGCCGATTCGGCCCGAGACGATCGCCCGTCTCAAACAGACGCTGCCGATGGTCGAATTCATCCACATCGACAAACCCCTGCTGGTGCGGCCGCCGCCGCTGATCCAGAGCAGCCCGGCCCAGCCCGGACACGCGCCCACAAGCTCGCCTCGTGCCAATCCACCGATTCGAGCAAATCCCCGACGTTCCCCGTAGGTCGTGCGTCCTCGCACGATGTGTGTTGGCGAGCGGGGACGCTCGCCCTACGGAGGGCACGAGCTACGGTTGTGTCGTGGCGACTACTCGCCCAGGCCATATTCCTGGAGGCGTTTGCGCAGGGTGGTACGGCTGATGGCGAGCTTGGCCGCCACAGCTTGGTCGGGCGATGGGTGAAAACAAATCCCCCAAGTACGCCGAATCTTGTGGATTCTATCGAGTCATTGTTCGATAATAACGAACAATGACACAAGAACATCCATCCCAGCCGACACCGGCGTTGATGCTGGTTCGGCGACTGGCGGCCGAAGGCTGCCGCATCTTCTCGACGGAGCAGGCCCGCGAGATAGCTCCTGATGTGGGGCTGTCAGAAGGCTATGTGCGTCAGGCCCTGCACCATCTGGCGCGGGCCGGATGGCTGGTTCGTTTGCGGAAGGGATTGTACGCCCTTTCCTCCTCGGTGCCGGGCGTTTCGCCAGCCCATGAATTCGAGGTCGCCATGGCGCTGGTGCGTCCGGCGGCGATCAGCCACTTCTCGGCCATGCACTATCACGAACTGACCGATCAAATCCCGCACCGGGTCTTCGTCATGACCACGACCACGACCGGACACTGGGTGCCGCGTTCGCACAAGGCTCGCGGCGGCGAGAGCGGGTACCGCGTTGGCGAAACCGTCTACCAGTTCATTCAGGTCAAGCCGGAGCGGTTCTTCGGAACCAAGGAGGTCTGGATCGGTGAGGCTCGGGTGACGGTCACGGATAGGGAGCGGACCTTGATCGACGGCCTCGCCATGCCTCAGTGCTGCGGCGGGTTCGCAGAGGTCATTCATGCCTTTGCGGGGGCGCATGACCGGCTGAACCTGGACCGGCTCATTGAATACGCCTTTAAGCTGAATGCTGCGACGGCCAAGCGGCTGGGCTGGGTGCTGGAGAAGACAGAAACAGAGCGTTCACGACTGACCGCCCTTGAACGAGTGGAGGTCACGGGCTACAGCAAGCTCGATCCGGCCGGTCCGCGTCGAGGACCGTATAACCGGTCCTGGATGGTCCAGGAGAACCTGGCTGGGAAGGTGACACCATGAAGCTGCTTCGGACCCGGCTGGAGCAGGCCAGACAACGCACAGGCTTGGGCTGGGATGTGTTGGAGCGGGACTATGTCTTGTCCTGGATTCTGGCGGGAATTAGCCGTCAGGAGCATTTGCGCGAGACGCTGGTGTTCAAGGGCGGCACGGCTCTGAAGAAGTGTTACTTCGGGGACTACCGGTTCTCTGAGGATCTGGATTTCTCAGGGCTGGCCGGGGTACCTACGGGCGGGGATATGGAAACCGCTATCGAAGGCGTTTGCCGGACAGCAATGGAGTTGCTGGACGAATACGCCCCCGTGCGGGTTGAATGGGAGCGGTATACGGAAAAGGAACCTCACCCCGCCGGTCAGGAGGCGTTTACCATTCGGGTGCAATTGCCTTGGCAAAGACAGGCTCAAACGCGTGTGATGGTGGAAATCGCCATAGATGAGAAGGTACTGAAGACTCCATGCCGCCGGAGCGTGATCCATGAGTACGGAGAGACCATCCAAGCGGATGTGCAGGTCTATTGCCTCGAAGAGATCATTGCCGAGAAGCTGCGTGCGATTCTTCAACATCAGCGGAGTCTCCAGCAGCGGGGTTGGAGCCGTTCGCGGGCACGGGATTACTACGACATCTGGCGTATTTTGGGAGCGTATCAGGACAGTCTGGACTTGACGGATTTCGAGGGGCCGGTCAGGGCCTTTTCCAGCTCCGCCGGATCGGAAGGGTGGCCCACGTGGACGACGGCGCTGCGCAACTGCTCGTCGGCCGACTCGTAGAAGTCGAGGAAGACCTTGTCGTTGTTGCCTTTTCCCGACGAGAAGCAGTCGATGAGTCGAAACGCTCCCGGCGACAGGTCCCTGCCGTAGGCGCGTGTGATCGTCTGCGGCGAGCGGTTGAAGCTGACGTAGGTGACGGTCGAGCCCAGGGCCCTGTCGGCCGTCAGGAATCCGGAGACGAACCGGTCGACGGGCGCGCCGGAATCGACCCCCCAGACGATATTGTCGCCGGGCGAGATGCCGCCGACCAGGTTGTCGATTTCCTTGATTCCGGTTGTCAATGAGAATTCAGTCAACGTACTGCCTTTGCCGATGTCCAGCGGGCTTCGCCCGCACTCAACGCGGTGCGGCCCAGCCATGGACATCTTACCATCTATCCTACGAAGAAACTACACATCGGGGTCGCGACACCCGGTTTCGTCGAGGATTGTCGAGGGGAAAGCGGCGTGGGGGGGCGGGAGTGGCAGCGGGGGTAGCAGCGGCAAGGCGATCCAGCCTTGCCGCTGTCACCCCGGCGATGGATTCGTTGTCTGAGCCTCAACCGCCGGGTCCTGCTTGACAATCTCGAAGGGGATCGCCGGCAGTGTGCCCAGCGGGATGCGTTGCCTATTCACTTTCGGCTTTCCGTCTCCGGACGGCGGCGTTCGCTCCCCGGACACTTCGACGATCAGGTTCCCTCGCAGGGCAGGCTTGGTCTTGGCGGCATCACTTTGCAGGACGATGTCCGTGCCCTTTGGGTCGGACGACACGTCCCGCACGGTGATTCCCTCCGGCGGCTCGCTCAGCTCCATCTGGATCTTATCGAAGGCCCTGTATGGCGGCGTGGTCACTCGGACCCGTGCCGTTCCGCCGAGGGGGATTTTCACGGGTAGCTCGCTGACGATTGCTGCCGACATACGAACCGCCCCGCGTTTGAGCACGGTCACCTTCAGGTCTTTTGCAGGTACGAGATGGCGGTAGGCAAAGGCTTGCATCATATCGTCCGCTGGCACGGCTTGCCGAACCACCTCCCGGCCCTGAATAGTCGCACGGCCTTGCAAGCCCAGACTCAGAGGCTCGTTCAGGGGAATGGGCTGGACCGTCAGGGTGAGCCGCACCTGATCCTGATGAGCGGGCACTGTGCCGCCGCTGAGCCTGAATGCTTGCGGGACACCTTTCAGGACCAGAGCGATATCGCCGGAGAAGCCATCTTTTCGCAGGGCATAGACTGTGATGGGGACGGTTTGCCCGGCGCCCGCGCGGATGGCGGACGGCACGACCCGCAGCTCGAAATCGGGCCTCGGCGTGCTGATACGCAAGCGGTAGGCATACTCCAGACCGCCCTGGTGCTGGGCGTCGCCTATCTGGAGGTAGTAAGCCCCATCCGCCGGCAGAGTCGTGAGGATAAACGAATCTGCGTGGTGCGTGTTCAATCCCGACCCCTTGTCCTCATAATCGTCGTTGAACGCCAGTTGCCGGCCGGCGGCATCGGTCAGCTTGAGCACGGAGTCCAGCGGCGAATCAAGCCTGCGGGCGTAGACCTCCGCGACGACTTGGTCGCCGGCATGGCCATCGAAGCGGAACACATCCCAATCGCCGCTCTTGTCGATGTGGCCGTTGACGATGATCGGCAGCGTGACCGGTTGTGCACTCTGGGGCGAGTCGTTCGACTCCTTTTCGATACACTCCGGCAGCGTGTCCACCGCAACCGGCACATGGTTGGAAACCATCTCTCCCTTGGACACGGAAAGCGGATAGATGCCCGGCCCCTTGTCTTTGGCGTCCATCGTCAGCTTGTCCACCGGGAGGTTCCAACCCTTGATCTCGACGGGCGTCGCAGTGCCGGCCGGACCGCCCAGCGGGAAAATGCTCGTCACAAACGGCAGTTCACCCAAGGTGATGCGGTAAACGAAATCTTCGCGGCCGCGGTAGATGGCATCTTTGATCTCGATGATATAATCGCCGTCCTGGGGGATCACATAATGGAGGACTGGATCGGGATGGAAACGATAGTCGTCGTCATAGGCCAGTTCCTTGCCGTGGCCATCGTACAGCGTCACGACGGCCTGAAACCAGCCGGGAACGGCGTCGGCTAAGTACGGGATCAATTCCCTCGCACTGGCAACGACAACCAACTGCTGACCTTGGTGGGCTTGGAAGCGGTACCGATCCGCGTCAGCGTACTGGAACTGCTGGCCTTGACGTGCCGGGAACAGAACGCGGACACTATCGGTGGGGACGATGCGGCCGTTTAGGGTGGCCGGCAGTGTGACGACCGTCTCGGTGTAGGTCTGGCCGTTTTTCGACTCGTTCTCGCAGAATTCCGGCAACCGGCCGACGCGGAAAATGAGGGGGTTCGATAAGCCCAATGGCGTCCCCAGCCGCAGCTCCCGATCGCCGGGGATCGCATCGGGAGCCATCGTCACCTGGATCGTGACGGTTTCCCCCAGCGCAGGATTCGCGTTCCTCTTCACGGAGGCGGCGATCTGGTCCCGGATTTCGGCCATTTCCTTCAGAGTCACGGCATCCCGCTCCTTCTTCTGTAGTTCCTGGAGCTTCTCTCGGAGAGTATTGATCTGTGCCGGCGTCAGAGGCTTGTTCTGCTCGACGACCGTGGCCCCAATCCCGCCGCCGGAGATGTAGAGGTTGGTCACGCCGTCGAGAAATCGCCCGCCGATCTTGGTCTGGAACGTGGTGCCCTGCCGCCCGCCGGCGGGATAGACGTAGCCGAGATGCGGAGCGCCCTGCTGCGCCTGCACGACAGGCACAATCATCAAAAGGATGGCCAGTAGGGTGGGCTGTGCCCACGCGACGCTCTTCGCTCGTACGGACACACAAGGCCCATTTATGTCATTGCGAGGAGCGCAGCGACGAAGCAATCTCAACCCTTGGGATGAGAGACTGCTTCGCTTCGCTCGCAATGACATATGGCGTACCATCCGCGTCATGATCCGCATTACATGATTTCCTTCAAACGTCCGCCCATCGTGACGCCCTCGGCGGCCGTGGGCGTCACACGGACGTCCAGCCCTTGGGGATGAGGCAGCTTCGCATTGCCGTCGATGCCGAGCAGCTCATACATGCCGGCGATCAGATCGCACGGATACACGGGCCGCTCCTTCACCTCTTCGCCCTTCTCATCGGACGCCCCCACCACGCGGCCGCCCTTGAACCCGCCGCCGGCGACCACGGCACTGAAGACCTGGCCGTAGTGACCGCGTCCGCCGTTCCAGGGCGCCTCCCACTGGACCTTCGGCGTCCGGCCGAACTCGCCGCTCCACCAGACGATGGTGCTGTCCAGCAAGCCGCGGTCCGCAAGGTCCTGGAGCAGGGTCGCCATGCCTTTATCCATCTCGGGCAGTTTTCGGCGCATGGTTGGAAAATGCTGCTTGTGCGTGTCCCAGCCGTTGTAGTTGATGGTGACGTAAAGGACGCCGCGCTCGACCAGCCGCCGCGCGACTAAGCAGGATTGCCCGAACGTCGTGCGGCCGTAGCTGTCTCGCAGCTCGTTTTTCTCCTGCGTGAGATCGAACACCTTGCCCGCGTCGCCCAGGATCAGCTCGTAGGCTCCTTCCTCGGCCTGATCGAACACCTTTAGCGACTCGTTGCTTTTTTCGGCCTGTCCCAGCGTGTCCAGCTTGTGAAGCAGCTCGCGTCGGTCCTTCTGCCGCTCGTCCGTGATGCCCTGGGCGACGACGCCTTCGACGGCGAACCGGGCCTGCGCCGGGTCGCCACCGGTGGCAGGCTTGTAGCGCGCTCCCAGGAACCCTGCCTCAGAGAACCGGCCCTGCGGCTGGGTCAGCACAATGTAGGGTGGAATCAGCCCGGCGTACCCGGCGTTGTAGCCTTTGAATAGCGAGACCACCGCCCCCACGCTCGGATACACGTCCCGGCCGCCGGGCGGCCGACCGGTCTGGATCATGTAGGACGCGGTCTCGTGGCCGTTGATGCCGTGGGTCATGCTGCGAATGATGGAGTACTTGTCCGCCTGCTTCGCCAAGAGCGGCAGCAGCTCACCGATGATGATCCCGTCCACGTTGGTCGGGATGGGCTTATCCAAAGGCCCGCAGTAGTCGTAGCCCGCCGCCGGCTTGGGATCGAACGTGTCCAAGTGCGACGGCCCGCCCCACATCCAGATCTGGATGACCGCCTTGGCCTTGTTCGTAGTGACGCCGCGAGGCGTTTCGTTGGATGCCCGTACGGGCACACTACCAACGGGCCAGCCGTCGGCCAGCAGCAGCCCCGCCGCGCCGAAGAGGCTGTGGCGCATCACCTCGCGTCGGGAGATTGTTGTGCTCATATTTGCAGTCCCCTTCAACCGGATCAATGCCGATAGAGGAACTCCGAACTGTTAATCAAGGCCCAGACGAGATCGATGGCCGCCCCGCGTCTGTTTCCGCCGGCGGATTGGAAGTACGCCCCCGCGATCTTCCATTCGTCATCCGTGGGCAAACGCGAGAGAACCGTCAGGTACAGACTATTGATAAGGCTGCGCGGTGTGCCTTTGGTCTGGAGAATCAGTTGCAGTTTCGTGCTCTGTTCGATCTTACGCTGGATGTGGCTCGAATTGAGCAGGTGCAGCCGCTGAGCGGCCGTGGGGCGATTGTTGCGCTCCGATTCCAGGCCGGTGTCACGTGGCGAGCGGCCGAACGTCTCGAGGAACGAGCTCGTGATGCTGGCGTCCGCCAGTGCGGTCGATCTTTGGCCCTCCGGGATAAAGGTGAACGGCTCGGGAATCGGGCTGGAATACTGCTCCGTCGTGCCGGTGATCTGGCACAGGGCGTCGATCAGCACCTCGGCTTCGAGCCGTCGCAACGGATAGAACGCGAAGTTCGCCTCGCTCTTGGGGTCCTCGGTTCGGGCGATGGAGGAAAGCTGGTACGTTTGCGAGTTCAGGATCAGCCGGTAGATGTGCTTGAGATCGTAGTGGGCCGCGACCAGCTCCTTTTCCAGGTACACCAGCAGCTCAGGATTGCCGGGCGGGTTGTCCGGCCGGATGTCGTCTGGCTCATGGATGATGCCGCGACCTTGCAGCCAGAACCAGATGCGGTTGACGATGTTCCGAGCGAACCACGGGTTCTTCGCGTCAATCAGCCAGTTGGCAAAGACCTCGCGCGGGTCCTGGTCCGGAGAGAGCTGGACCGTGGTGCCATCCGGAAAGACCGCTGCTCCGGACTGTGGATTGGCCACGCCCGGTGTTGGCTTGGCTGGGTGATGGTTGGGGTCAAACAGGACGATCTCCTCCTTCCATTCCAGGGTGGACTTGTAGCCGACCTGGGAGAAGAAGACCGCCATCTGGGACCATTTGTCCTTCGGCCAGCCCTCCGGCCGGACCCCCATGAACGTGAGCGCCACCGCCTGGGCCAGGGCTTGGGGCTCCTTGCTCTGGACGGCCCGGTAGAAGTTGACCTGGGGCACGCGGAAATTGCTGCCGCTGGCCGTGAGCATCTCCCGGACGAACCAGTCATACGGCATGTTGTCCCTGATGCACGTGTGAATCCAGCGGTAGTACGCCTGCACCGCGTTGGGCCACAGATTGATCGGGAACTCCGACTTGACCCGCAGCAGATCGCTCCACTTCATCACCCAGTAATCGGCGAACTCCTGCCGCTCCAGCAGACGGTCGATCAGGACGCTTCGCTTGTTCGGGTCCTGGTCCGCCAGGAACGTCTGGACCTCCTGGGCGGTGGGCAGCGTCCCGATCACATCCAGATAGACCCGCCGGACGAACACGGGGTCCGAGCACAAATTGGCGGGCGGGATGCCCAACTGCTCCAATCTGTCGAAAACCAGCTTGTCGATCTGGCTCTGCGGCGTCGAGACCGCCGAGCCTTCAAAAGGGCTCGCCGCCGTCGCGGCCGCCGCCGCCAAGAGAACAACCGCCAGAATCGTGGAAAACCGAGTTGTCAGTTGACAGTTCTCAGTTCCCAGTGTTCTGCTGCCAACCAACAACCGGCAACTGACAACTGATGATGCCCTTCTCATGCTTCGCCATTTCAAATACACCCAAACGCACACGCACAAGGAACCCCAGGTCCATTATAAGACGTTCTGGAGAATCCGCAAATTGCATCACCTTGACGCCGCCGGACAATCTCGCTTAGATATCAGACAGAGTTCCCAATTACGGAGATGGCACATGAAGACATCATTCGGGCTTGTCACGGTCGTATCCCTCCTGGCACTGGTCTCCACGGCGACTGTCTTGGCGGCGAAGGAGGACCCCACGGTCTACGCGCGTGCCGAGGGCGTCCCGCCCTCGAATCGCGGGCTGGAAGCCCGCGACACAACCGTCTACGTCACCTTCTGGTTCGACACGGAGGACTTCA
This sequence comes from Phycisphaerae bacterium, assembly GCA_026386805.1. Classification (GTDB taxonomy): domain Bacteria; phylum Planctomycetota; class Phycisphaerae; order Sedimentisphaerales; family Anaerobacaceae; genus PLanc-01. The sequence goes on along the minus strand of JAPLMX010000015.1, from coordinate 4,954 downwards.
TCCTGCCGCAGGCGGATGACGCCGCCAAACGGCTGGCGGAGATGTTCACCAAAAGGGGTGTCCAGGCCACGTTCAAGATCGTCGGCGAGAAGGCCAAGGTGCTGCAAGAACGCGGACGGGATGATGTGATCCTGGCCCTGGCCAAGAACGACGTCGCGTATCACTCCACCTACCACAGCGTTCACCCGACGCCGGCTGAGTACACCCGGGACTTGAGCTGGCAGGAAGGCGTGTCGGAGTTCATCCGGCGGGAAGGGGTGGGGCTGGAGACCGTGCGACGGGTTTTCGGCGTCAATGCCTCCTGCTACGGCCAGCCGGGATCGTCCTGGACGCCGCAGAGCTACGCCGCCCTGCGCGCGTGGGGGATTCCGCTGTACCTCGATGTCACGTCGCAGGTCAATCTGAACGATCGTCCCTTCTGGTACGGCGGCGTGCTCACCATCCTGGAGTTGGGCGACTGCGTCATGCGCACCGGCTGGACCGATGATGAAGTCAAACAGGCGTGCGCCAAGTTCGACCGCGTCTCCCAGAGGCTCGCCCAAGAAGGCGGTGGCATTATCAGCATCTATTATCATCCCTGCGAGTTCGTGCACCGGCAGTTCTGGGACGGGGTCAACTTCTCGCACGGCGCCAATCCGCCTCGATCCGAATGGAAGCTGCCGCCCACCAAGCCACCCGAAGAGCAGGAACAGGCATTCAAAGCCTTCGAGGCGTTCTTGGACCACATCGTCCATCATGCCGGCGTTCAACTGGTGACGGCCAGAGAGATCCCCGCTCTATACATAGACCGGGTCTACGCCAGTCCTTTGACACGCGCCGACGTTCGAGCGATTGCCGAGGCCTTCCAGAAGCGGCTCTCCTACGTCGAGCTCGGGACACGGATCGTCTCGGCTGCCGAGGGCCTGTCGGCGTTGGCCCACTTCGTGGCTGACGGCAACGGGGACGCCGGGGGCGATAAGGTGGCGGTGGAATTCGCGTTCGGTCCTGCTTCGACACCGCCGCGATTCGTTCCCGAGGGCGCGTGCCGCTGGGAGGCGATTCGCCAGGCCGCCCAGGAATTGATCGCTATCATCCATCAAACGCAGCAACTGCCCTCCGTGGTCTGGGTAGCCGGACAGCCTCTGTGTCCGGAGGACTTCGCCGCCACCATCGCATCGGCCGTCGCATCGGACCAGCATTCGGGGGATGTCCCGCTCCGGCGCGCGGAGTTGGAGGCCAAGCGATTCGTCGCCGACGATTCGCCGAGACTGTGGGGCTGGGTCATCTTCCCCGAGGGCTTCAGCGCTCCCCGCATGATGGAACTGGCCAAGCTGCAAGCCTGGACGATCAAGCCCGCTATGCTGCGCAAGTCGATGTTACCTTCGACCGGTTTAGTGCCTTAATATGTTGACAAGGCAAGAAACACAGATCATATGTTAAGGAGGCTTAGCTGTGAATAAGACACTTGTGCTCTTGATAGCGTTGGCCGCGGCGTTTTTGCTGGGTGGCTGCGTCGTCCATGACGAACATCGGCACGCCAGGCATCGCGACGTCATCGTGGTCGTCCCGGAACACCATGAACATCCTCACTGGCGCTAAGAGAATCCCCGCATGCAGTTTCTCGTATGGGGTTCGTGAGTCATAGAAAGTGAAGCCATGAGAAGAATTTGGATGGTGGTACAAGAACAAGAGGAGTGGCCCTGCCATGAGAATATCTTCCCTCGCGAAGCTGTGCCTGACTTTAGTGTTTGCCTCCGTAACCTTCGCCGCGACGGGACCGACGATCCGGCCGGTCGTGGAGATCGAAGAGGACGTTTACAGCTATAAGCCTGCGGACAACGGGGCCGGGCCGCTGTGGTGCCAGGGTTCCACATGCTTGGCACGCATCGGCGACGATCTCTTCGCCGGCGGGCTGGAAACAATCCCAGGCGTCAAGCCGCTGAACAACTGCCGCTGGATGCTGTTCCACCGGGGCGAGCAAGGCTGGCAGAAGGTGTGCTTCGACCCCTCCGGGCGGACGCGGGAGCCTTGCCCACTGGCGGGCTTTCCCGACGGCCGGCTATTTGTGTCCGTCAACCCGACGCTGAACACCGATCCGAATACCTACTCCGGCCCCGCCCGGCCTGAGATCCTTCAATTCGCCGCCCGCGACGCCGGCAAGGTTGAGCGAACCCTGCTGCCCGAATGGTCCGGCAATCCTAAGTTCACGGAGCATTCCTATCGGAGCTTCGCCGCCGATGGGCCGAACCGGGAGATGATCCTGCTTCAGAACGTCGGCTACACGCACGCCGAGTGGACATTCCTCAACCGTGATGGACAATGGAGTGTGCAGGGGCAACTCAAATGGCCCTGGGGCGCGGATTATGTGAAGCCTGAGCCGATCCGCGTGTGCTATCCGGACGTGGCCCTTCGAAATCGCGAGGTCCACTTCTGCGGCGTCAGCGACATCGTCGAGCCGAATCCCGAGTGGCGGGCGTTCAAGAAGCAGCTCACCGGCCGCGACTGGGACTACGACTTCCGGCGGCTCTTCTACGCGTGGTCGCCCGACATCACCACCGGCAAGTTCGAGCCGTGGGTCGAGATCGCCAGCCGGGAAAAGACCTGCGGCTGGATCAATCCGGGCGATCTTTGGATCGCCCCCAACGGCGACGTGCACATCCTCTGGACGCAAAAGGCACTGGACGAGCGCCTGCGGGCCAAGTTCTTCCCTGGCGAGAAACAGAGCTACGCGTTGAACTACGCAGTGCTCCGCAAAGGCGCGGTCGTCTCCCGCCGCACGCTGCTCGTGGCGGAGGAAGGCAAATCGAACGAACGGCCGGGTCGAGGCCGCTTCCAGATCACGCCGGACAACCGCCTGTTCGTGTTCTTCTACGTCAGCGGCGCGAACTCCGCCGGCAAACCTATCTCGGAGAACCGCCTCCTGGAAATCCTGCCGGACGGCTCTGCGAGCAACCCGGTCTCTGTCCCACTCAAGAAACCGTTCACCGATTTCTTCACCGCCACGATCCGCGCCGGCTCGCCGCCGTCGAAGACCCTGGAACTGCTTGGGACCCGGCAGGGGTCCAACGCAACCATCAGCTACGCCCGCATCCGCATTGATTGACAGGCCCCGTGGGAGACAGTCCCTGGTTTCCCCCCAAGAACAGAAGAAGAACCGTACGAGACTCCAGGTCGTCAAGACGTTGGCAAGCCAAACACGGAGAAGACGACAGATCAGACGGAAGTAGTTCTCCTGGGGCGTCGATCCTTCATGCGGCTGTTGCCGAACGTGGAGCGAGGACGCAACCGAGCCATGTGTGCTATGCGAGTGTCGAGCAGCCGCTTGGTGCCAATATCGGTTCTGTGCCTCACCAAACCCTGCACGGAACCGGCGGCGTCTTCTGCGAGCCTCTCCGCTTTCTCCAATGTCTCTGCTATTCCAACAAACGCGACGCCTCTGGACCCTGTAAGGTACAGCGTATCATCTTGCTGATCGACGCCAGCAAAGAATGTTCGTACATCTTCTCTTACCAGGAGACTCGGCGGAATGTTGATTGGCTTGTTTCGTACTACTTCCGTAGGATATCCTTGTGGAACGACGTACTTGCATACGGTCGCTCTTGGCTGAAAGGCAACATTGATGTCTCTCAAGTGGCCTTTGGCGACAGCATAGCATAGCTGCACAAAGTCAGTCTGGAGCAGCGGTATGATATTCATTCCTTCGGGGTCAGCAAAACGCGCATTATACTCAATCAAACGAACCCCGCTCGCTGTCGCAATAAATCCCCCGTAGAGGACTCCACGGTACGGCCGACCAGTTGTCTCACGGATAGCCTTGACCACCGCTGCGTTGATAGCCTTGGCTTGCTCAATGTCAGACATGTCTAGAAAAGGCAAGGAGAAGTCAGCACAAGAGTAGGAGCCCATACCTCCCGTATTGGGACCGACGTCACCTTCATATGCCCGTTTGTGGTCTTGAACAACAGGGCAGTGTATCAAGGCTTCCCCATCAGTGATAGTTTGTAGGCTAAACTCTTCGCCTTCCAGCTTCTCCTCGATAACTACACAACCGTGGGTCGCAAACAGTTGATTTGCATAGTCTACAGCCTCGGATATTGAGGCAAGATGCTCACCTGACAGACGGACGCCCTTACCGCCTGTTAGCCCATCAGGTTTGACCACGAAATCGCCCAACTTCCGCAAGTAGTCGGAAAGCCCATCAGATGATTTGAAGACGCGGAATTCAGGGTTGCCTGGTATGTGATGAGTGGCCAAAAGTTGTCGCGCCCACGCCTTGCTGGTTTCGATCTTCGCGAGTTCTTTGTAGGGTCCAAAGCAAGGGATGCCCACATCTTCAAGCCCATCTACCACACCGGCATTCAGAGGTTCCTCGGGGCCGATTATAGCTAGGTCTGTCCCAATGCTCTTGGCATAGTCTTGAATCTCCCTAACGGCGGTAAGAGGGCCAAGTTTCAAATGCCCCCTGCATCTCCTAAGCAGGCCGGGGTTGTTGTACTCGCTGTATGCGAACGTCTGAGTACCCTGTGGGCTGGCCGCGCATGCTGCTGCAATGGCATCAGTTCGTGCGTCCTTCCCGAGAACAAGAACTCGAATCGTGTTAGAGAGGTCGTCAGTCATGTCTAATTTCTCTTATGGTCGTGTTTACCTAATATCTGTCCCATACGCATTCATGTCTGTGTCTTCCGGGCTCTTTTGAGGCTGATGTCCTCGAAATTGCCTAGCTAATTCAATCTTATACCCGATATCTTCGGGCGATGCAACATCCGGTCTGTGCTCTAGACCTTCGATGGCCTGAAGACCTTTGACTACGGCCAAGTGGGCAGACTCGATCTGTGAGAAGTTGTCCCCTCGGCAGTTGAAGGTTGGAAAAAAAGCGATGGCTACTCCGGCCTGATGGCAAGTACCATCAGGCCAACGAACGATCAACGGTTTTCAAAAGGAGTAGCCATGGACAAGACAACGTACCAGATCGCAG
>JAPLMX010000173.1 GCA_026386805.1 Phycisphaerae bacterium | reverse complement strand
GATTTGTCGCCCTGCTTCCATTGGTCCCGCAGATGTGCGACCATCGCTTGGCGATCTTCACGATCCTTGTTCGCCTGATCGGCGTTGCGGCCCACCCCGTAGCGAGGGGAGCCGACCTTCACCTCCTTGACCTCCAGCGGCGAGGGGTCTTGGCTGTGGGTCTTGGGGCCCTGCACGGGTTCGTACCGCCCGCCGTCCGAGGTCACGATCGGCCGCACCTCTTGGACCAGGTGCATCCGGGCGCCGAGGATGAAAGGCACGTTGCGAGCCGGCTGGCCCCGTTCGGCGATCGTCTGCTTGCTGATCATGCCGCGCTCCGCCACGAGGCAAATCCGCTGGAGGTGGAATCGCTCGCGCAGCCGGTCCACGAGGGGAAGCAAGGTCTTGACATCGGTCGTATTGCCCGGCCACAGCTCACAGCAGATCGGCCGGCCGGTGCTGTCGATCACGGCCCCCCCGACCATCTGCTGGAGGTCCGGCCGGTGATCTTTGCGGTGGCCGTGCCGTCCGATCGTCTGGCCGCCCTGGCCTTCGAAGGACACGCTCGTCGTATCGAAGAACACCAGATCCAGACCGCCCAACAGCGTCGGACGACGAGCGAACAGCGACGCTTCGATCCGGTCCTTGATGCAGCGAGGGACGAACCCCGTGGCCCCCGATCTGCTGGTCCGCCGCCAGCTCCTCTCCCAGCCAGGCCATCGCCCGATACCGATGGTGCAACTGCAGTTCCTGCACCCCGTCGAGGGCATAGTCCCGGCACCACTGCTCCGCCGCCCGGTCCGACCCCGACCCCATCAGCCGGTGCAGCACCGTTAGAAAGATGGCCCTTTCCATCGCGAATTCATACCGCCGGCCGGCCAACAACTCCTCCAGGATGGCCGGCAGACCCAGCTCTTGCCACAGACGGCCGAACACCAACGGCGGCCCGATCTTGACCATCTCGGCGGCGGCCAGGGCCTGACGCTGATAGGCATCGAGCACGCTGACCTTTTGAGCGAACCGGGCGCAGGAGCTGACCAATCCATCGAGCTGGCCCTGGGCCTGGAGCACATCGAGACGACCCAATGTGGCGACGACTTGCTGGCGGACTTGGCCGTCGATGCGTTCGTTCTGGACGACTTGCAGGTACTGATAGATGCCGGACGTTTTGGTTCTGACCAACATAGGCCGTTCCTTCTGTCACTACAAGAGATAGCCTATACCGCGGCAATATCAAGATAAAAAAGGGAACCTCCGTCATTTTATGGCACTACATTTCATCGGCTGCCCAACGAAATTCCGCGTTTTTGGCCCAAAATCAACGATTTCGGCGGTGGATAACCGAGATCACTGTCGAAGATGGGCTTGACAAGCCGCAGGTGAAAAGTTAAGATGGGTAGCGTTGCCGTGAGTTCTCACATGAATGCTCATGGCTGATGGGAGTGCGTTGGGGGGTGTCTGTTGTCTTTTGGAGGAGAGTCGAAATGAACCGTCTCGCGTCGTTGTCCATCGTGTTGTTGGCCGGTTCCGTTCTCTCGGCGTCTGCCCTGGCCGATACCGGTGTGATCAATCTGGGACCGGAAGAGATCATCAAGGCCAAGGGCAAGGAGATCGTGGTGCCCGGCTATTCCGTGCCTTCTTTCGAGGACTGGAACAACGACGGTCGGAAGGACCTGATTGTCGGCGAGGGCGGCGGGGGCGCGACCGGGAAAATCCGCGTGTACCTCAACGTGGGAACCGAAGCGGACCCCTGCTTCGCGGACTACTTCTATGCCCAGGAATATGGTGCTTGGGACCTCACCTGCACGCCGGAAGGGTGCCTGGGTTGTTTCCCCCGTCTCGTGAACTGGGACGAGGATGAGAAGAAAGATCTGCTCGTTGGATGCGGGGACGGAACCGTCAAGGTCTTCTTGAACATCGGGAGCGAGGACAAGCCGTCGTTCGATGTCGGCACGGACCTCGGGGCAGGCCCCGCCTTCTTCCTGCTCGATATCGGGGCGCGGGCGACGCCCAGCCTCGTCGATTGGAACAACGACGGGATGACGGATCTTGTCGCCGGCGGTCTCGATGGTGCGATTCACGTCTACTACAACTGTGGCTGCGGCGGCTTTATCCCGCCTCGCTTCACTACTTCTCCGCCGGCGGGCGTCTTCGTGCAGGCGAACGGACGCGATCTGATCGTGCCGAGCGGCCGCTCCAGTCCGGTCATCATTGATGCGGATGGCGACGGCAAGAAGGACATCATCACCGGCAACACGGACGGCCAGATTCTGTTCTACAAGAACATGGGGACGGACTACCTTCCGATGTTTGCGGGGTATACCATGGTCCAGTCGAACGGCAAACCCATCCAGTTGTCGGGCAGCCTGCGTTCCCGGCCCTCCGTCTGCTACTGGACCGGCAGCAAGGACGCGCACTGGGACCTCCTGGTCGGTTACGGCGACGGCAAGATTCGCCTCTATCGTGACAGTCTGACGGCCGGCGATGTCAATCGAGGCCTTCCGACGGTCGGAGATTTCGACGGCAAGGGCACGCTCGATGCCGAGGACTTCACGATCTTGGTCAAGGCCCTGGATATGCCGGTGCCGGTGGGTGGCTCGCCCTGCGACCTCAACCACGATGGCGTCGTGAACAACCTCGACCTTCGTATCTTCGCCGATCTGTGGCTGGCCGCGTACGGCGCCGACAAGAAGTAACAGAGTTCCCCGCCAAACAAGTCAACCCTTCGCCGCCCGGCCCGCGCCGGGCGGCTTCGTTTTCACGCCTTTCGTAGGGCGAGCGTCATCGCTCGCCAATCGTCTGTCGTGCGGGAACACACGACCTACAAGAGGAGTCATTGTCAACATTTTTCGCCCGCGGTATGTTACTCTCATGCCTTTCCGTGCCTTGTCACTGGAGGTGGACGTACTTCATGTTCATCGGAGGCGGGTGAACATGAGCACGAGCGGATTGTGTTGGCTGATGGCGGCTGCCGTGCCTCTCGTCGGCTGCGACCAAGGAATAGCGCATCTTGGAGGGAACTGGTAATGGGATGGAAGAGACTGCTGTGTCTGAGTCTGGCGTTGATGGTAGTCGCCGGTGGGTGCCGGAGGAAGCAGCCGCAGCCGGTGCAGGTTCGAAATGGGACCGGGCCGCACTCGACACCACTCCATGTTGCCGCACAACAGGGCAATATCGAGGCGGTGCGCTCGCTTATCGCTCAGGGTGCCGACGTCAACGCCAGGGATGAGACCGGTGAGACCCCCCTTTATGACGCGGCCTGCGATGCTCCCCTCAGCGTCATGCAGGTGTTGATTGCCAACGGTGCCGATGTCAATGCCAAGGACAATTACGGCCGTGTGCCGCTGGACGCGACGTTCCATCGGGAAAAGGAGGGCGAAGACACAGCCGAGTTTCTCATGCGCAGCGGCGTCAAAGTTGCCGTTGGGCATCTGATTTCTGCGGTGAAAGTGGGATATGCGCGTCTGGCCGAGTTGATCATCGATGAAGGAATTGACGTGAATGCCAGAGGCGAGGACGGCTCTACGGCGTTGCACGTGGCGTCTGGATGGGGGCGGATCGACATTGCCAAATTGCTCTTGGCCAAGGGGGCGGATGTCAATGCGAGGACAGTTTCGCAGTGGAGCGATAACGGCTCGACCCCGCTGCACTGGGCCGCCAGGTGTGGCCGTTGCGATATCGCGGCACTCTTTGTCGGCAACGGTGCCAGTGTCAACGCCAAGAACTCCGAGGGCAGGACTCCCCTGCATGATGCGGTAAGAGGCTGCCACCAGGAGGTCGCAAAGTTGCTCATCGGCAAGAGAGCAGATGTCAATACCAGAGATGGCGGTGGCGAGTCTCCCCTGTACACGGCGGCTGCGTCAGGGGATGGCCGCATGGCTCAACTGCTCATCGACGCGGGTGCTGATATCAAAGACAAGGGATCTCGGGGCCGACCCCTTTTGCACACAGCCGTCTCGTCTTTGAACTCCTTCGTCCGAAGTGATGTGGTTACTCCTCTGATTGCCGCCGGGGCTAATGTGAACGCCCTGGCCCTGTCGAACTTTACGGCGCTGCACTATGCGGCACGGGATGGGCATGTTCGTGCGGCCGAATTGCTGCTGGCGCACGGAGCCGACGTGAACGCCAGGACGGCTTCTGGCCAGACCCCACTCCATTTCGCTGTCCGACGTGGCCATGATGATATCGTGGCGTTGCTCGTGGAGAAGGGTGCGGATGTTGCGGCAAAAGACCGCAGTGGTAAGACCCCTCTGGATTGTGCGCGTGCGGCCGGGCGAGGAGATGTCGTGGCTTTTCTGACGGGTGACAAGGCCCCGATGAGCGGAAGAGCTGAGCAAGTGGAAGCGAGGGCAGGTTCTGTCGCTGCCGAGCAGCGAGAAAGCAGGCGAGAGCCGCAAACGGCTGTTGAGAAGCTCGTTTCGGGCAATTGCGCCTTCGCCGTCGATCTCTACCGAGAGCTGAGTACCACAGAGGGCAACACGTTCTTCTCGCCGTACAGCATCTCGACGGCGCTGGCGATGACCTATGCGGGGGCGCGCGAGAACACGGAAAAGCAGATGGCGAAGACCCTGCGTTTTTCGCTGGACCAATCGAAGCTTCATCCAGCTTTCGCCGAATTACAGGGTACGTTGAGCAAAATCCAGGCGGCCGGCAATATCAAGGTGCACACCGTCAATTCCCTGTGGCCGCAGGTGGGCCATCCTTTTCTGAAGGAATACCTGTCGCTGGTTGAGAAGCACTACGGTGTCTCGATCACAGCGGTTGACTATCGAACCGAAGGCACGCGGGAGGCCGCACGCCAGACGATCAATCAGTGGGTCGAGGAAAAGACAGAGAACAGAATCAAGGATTTGATTCAGCCGCGACATCTCACCGATTTTACGCGGCTGGTGCTGACGAATGCGATCTACTTCAAGGGCAAGTGGAAGAACGAGTTCGACCCCAAGGACACGAAGGATGCGGCATTCTATGTTTCACCGAGCAAGTTTATCCAAGTGCCGACGATGCATCATGAGGAAGTATTCGGATATGCCCAGGTGAAGTCCCTGCAGGTCCTTGAGATGCCCTATCGCGGAAATGAGCTCTCGATGCTCGTGCTGTTGCCGGCGAGGATCGAGGGTCTCAAGGAGCTTGAGCAAAGTCTGTCCGTCGAGGCCCTACGGGACTGGAAGTCCCATCTGCAGCAGAAGAAAGTCATCGTCTTTCTGCCGAAGTTCAGAACGACCTTTCAGGCTGAACTGAAAGCCACTCTTCAAAGCATGGGGATGGTGGATGCCTTCCAGTGGCCGGGAGCGAACTTTGCCGGCTTCGATGGCGATCCGAACTGGTTCTATATCGGCGAGGTCATTCACAAGGCGTATGTCGATGTCAATGAGGAAGGGACGGAAGCCGCTGCGGCCACCGCCGTTGTGATGATGCTGGGAGGCATGCCGGTTCCACCGCCGGTGTTTCGGGCGGATCATCCGTTTTTGTTCCTGATCCAGGAGAACAGCACGGGCAGCATCCTCTTCATGGGACGCGTGGCCCATCCGCTCCAGGCGGGACAGTAACGCCGCACTTCAGGAACTGCGCGTGGCTTCCGCGCTTGGACCGATCCTGCTTGACTTACCTTGGATCGCTCGGTACATTCACGGCCTCGTTGGATGAGAGTCTCAAGTTTGCAGTTAGAAGTTTCAGGCAAAAAGACTTCACGCTCGACACTTCAAACTCCTTACTCTCTCCCCATTTGAAACTGGAGACTTCTGGACAAAGAGGTAATTCGATCATGGCTTATTCAGGAGGTACGGGTTGGGGGGATCGGAACCCCAATGCCAAGCTTTTCGCCCTGCGGTGCCGGTTTGCGGATAGGAGCGGTGCGGCGTTCAAAGAACTGAGCTTGGTCACCCAGCAGGTGCGGGCGACCATGGGGCCGGTGAGCAAAGTCAGGTCCAAGAAAGAGGGCGATGCCTGCGAAGCCACGGTGTATGTAACCGGCCGCGAGGCGTTCGAGACGTTCCTCCGCAGTGCAGAAGCGATCCAGGGCGTGGCGATTACCGGCGTTACGGATGAGTTGGAGCTTCATAAGCAAGGCGCCCTGCGAATGGTCAGTCGGGTGCCGATCCGGACTCTCGGCGACTTGCGCATGCTCTACACTCCCGGTGTGGCCACGGCGTGTGAGGAGATCGAGAAGGATCCAGCCAAAGGCTGGGAGCTGACGGGCATCTGCGACCGCATTGCCATCGCGACCAACGGGACGGCTGTTCTGGGGCTGGGGGACATCGGCGTTCTGCCGTCGCTGCCCGTGATGGAGGGAAAAGCGGCGATCCTGGCGGAGCTCGTGGATGTCAGCGGTATCCCCATCCTGATCGAAACCAAGGACGTGGATACGTTTGTCGAGGCCGTGGTGAGGATTGCGGCGAGTTTCGGGGCGATCCAGCTTGAGGACGTGGCCGCACCGGCCTGCTTCGAGATCGAGGAGAAGTTGAGAGCGAGGCTGGATATTCCCGTGTTCCACGATGACCAGCACGGGACGGCTACCGTTGTCCTGGCCGCACTGATCAACGCGATCCAGCAGACGGGAAGGAAAGCTCAGGACTGCACGGCCATCGTTGTCGGCGCCGGCGCCGCCGGCACGGCGGTCACGAAGAACCTCCTGGGGTTCGGAATTGGGGATGTCGTGGTTTATGACTCCGTGGGGCCGATTTACCGCGGCCGGGCGGCCGGCATGAATCCTTACAAAGAGCAACTGGCCCAGATCACGAATCGCAACGGATACAGGGGACCGCTGGCCGAGGGCTTCGTCGGAAAGGATATCTTCATCGGGGTGTCCAAACCCCACATGGTGTCAAAGGACATGATTCGCTCGATGGCCAAGGACCCGATTGTCTTTCCCTTGAGCAATCCCATCGGCGAGATTGACAAGGAGGACGCGGTGGAGGCTGGCGCCGCCATTGTGGCCGACGGCCGAGACATCAACAACGCCTTGGCGTATCCCGGCATTTTCCGAGGCGCCCTGGATGCCAAGGCGCCCGACATCACATCGAAGATGGAGTTAGTCGCCGCCCAGACGTTGTCGCGATTGGCGCCTGCCGGCCAGCTTCTGCCTCGTATTCTGGATCGGAACGTGCACAGGAAGGTTGCCCAGGCCGTGATGGCTGCCGCGAAGTCGTGAGCGGTGGCGGGGCAGCCAAGCCATCACTGGATGTCGTATTCGATAATGCGCCGGCCCTTGTGGGTCGCAGCCTCTTTGGGGGGCTGAGGCTGGGGTGGGTCATTTGCGTCGGACTGCGTTTTGCCGGGGCGGGGGCCAACCTTGGTCGTTTCCAAAAGCCTTTGCACGGCGGCCTGGGTTGTATTGCCGGCATGGTCAAAACGGGCGAAGGAGTGGATCAGATCGCAGCATCGAGTGAGGCAGACGAGATTCGCCTGCTCGGACTGCTGGGCCAGCCCAAAGACGCCGGCGATCCGGTTCTCGGCCAGTGGCGTCACGGTCAGGACCAAGGCGACAAAGCTAAGCGTCAGGAAACCCGCCGCAAAGCCGAGGACCCCCGACAGCAGAACGTCGAACACACGCGGAAACGGGATGTGGTATTGGCCGGTCAGGAAGACGAAGGACAACCCCTGGAGAAGGGCGAAGCAGCCGCCGGCCAGCACGGTCAGGCACAGGGCGACGTGATAGGAGGCCGCTCCACCCGGCGCGCGGGCCAGCTCGGCCAGAATCGGTGACAGAAACACGGACACGTAGATCGAAACGACGATGTTGAAGAACAGGACCCACGTTTCGTAAAAGCCGACGCGGACCGCCAGCCAGACGAACAATGCCCCCACCAGAATCGCGATCCAGAACATCATAGGTCTATCCCACCACTCTCTTGACCTCATCGAGGCTCGTGATTCCCGCCACGACCTTCTTGAGTCCTTCTTTGCGGAGGCCGGACTGGCTCTGGATGCCCTCGGTCCGCAGTTTATCGAGGAGCGACTTGCTCTTGGCGATTTCGGCTTTGAGCGTGTCGTCCACGACCATCAGATCGCAGATCGCCGTTCTGCCGGTATACCCGGTGTTCTCGCAGTGCTTGCAGCCCACCGCCTCGAAGATGCGAGACGGGTCGATGTTCTTCTTCCGGAACCCGTCGATCTGGCTGTCGCTCAGGTGCGCGGGTCCCTTGCACCGGTCGCACAGGCAGCGAAGGAGCCGTTGCGAAAGGACCAGGTTCAGACCCGCGGAGAGCAGCAGCGGCGAAATGCCGAGGTCCAGAAGCCGGATCAGGGCCGTGGCGTTGCTGTTCGAGTGAATCGTTGCCAGCACCAAGTGGCCGGTCTGGGCGGCCCGCAGGGCGATCTCCGCCGTCTCCTCATCGCGAATCTCGCCCACGCAGATCACGTCCGGGTCCTGCCTGAGCACGCTGCGCAGGGCCTTGGCGAAGGTGATATCCGCCTTCGGGTTGATCTCGATCTGGCTGGCCTGGGGCAGTACCGCCTCAATGGGGTCCTCGACGGTGATGACGTTGCGGGTGAGGCGGTCGATCTCGTTGAGCATGGCGTACAGGGTCGTGGTCTTGCCGCTGCCGGTAGGCCCGCAGATCAGGATCATGCCGGCCGGCTTGGCGATTTGGCGTGCCAGGACGTCGTATTGCTTCTGGGACAGTCCGATCTTGGCGAGCGAGAATGTCCCGGCGTCCTTGTTCAGCACCCGGATCGAGAGCTTTTCCCCGTGCAGGGCCCCGGCGCTGGCCACGCGGAAGGAAGCGACGGTAGTCCCTTTCTTGGCCGTGAAGCCGCCGTCCTGCGGTCTCCTACGCTCCGAAACATCCATGCCGGCGACCGCCTTGACACTGCTGATCACGGACCGGCACATCTCGGCGTTGAGCTCCTTCACGACCCGGAGCATGCCGTCGACGCGCAGGCGGACCGTATAGGTGGATTCATCCTTGGGGTCGATCAGGATGTCGCTGGCCCGGCGTTCGAGGGCATCGGCGATCGTCGTCTCCGTCAGATCGAGGATGCGGGCGTCTTCGTGCTTGCCGTCGCCGTGCCCACAGATCTCGTCGATGCTGCGGCCGGAGGTGTCGAGCAGCCGGAGGGTCGAGTCCTCCGGCGCCTCGGATCGCTCCGCGTGCAGGGTCGCCACGACCTGCTGGATTTGCCGTTTCAGGACAAGGAGAAAGCTGTCGCCGGTCCCGCGCGTCTTCCTGGCGGCGTCGATCACGAAAAGGGTGAGCAGCAGAAACGGCCCCGTGAACAAGGTGACCACATTGGCCATCGTCTTGTAGTTCTTGGGCACGAGCGGACTGAAGTAGACGCGCTGCACAAAGTAGACGCACAGATATACCCATCCGACGAGCAGGGCCAACCGGATCGGATTGAAGCTCAGATCGGCGCGGGAGAGAATGCTAGACGCGGCCTCGCGAGAAACGGTCACGAACAGCAGCCCGGAAACCGTGGTGGAACCCAGCATTGGAACGGTACCTCTCAGAAGCGCAGCACGATCACAGTACCGGATACATTACCAGATACTGGGGGAATTAGCAAGTCACGTGTTGGGATTTCGGCCCGTCCCGGTCGTGCGCCGCCGGCTGCGCGGGTGTTGCGTTGGGGGCGGAGGCCGGGTCAGGCGTTCTTAAGGTCTTCCATGTCGGAGTCCGATTCGTCCAGATTGAGGAAGCTGTCGGACACGTCGAGATCGGACAGGTCCTCACCCAGCTTGCTGCCCGAATCGTCGGCGGGGGCTTTCTGTGGTTTGGGTTTCGCCTTTGTCTTGGGGGCCCCTTTCTTGGGCGGGACGATTTTCTCAGGCTTGCCGTCGATCTGGCAGACGAACGTCAAAGGACCGATGCGGATGTAGTCGCCCGCCCTGACGGTGGCGGTTTGGTCCTCCACTTTCTTGCCGTTGACGAAAGTACCGCCGCGGGAACCGAGGTCGCGAAGCTCCATGGCGCTGCCGTTCAGGCTCAACTGGCAGTGCCTCCGGGAGACCATCGGCAGTGGTATCCGCAGGTCGCAATCATCCCTTCGACCGATGACGGTTACGTTGCCGGCGAGAGGGAATGTTTTGTGCCCGCCGTTCTTCTTGAGAAGCACCAGACTGGCATTCATCCGGCCTGCCTCCACAAAAGCTCTGGACCCAAGCTCCAACAACCATAGTATAGCAAATGAACCGTCCCATAACAATAGCTAAGCCCGGGAAAGCTCCTTTGTCAAGTTCGAACGGCCGTAATACCCGGATAAGCTGCCCAGGAATTCGGACGATACTTGACAGGCCGGATAGGCTCGGTATATTCGGAAAAACGCAATAGAAGATGCGCTATTGGAAAGACGTATGGCAAAGGTCACACTTCCTGACGGCAGTACACTGGAAATTGCGGAGGGCAGCACCGCCCAGCAGGTGGCGGAGCAGATTGGGGCGGGTCTGGCGAAAGCCGCCGTGGCGGCCAGGATCGACGGCAAGCTGGTCGATCTGGCGATGCAGGTTGCTGATCGCTCGCGCGTGGAGATCGTCACGCCCAAGGACAAAGAGGGTGTGAACGTGATGCGCCATAGCTGTGCGCACGTCATGGCGGAGGCGATCTGCAGCCTCTGGCCCCAGACCAAGCTGGTGTACGGGCCAACGGTGGAGGATGGATTCTACTACGATATCGACCTTGATGAGCCGATTCGCCCGGACGATTTTGCCCGCATCGAGCTGAGAATGCGAGAGATCGTCGAGGCGGATCAGCCGATCGTGCGCCGGGAGATGTCCCGGCGGCAGGCGTTGGAGGAACTCAAGGGCGACAAGTACAAGACGGACAACATCGAGCGGGCCGAAGGCGACGTCATCAGCTTCTATTCGCACGGCAACGGCTTCCGGGACCTGTGCCGGGGGCCGCACGTGCCCAGCACGGGCAAAGTCGGCAGTTTCAAGATCATGTCCATTGCCGGCGCCTATTGGCACGGCGATCCGACGCAGAAAATGCTCCAGCGGGTCTACGGCACCTCTTGGCCGACCAAGAAAGATCTCGACGAGTACCTCAACCGGCTCGAAGAGGCCAAGCGGCGCGATCATCGCGTCCTGGGCCGGCAGTTGGACCTGTTCAGCTTCAGCGAGATGGGGCCGGGCTTTGCGTTCATGCATCCCAAGGGCATGGTCCTGTGGAATGAGATCGTCGATTTCATGCGGCAGTTGAACGGCAAGTACGGATACAAGGAGATCCGAACCCCGATCATTCTCAACGAAGAGCTCTGGCACCGCAGCGGGCACTGGGACCACTACAAAGAAAACATGTATTTCTGCGAGATCGACCAGGTCGGCTATGCGGTCAAGCCGATGAACTGCCCCGGTGGCTGCCTGCTCTACAAGACCAACAAACACTCCTATCGCGAGCTGCCGCTGCGGCTGGCCGAGTTCGGCATGGTGCACCGGCACGAGGCCAGCGGCGTGATGCACGGGCTGTTTCGCGTCCGCCAGTTCACCCAGGACGATGCGCATATTTACTGCATGCCGGCCCAGATCGAGGCGGAGATCATCGGCGTCATCAACCTGATCTTCGAGACCTACCGGGCGTTCGGCTTCGAGGATTTCAATGTCGAGCTGTCCACCAAGCCGGAGAGCCACATCGGCTCGGACGAAATCTGGGAGACGGCCACCAACGCGCTGAAGGCGGCCCTCCAGCACAAGCAGATCCCCTTCAAGATCAACGAGGGCGACGGGGCGTTCTACGGGCCGAAGATCGACTTCCACATCAAGGATTGCCTCAAACGCTCCTGGCAGCTCGGCACGATCCAGCTCGATTTCTCCATGCCGCAGCGGTTCGAGCTGGCCTACACGGCCGAGGACAATACCGAGAAAACGCCCGTAATGATTCACCGGGCGGTTCTGGGCTCGATGGAGCGGTTCATGGGCATCCTGATCGAGCAGTACGCCGGGGCGCTGCCTCTGTGGCTATCGCCCGAGCAGGTGCGGGTGCTGACCATCAGCGAGAAGACGAATGACTACGCTACGGTCGTGCAGCACAAGCTTAGCGACGCGGGCCTGCGGTGCGGGATCGACCTGTCGGATGAGAAGGTCGGGGCCAAAATCGCCAAATCCCACGGCGAGAGAATTCCATACATGCTGGTGGTCGGACCGAAAGAAACCGAGTCCAGCGCGGTCAGCGTGCGAATCCGGGGCCTTCAGGACGGCCGGACGGTGTCGGTGGACGAGTTTTTGGCGAGGGCACGGCAGAAAATCGCCGATAAAACGGCAGATCCGGCGTTTTGACGTGCGGACAATGGCCGGTAATGTGGTAGACTACGACACAAACGCGCTTTTGGGTTCCTACAAGAAAGGCAAGGTGGTGCACAACAGTGAAACGAGGTCTACGTATCAATGGGGGAATCCGGGCCGCTCAAATCCGGCTCGTGGACGGGGAAAACAATCAGGTCGGGATCGTTACGAAAGAGGAGGCTTTAGGCAAGGCCCAGGAGGCGGGTCTGGACTTGGTGGAGGTCGCGCCGAACAGTGAGCCGCCGGTCTGCCGGATCATGGATTACGGCAAATGGCTGTACCAGCAGAAGCGGCGGGTCCGCGACGCCCACAAGAAGACCCAGCACCCCATCGCCACGCTAAAGGAAATCCGCCTCCGCCCGGAGACGGACAGTCACGATTTGGAGACCAAGGTCGGTCATGCCCGCGCGTTCCTCGAAAAAGGGCACCGGGTGCAGTTCTCCGTTTTCTTCCGAGGTCGGCAGATGCTGCACAAGGAACAGGGCAGCGAGATGCTCACCGCGATCATGGGCATCCTGCAGGACGTGGCCAAGATCGAGCGGCCTTCCATGATGACCGGGCGTCGAATGACCCTGCTGCTTGTTCCCAAATGATCGTGCCGGCGGGGTGGGACGGCTCCTTACCCTGACCTTGCCGAACGGGCGGTCTTCTCCGGCTGGAGAAGCAACGGCAGGTGTCTTTCGTCTCCTGAGGGGCTCCGCCCGAGCCGATCTCACGATTTTTTCCATAGTTACCCGTTGACCGTCCTCAGCCAGGAAGGTATACTGCGCATCTTTGTTTGTCTGGACGGAAGATGACCGAGTGGTTGAGGTAAGATATGCCGAAGCAGAAAACGCACAAGGGGTTGGCCAAAAGAGTCAAAGTGACGGCCAAGGGCAAGATCAAGATCCACAAGGCGGGCGCGAGCCATTTGATGAGCGTCAAGAACGCCAAGCGACGCCGGCGGATTCGCCGCACGGGCATCGTGCACAGCAATGCGTTCACGAGGAAGATGAGAGAAGCGCTGCGTGGTTAGGCGGCCCTGACGAACCGGTCAGGTGGAATCGAGTATGGCTTGCTTCCCGGCGTCCATCAGCTGCCGTAGCAAGCGCGAATTCGAATCATTTAAGGGAAAGCTGATATGCCAAGAACAAGAAAAGGCGCCGCAGTACGCAAGGCGAAGAAACGGGAACTGAAGCGGGTACGAGGCCATCGGGCGATGGCGGGTCACACGTGGCGATTGGCCACGGAGGCCCTGCGGCGGGCGGAGGTCTATGCCCGGCGCGACCGGCGGCAACGGAAACGCGATTTCCGGAGTCTGTGGATTGTGCGGCTCAGCGCCGCCTGCAAGCAGCGGGGCATACGCTACAGTGAGTTCATCAACGGGTGCAAGAAAGCCAACATCCTGCTGAATCGCAAGATGCTCAGTGAAATCGCCATTGCCGACCCGCAGGGGTTCGATGCGATCACCCAGGAGGTCAGAGCGGCCCTTGCCTAAAGCCGCTCTCGGTCACTCATGCTCGAGCAATTCGAACAAGCCGGCAAGCAGGCTCTCGCGGAACTGGAGCAGGTCCGCGATTTGAAGGCCCTGGAGGACTTTCGGATCAAGTATCTGAGCCGAAAGGGCGTTATCATGCAGTTGCTCAGCGAGGTCGGCCGGCTTCCTCGCGAGCAGAAGCCCCAGGCCGGGCAACTCGCGAACAAGACCAAGAACGAAGTCACAGCGGCGTTCGAGCAGCGCAAAAAGGCCCTGGAGGATGCGCAAAAGCAAACGCGTGATCTGACCGACGTGACCTTGCCCGGCATTGCAGCTCTTATCGGCAAGCCTCACGTCATTACGCAGACCATCAGCGAGTTGCTCGATATCTTCGGGCGGATGGGCTTTGGCGTCGCCTATGGCCCGGAGGTCGAGGATGAATGGCACAACTTTGTGGCCCTCAATATCCCGCCCGAGCACCCGGCTCGAGACCCGTTGGACAACTTCTACATCGAGGACCACGTCCTGCTCCGCAGCCAGACCTCGACAATCCAGATCCGGGTGATGGAAAAGACCAAACCGCCGATCCGGGTCGTCGCCCCCGGCCGGGTCTATCGGCCCGACACCGTTGATGCGACCCACATGTTCATGTTCCACCAGCTCGAAGCCCTCGTGGTCGATGAGGGCGTCACCATGGCGGACATGAAGACCACGATCGAGCAATTCATCCACGTCTTCTTCGGTCCCGAGGCCCAATGGCGGTTCCGGCCGAGTTTCTTCCCGTTCACCGAGCCCAGCGCCGAGGTCGATCTCTTGCTGACCGACAAAAGCGGCAACGCACGCTGGGTCGAGATGGGCGGCTGCGGCATGGTGGACCCCAACGTCTTCGACGGCGTCGGGATCGACAGCGAAAAATACACCGGCTGGGCCTTCGGCTTCGGCATCGAGCGTCTCGCGATGCGTAAGTACGAAATCCCCGACATCCGCTGGCTCACCGAAAACGACCTGCGCTTCCTGCGTCAGTTCTGAGTCGGTTCCCCCACCCGATGTGTTCTGGGGAACTCTTCTTTGACGACGCGAGCCAGGTACGCCGATGCGTATCTCCTGCTTCCTGGCGTCTCACCGTCCTGATAGGATGATTCTACGATGTGATTGCATTGACGGCTATGGCTTAGTATCATATAGCCTGAGAAGAGTGATTGTGGGAAGTCCGCCCAATGCTTGATTTCGAGTTCTCGTCGCACGCAAGGGACATGGTGATCGAACGCAGGATTCCGGAAGAGTGGGTCTGGCGAACGATCAACACCCCGAGAACAAAGAAAGCGGGCGTGGATGGGAACGTACATTATACCAAATCGATCCGAGAAAGAGAGGGCCAGGTGCTCCACGTTGTGGTGAATCCGAGTGTCTTGCCCCATCGGATTGTAACCTTGTTCTTCGATCGCCGTCTGGGAAAGAGCAAATGAGACTAAAAGTCGACAGAGAGAATGATGCGCTCTATCTTCGTCTGGATGAGGCTGAGATTGCGGAATCAGAAGAAGTCCAGCCCGGCGTGATTCTGGACTTTGACAAAGACAACAAAGTGGTTGGCATTGAAATCCTGTCGCTGAGCGCCCGAATGTCGCCGGAGGAGTTGCGCGTAATACAAGTCGAGACTGGATAGGCTCTTCTCTCTGGAAAGAGAATGCTCCGGCCGAAGGGCCGGAACCCCCACGCGGGAAGAAACGCGCAAGAACCGGGCAGGCTTTGTTGTTGTTAGCCTCGCAAGGTCGGGAGGTGGAAATGGATTTACTTCAAGCCTGGGCCAACTGGAAGCCGGACTCGCCGCCCTTTGTACTCGACGGTGACTTGGAGGTGTTGAACTCAGATCGAAGCGTAAAAGCAGTTGTCACGCGTCGCAGTTGGCAGGAGGCCATTCAGACACCGGACTTCTGCGCACCAGGCGATAAGCGACTCCACCTTGATCTGTTGCCTCATCCCTTCTGCGGAGATGTCCGACGCGCCTCGATCTACGTGCTCCTGCTGAACCCTGGGCTGGGGCCATCTGACTACTACGGGGAGTATGAGAATCCCGAGTATCGAGCGGCCCTTCTCGCCAACCTGAGTCAGCGACCTGCAAACGGCGTTACACCTTTTCTCTTTCTGGATCCGCATTTCGCATGGCACGGTGGGTTCGAGTGGTGGCACGGAAAACTGGCGAGGGTGATGGAGAGTCTGGCTTCTGCTTGGCAAGTTTCCTTCGCCGAGGCCCGCGCGCGTCTGGGCTCTGTCCTCGCAAGCGTTGAACTGCTGCCATATCACAGTTCAGGTTTCCATGATGCTGGGGGCTGGCTGCAGAGACTGCATTCCGTCGCGCTCGCACGTGCCTTCGTCGAGGAGTTCATTCTTCCCCGAGTTCAGCGTGGTGAGGCGATCGTGATCGTTACGCGGAAGGTGGCAGCAGGGGGTCTTGTAGAGCAGCCTGGAGTGGTTACTTATAGTAGCCCGGCGCAGGCGAGATCTGCTCATCTGACCCCCAAAAGCCCCGGCGGGCGAGCAATCCTGAAGCATCTGGGCGTATCAGGCTGAGTTCAAGAACTCATGCGAACCGATGCGATGACCCGCTGTTAACGATGGTATGCAGCGGACGCGGGTTCGCGCCGCTGGCTGTGCCGGCGTCACCGAGTGCAGGAGTGTCTCGGCTCACCTGACGGAGTCGTCCTCGGGCAGGCCGAGCTTTTTGTAGAGGCCGCGGCGGCCGGTCTTGTCGCCTTCCATGATTCCCTTGGCGTATTCGGCGACCTCCTTGGCCTTTTCGCGCGGGACGACGACCACGCCGTCGCCGTCGGCGACGATGACGTCACCCGGCCGGACGAGGACGCCGCCGCACTCGATGGGGCGGTTGACCGATTCGATCTCGTTGCGGCCGGGGCGGATGCCGCGCGCCACGTGACGCAGGTACAGCGGCATTTGTTCGGTGGCGACTTCGTCGGTGTCCCGGGCCCCGGCGTTCGTGACGACGCCGACGCAGCCGCGCACTTTCCAGCCCATGATGTTGTTCGAGCCGATCGTGCCGACATCCGAGTCGGGAGCATCATCAATGACCAGGGCGGTGCCCTTGCGGATCAGCGGCGTGAAGGGCTCGGGCGATAGCTCGCTGTACCACTTGCCGGACCAGGCGTCGTATAGCTTGGTTTCCATCGCGGGAGCCGGCGGCCGGTTCGTCGGCACGTAGCGGGCCGTCACGGCGAGGCCGATGAAGCGGTGCTTGTAGTGTGTTGTGTCCTTCCAGGCGGCGTGGATTTCGGGGGACATCAGCATCACGTTGGTCAGTCCCACCTTGTCCAGTCCGTCCGTGACATCGGAGACCCGCAGCCCGTCGAATAGCTTGAGGGTGTCCTGATCGTCCTGCTCGCTGTAAACCTTCGTCTCGATGAAGTTCTTGCCCGCCCGCAGATCCTCGGTGGTCGGCTTGGCGGTCTGCTGGGCAGCCGCCGGGCCGGAGACCATCGCCATCCAGATCGCCGTGACGGCGATCAGTGTGACGGCCATGACTAAGCTCAGCACGGTTCCACGGATTCGATTTCGTCTGGTCATCGGCTACCTCCCATAATCCACTGCGTCTGCCATTGGTACGCTGGCCGGCCTTCCCGGCCAACGTCAGCAGTATAAGCTCTGGAACGGATGACGGCAAGCGGAACTCCATGATGCCGCCAGACGGTAACGTGCCGTGAATGTGTCGAGGGCAGAAAAAAAGCCCCTGGAGAGCCGAAGCGAGGACATTCCCGTAAGCCAGTGTGACTGATTTGTTTGAAATACCTGCTTGCTATCTCTTCAGGGGCGACCGTCATGCGATGTTTGGTTTGTTTCTCCTGAGCACCTCCCTGTTTTCAAAACCGTCTTGTCGATCCTATTGACATCCCTTTTTCGTTGACCCTGATAGTCACCATCGGCAGGTCCAATCGAAGCTCTTGAGTGATTCCGGGAGGCCGGGACGGGGCCGGATGGCGTCGCGCCAAGACGTGAAAACTCAGCCCCGGGCCGAGGATCATCCGGGAGTCCCCAGCCTGCCTCATATCCCCGTCGGGGATGGACGGCCCTCTTCACTGACTTGGACGATTTACCCCGTTTAGCCCCGATAACCGAACGCGCGGCAGCGCAAGTATTTTTGCGGGTCCCGTGCGGAATTCTGACTTCTTCCGTTGAAAAAGCGTCCGGAGCAGAGATTGTGATTCCTCGCGCGATGGGGATCGGCTTGTCATGGGAGCCGGTCGCCGGTATGATGCTCGACCGGTACAGTCTGTGAGTGAACGTGGTCCGGCCGGTCGGTGACGATGGATGCAGTTGAAGGGGTTCTGGTTCCCGAGAGCGAGCTTGTCTTCAAAGCCTCGCGCAGCAGCGGTCCGGGCGGCCAGAACGTCAACAAGCTCAACACCCGGGTCACGGCGCTCTTCGATGTGGCCGGCTCGCCAAGCCTTTCCGGGGATCAGAAGCAGCAGATCCTGAACGCACTCTCCACTCGCATGGACAAGAACAGCGTTCTGCACGTCGCCTCACAGAAGCACCGCAGCCAGGAGGCGAACCGTCGGGCGGCGGCGGAGCGCCTGCAGCAGTTGGTGCGGGAGGCGCTGAAACCCAGGCCGGTCCGCAAGAAGACGAAGGCGCCGGCGGCCGCACGGGAACGCCGACTCAAAGAGAAGAAGCATCGCAGCGCCCGCAAGCAGCAGAGGACGGGGAAGGACTGGAGTGAGGGGTGAGCACGGCCCAACCGGCTTGCCGGCCGGGGCTACTTGATATTTCGCTTGCGTATGACGATCGTGAAGACCACTACCGCCGTGATCAGCATGAGGATGAGCACGTCGCCTGGACTGAAAAAGATCGCGCCTAACACGGAACCGCATCTCCTTACTTGAGACTGACCAAAGACCTTCTTGCGTCTGCCGGACGTCTCTGGGTTCATTATCTACCGCTGCCCATCTCAAAAAGCAAGCATTTGGCGACGGGGGCCGCGTCGCCCCCAGATTTTCCCGCATAGCTCAATCGGTGCTGTGGGCCCCATCCGTGTCCTCGCTCCAATATTTTTGCCTCGCGCTGTAATACATCTTCGTTTCGGGCGTCTTAAATGGTGAAGGGAAAACGATATGGAATGGATCATCACCCAAGTGAATATGGTGGGGCAGGTCTTTGTAGGGCTGGCCTTGCCGATGTTGCTGACCTCCGTGGCCTTGGCCGTCTTGGTTTTGCTGGTCGAGTTCATCTTGCGGGCCCGGGTTCGTGCCGGCCTGCGATACTGGCTGGTCACGTGCGTGCTGACCTACCTGGTCCTGACACCGTTGCTTTCGCTTAGTCCTCCTTCTACCCATTGGCCGTCTGGCAGGGGTTCCGCAAACACGATCCTTCGCGTTTGGGAGCCTAGCACTGCTCTGGCAGACCCGACACCTGCGCCAGCGAGCCACACAGAGGTTTCCACACGCGACACACCGCGTGGGGAAACCCCAACCGCTCCCCTATTCCAGCCTACTACCCGACAGTCCCAGACCACCTTGGTTGGAGTAGGGGAGCAACCTTCTCATTTGACGTGGCAGGGGGCTGCGTTTCTGCTGTGGCTGGTGGGCGCCGCGATCATTGGTGCCGTACTGATCGGTCGTGCGCTGGCTGCCCGCAAACGCGTCGATAGGACCCTTGCCGCCAATCACTTGATGAATGACATCCTTGTCTACTGCCGCAACCGCATGGGCATCCGGGGGCCGATCCGCCTGCGCATCGGCGCAGCGGGAACCGCCCCGGTCGTCTGCGGCCTGATCAGCCCGGTGATCGTTGTGCCTCGCAACCTGGCGCCCACGCTCGGCTCGCGGCACCTGCGCGACGTGCTGTTCCACGAATTGGCCCACGTCAAGCGACACGACCTGTGGGTCAACCTCGCGCAAAACGTCCTTCAGGTGCTGTACTTCTATAACCCCTTGCTGCTGGTCATCAACGCCGTCATCCGGCGTCTGCGGGAAGAAGCGGCGGATGAGACGGTCCTCGACACCATCGGTGACGCGGACCACGCCTACGCCCGGCGCCTTGCCGACGTGGCGATCCTCGCGGTCAAACCGCCAGCCCCCAGTCTCAACCTCATCGCTGTCGCCTGATTCGACGAGATGCACCTATTGACTTGGCGGGCGGGAGTGACTACCCTGACACCCAAAGCCTATCGCCCGCCGGCGGCGATGCGGGCTGGAATGATTTTACGGTCAAGGTCACTGTGAGAGATTCTATGAAGACATTACCTATGTTGTGCACCCTCGTGATGGCATTGGCACTCTCCACCACCTCCTGTACCGCCTGCAAGTGCAAGAAGGCCCGGGAATCTTCCCGTAGCGCCCGGGTGGCGCTGTTCGATGGCAAGACCCTCAATGGCTGGACGGTCCTCACGTGCGAGGCGACCGTGGATCGCGGAGACATCCTCATCGTCGCGGGCAACGGTCTGGTCCAGACCGAGAAGAAATATGGCGATTTCGTCCTGGAGTTCGAGTGGAAGCCGCTGCGGGACAACAAATGGGACAGCGGCGTCTATTTCCGCTACGACTCGGTGCCGCAGGGCCGGCCCTGGCCCGCCCGTTACCAAGCCAATCTGCAGCAGGGCGCGGAGGGCAACGTCAGTGATTTGCCGGAGGCGCACAGCAAGGGATTGATCAAGGCCGGCCAGTGGAACCAGTTCAAGCTGACCGTGCGCGGCACGAAAGCCGCTCTCCAGATCAACGGTACACCGGCCTGGGAAGCGGACGGCCTGGGCGAGCCCACCGAGGGATACATCGCGCTGCAAGCCGAGGTCCCCGGGGGTGGCCAGCACCGCTTCCGAAGTATCTACCTGACCGAGCTGAAGTAGGCCGGGGGCGTGCCTGTCGAGCGGCCATTGGATCGTCTGCGCCTGGGAAGCGATCCCTGCGTTTTGGGGCACGGCGGGAGCGGTTCCACAACAGGTTGCGGGGCCACCTCCTTGACCCGCCGGTCGCCTACGTTGCTGCCGGGGTGCCGTATCCGATGTCGTCGACGAAGACCGTCCCGGTGCCGCCCGCAGCAGGGCTAGTCCGGTTGCCGACGCCGATCGACGGTACGCTTGACCAGAGATCGCGGAGGAGACAAACAAGGGGCTGCGCGCATGGCTCACAGCCCCTTGTGGTTCATACACCGTCTCAACTTGCAGACACCTACGGTAGGCTTAGAACGGTTTGTGCCTGGGCTTGGTCTGTCCGGCAAGGCCGGCTACCTCTCCGGGCGACAGTGCCTCACTGTAGAAGCGCACGTCGTCGATCGCGCCAGCCCAGAATTCCGACAAGTCATTCACCTGCTGGCCGATGCGGGCCTGGCTCCGGACCAGGTTCCAGGTCTTGGCGGCCGAGGCCACTTCCACGCCGTCCGCGTACAACCGGGCGATCGCTCCATCATACGTCAGGGCGATGTGGTGCCAGACGCCGGCCTCCCAGAAACCAGCGACCGACACGTCATCGCCGTAGCCCCCGCCATAGAGGGCGGTGCCGTTGGAGCCGAGGAACATTGCCTGGGACGTGACTGGAGAGCCATAGGCGGCGATCCAGTGCCATACGGCGGTGAGGTCGTCGAGTTTGGCCCAGGCACACAGGCTGCGCGGCTCGGCGCCGGCGGGCCAGTCGGCGGGATTCCCGAGATCGACCCAGTCCCCGCCCCCGCCGAACGCCAGGGCGCCGCCCACAACTCCGGCGACCCATTGCGGATTGCCGTGGACGGTTCCGTCGTGGCCCTTGCCGGAGGAGTCGCCGGCGCGGGCGCCGGAGCCCTCGTCGAAGGTATAGTGCCCCACGAGATTCGTGGACGCCGGCTGGACCGGGAGGATGAACTCGGGGGCCTTGAGATAGAGCCGGATGTCATCGAGGTACAGCTTGCCTGTGGCCCCGGAGCCCTCGATGCCAATCGTCAGCGAGCGGACGCTGCTGACGTTGCCGACCGCGGACAGATCGATGTTCCACACCTGCCAGCCGAATCGCGCCAAGTCCGCCTGGTCCCCATCGTAGGCGACTCTGGTGCTGTTGATCTTCACGTACAGTCGCCCGCCGTTGCCGGCAACGCCCGAAAAGTAGACCGAGAGGGTCTTGATGCCGCGGGCGGTCCAGTTCTGGGGCGAGTCGAAGGTCCGTGTGGCCTCCGAGAACGCAAAGGCCGCGTTGTCGTACGTCAGAGGCATGGACTGCTTGCCGCCATGAATGATCGTCTTCTCGGCAAACGGGGCCGTCATGTTTCCGACCATCGAGCCGCTCTTGCCGTCGGTGTAGCCGTCGATCCAGGAGTCATAGATGCGGTTGTCCGTATCGTTGTAGCTTTCGAAGTCATCGACGACGCCATACGCCACCGTGGTGAAGCTCCAGACGTCGCCCGGATAGGTGGCGGCGTTGACTTCATCGACCTTCCAGTAGTAGGTCGTGCCGAAATTGAGGGAGGCGGGGGCAAAGGCGTGCTCGGGTACGGTCTGGGCCGTGGCCGTGCCGTTCGTTACGGCCGTCTGGTCGGTGCCGAAGTAGACCTTATGCGAGCCGGCCTCGCGACCCGGCCGCCAATTCAGGCTGGCCTCCACCGCGACGCCGGTCGCGCCCGTCGCCGGCTGCGGCGCAAAGGCCTGCACTGGGACATAGGAGAACCGGACTTCGCTCAGGCCCGTCTGCGGCGCCATGCCGCCCCAGTTGCTGTTGATCGTCAGCCTGACGTACTTGGCCATGACCCCGCCGAAACTGACCGTAGTGTTCGCGGCATAGCCCGCCAGGCCGGTCGCCTTGGCGAACTCGGGCACGTTGGCCAACGCCGTCCACGTCGTGCCGTCGGTGGAGGTTTCAACCGTGACTTTCTTGGCGCCAAAGCCGAGGAATGGCTCGATGATTTGGTTGGAATTCCACACCTTCAAATCATTCATCTTGTAGACCTTGTCGAACTGATATTGGATCCAGTTCGGCTGTACGCCACCGCTCAACCACATCGTGGTCCCCTCGGTGCCGTGCAGGTCGTTCTTGTCGAGGCCGGAGCCGTCGACGGTCTTTTCCGGGCCCATGTTGGCCGCCGAGCTGGAGGCCGTGGCGGTCACGCCCGTGATCGGATAGCCGTAAGGCTCGGCCGTGAAGGACCACACGGCGCCCTTGTTGATCGTGTTGTCGGGGCTCTTGTTGACCTCATCAATCCGCCAGTAGTAGGTCTGCCCATAAGCGAACACGCCGGGCGGATCGAAGGTGGTATCGTCTTGGCCCTGGCTGGCCAACAGACCCATCGGATTCGTCCGGGAAGCGTTGTTCACATCGGCCGCAACGGTCCCGAGGTACACGTCATGGATCGAGGGGTACTGGCCCGCGGTCCAGCTCAGCATCGCGTCGCGGGGCACGTCAGTCGCCTCATCCTCGGGAACGGGATCTTGGGCGAGTTCAACGGCTACTCCGGCCATGATTTCCGGAAGCTCCGCCAAGGTGATAACGTGGTCGTAGAGCCGCACGTCGTCGAACGCGCCGTTCCAGTACTCACCGGCCGCATTGACCTGCTCGCCCAGAAACGCGCGATTGAGCACCAGGCTCCAGTTCTTCGCCACCGCACCGACCTCGACGCCGCTGGCGTAGAGCCTGGCGGTGGTCCCATCGTAGGTAAGTGCGACATGCTTCCACTCGCCCGCCACCCAAACGCCGGCGATGTCGACATCGTCGCCGTTGTAGCCTCCGCCAATCATACGATTGCCGTTCATGCCGATGAACATCGCCTGGCTCGTGGCCGCGGTGCCATAGGCCGCCATCCACCGATATCCCGCGGCGACGGAATTCGGTCTGCCCCATCCGCACAGAGACCGCGGCGCCTTGCCGGCCGGCCAGCCCTGAGGATTACCGAAGTCCACCCGCCCGTTCGTCTGCACTTCCAGGGCACCACCGACCTTGCCCACGATCCACGTCGCATTCCCGAGCAGCGTGCCGTCATAGCCATTGCCGCTGGAGTCCCGGGCGACGCTGCCCGTCTTGTCGTCCAGCTTCCAATGGGCGACCAGTCCTGCCCGGACACTCGTGGTTGCCCCCAGGATCAGGAATAGACCCATCCAACAGACCGCTCTCTTACCCATGGACTACCTCCTTCCCAAGAATTGTCACAGAGGCCCGGCGTTCGCATCCAGGCCCATACGTCGAACACTTGTCGCGATTCTTCCCGCTACGGGTCGGTCCGGGCGGCAGTGGCACACGCCGCATACTCCGCATCGGGCATACGGCCGGCCGTTCAGTCCAGCCACGAGATCTGCACGTCGTGGACCGGCCGGCACTCCCGATGCCACTTGAACTCCCAAAGGTCCGCAAGAATCACCTTCCTGGTCGACCCGTCATGCACGTCAAGTTGATGCCCCGGCTGTGCCGGTCGATGGCGAGGCGGGCCATATCCCAGTTCCAGTCGCCGGGTTCGTCCGGTTTCTTCCGCTCCCACCAGTCCTGGGTCGGGGTCGGGCTGGCGCCATTCGCCCAAGAGTTGTCCTCCGTGCTGATGGGATTAGTTCCAGACCACGTGCAATCGGCGACCATGGGGATCTCCGCCGCCTGCCGGGCGCGGCTCGTTTTCCATTGACGTTCCGGCTGGCTGCGCCAACCCATCGTGGACGGCGGATCAACCGAATTGATCCAGAGATTGATGCCATAGCTGCCGCAGTTCTTCTCAGGGTCAGGACTGGCGTCAGGATGGCCCTGAGCACCGCGATCACCGATATGACGACGAGAAGTCCAATCAGCGTGAACGCCTCCGGTCGAGCACCCTGTTTGTGAGACTCACCTGCATGGGGCATGCCGGCCTCCTGGCAAAGGGTAATTCTATTTTATGGCCATAGGCACCGGGAAGTCAAGGCAAATGGAGAATAAGGATTCACAAATGAGGCGGATGCGCGATCTTTCATGGGTACCCGCGTATGACCCGGAGGTACTCGCGGCAGGATAACCGGTGACAGGACAACCGATGAGCCGTGGGGCGCTGTCCATGCAAGATCGACCCTCTAAGCAGGCCCCGAGAGACCCTGATCTTGGCAATTGTGACATCTTAATCTATCTCGAGCTTGAATTGATGCCGGGTACCCCTGCAAGGCGCACCCCTGTTTCTTCCCGCGGCAATCTTCCAAGGGCACAATCGCTCGCGTGAAACCGCGCCTTCTAAGTCCGGCTCGGACGAAGTTCCTGAGATCCCTCCGGTGCGCAGTTGCCGGCGGTCGCTGTAAGCCGTTGTGCTACAAGAGTTTATCGGCGTCCATCTGGGTCGATTTGCGGCTCCGTCAACCAGTTGCCCGTTGACGATTCTCGGTTGCCGGCTGTAAATCCTTCTCTGGAAAGGGTTTATCAGGGGCCTGTAGATCTCCGTATTTGCGGAATTCCCCTTGACGGCCAGTCAGGGTGGTTGTATGATAATGACAAAACTGAATGGTGAATCGTGGATAGTGAATAATGAATCGTGAATTCGCAGGGCCTGATCGTAATGAAATCGCGTCACAGAGGCACAGAGGTCACAGAGACGATCCTGGACTCGTTTGTGGATGTGGTTTTGACTTCGCGCTTGGCGCCCTGCGGGTCTCCGCGGGGAGGATTCGTGCAAAACAAAGCCAATCTTCAGAAGGGCGAATCAGCGGGAAGTCCTGTGTTGGTAAAGGGTTATGAGACAACTATGCGTCCTTTCGGTTTCGCAAAACAAAGCCAAATCAGGGCGGGCACTGGGGTGACAGAGGGGGGGCGTGCCTGGCCGAAGGAGGCGGGCAACCACGGGGGGTTGCCCCTACTTGATGGGTGGGCGGGAAGGGCTATAATAGGTCCCGCGGTGCAGTAGGGAAGGCTCGGTTGGTGTAAGGAGAGCCATTGGCTTCGAGAGTATATTTCATCAAGGCCTCGGTCGCTGAGGGCGAGCGGACAATCTCCGAGAAGGCCCGGCGACTGTTCCAAGCCGGCGGCTTTGCGGGCTGCTTCCGGAAGAACGACTTTACGGCCGTCAAGGTCCACGTCGGGGAGGCCGGCAACACGACCTACATCAAGGCCCCGTGTCTCAAGGGGCTGGTGGAAGAGCTGCTGAAACTCAAGACCAAGCCGTTTGTCACCGACACGAGCACGCTCTACACCGGCCGGCGGCACAACGCCATCGATCATACGATCCTGGCGACGGAGCGGGGCTTCAGCGTCGCGGGGCTGGGGATTCCGTTCCTGGCGCCCGACGGCTTGTTTGGGACGGCCGAGACGGCGGTGCGGATCGACGGCGAGCTGGAGAAGGAAGTCTTGATTGCGTCCGATATTGTCCGGTGCCAATCGATTCTGTCGGTCGCCCATTTCACGGGCCACATTGCCACGTGTGCCGGGGCGACCCTCAAGACCCTCGGCATGGGCTGTTCGAGCCGCAAGGGCAAGATGCGGCAACATGCGGCCCTCAAGCCGCAGGTGAAGATGGGTAAGTGCGTTCGCTGCGGCGAATGTTACCGGCATTGTCCCGCCGGGGCCATCTCGCTCGACGAGATCCAGGCCCATATCGACCAGGACAAGTGCATCGGATGTGCCGAGTGCGTTGCCGTATGCCGGTTCGACGCGGTCCAGTACGATTGGCAGCAGGAGAGCTCGATCCTGCAAAAGAGCGTCGCCGAGCACGCACTCGGCGCCGTCAAGGGCAAAGAGGGCCGGGCGGTCTTCTTTAATTTTCTCTTGTCAATGACGAAGGATTGCGATTGCTTCGATAAGGCCAACATGCCTACAATGGTCCAAGACATCGGGATTGTTGCGTCAACCGACCCGGTGGCTGTGGACAAGGCGGCTATTGATATCGTGGAGACCCGGGCGGGCGGGAAACTGCCGGTGTTGATCGGAAACACGAAGCTCGATTGGCGTCACCAGATCGAGCATGCGGTGAAGATCGGCCTGGGCCGTGCGGATTATGAGTGCATAGAGGTGAGTTGACGACGCTATGAAGAAGGTGAAGGCTATGTCCCTCGGGCAAATCATCCGGAACAAGCGGGAAGAGTTGAAACTGACACTGGACGAGGTCAGCAACAAGGTGGGGTATTCCAAGCCGTACCTGTCCACGATCGAGACGGGCAAGGTGAAGAACCCGCCGAGCGATGATCTGCTGACCCGGCTGGAGCGAGTCCTCCAATTCGATGGCGGCCTGCTGCTGCACCTCGCTCACATGGAGCGGCTGCCGTCCGACATCCGGGGCTCTTACGAGTCGCGGGAGGCGGAGAACCAGAAATTGCGCCAGTTCGTCCGGCGGGTCACGGAGAAGGGGGTCAAGCCCAGCGACCTCCGCTCGCTGCTGAGCGAGGCGAAGATCCAGATGAAAGACGGCAAGTCAACCATCTCGGCGGGGCGGCTGGTGCCGATCATCAACAAGGTCGCGGCGGGCTATCCGACCGACTTCAACGACCTCGACTACCCGGTGGGGATCGCCGACGACTACGTGCGGTGTCCCGATCTGCACGATCCGAACGCCTTCGCCGTTCGCGTGGTGGGGGACTCGATGGAGCCGCGGTTCTCCGAGGGCGACATCGTGATCTTCTCGCCGGCGATGGAGGTCCGCAACGGGGACGACTGCTTCGTCCGGTTCACCATGCCGCACGAGACGACGTTCAAGCGGGTGTTCTTTGAGAAAGAGGAGAAGGTCCGGCTCCAGCCCCGCAACGAGCGCTATTCCCCGACGCTCATCGACGGCGGCCGGATCGACGGCATCTACCGGGCGGTCATTCGCTACGAGCGGCTCTGATCGCTTCTCGTGGGCGAAGGCGAGCGCGTCTTCTGGTGCCCCGGAAGGTATCCAGGCAAGCACGGTCAAAGGGCCCCTTAACGCGATAGATCGCGTTGGGGAACCTATACCGGTCCGGCTGTGCCACCCATGTAGCATCGATCGTCAGGCCAGTCTTTGACCGGCAACGGCCAGGACGAGGGCATAGACCTTTGCGGCTCCGGCCTCTTTCAGCGTCTTGGCGCATTCGTTGAGCGTGGCGCCGCTGGTTTTGACGTCGTCGACGAGGCAGAGGGTCTTGCCGTTGAAATCGTGTCTGTCACGGACGAGGAAAGCTCCTGCGACGTTCCTGGCTCGGGCGGCCGGTGTCGCTGCTTGGGGTTGGGCTTGGGTGCGCCGGGCACGTACCAGATCTTTGCTGATCCGGGCGTGCGGGTGACGCAGCCGCCTGGCAACGAGGTGGGATTGATTGTAGCCGCGCCGGAGCCGTCGTGTCCAATGGAGAGGCACGGGCACGAACAGATCGATCTCGTCGCCAAAGGGGCTGCCCTGTAACGCCGCATCGGCCAGGGACGCCAGGGCGGCCGTCATCTCGCTTCGGTCGTGCTTGAACGCGAGGATCATCCGCTGGAGAGCGTCGCCGTATACGCCGGCGCGAGCGATGCCGTCGAAATGGAGTTCCTCATT
This sequence comes from Phycisphaerae bacterium, assembly GCA_026386805.1. Taxonomy (GTDB): domain Bacteria; phylum Planctomycetota; class Phycisphaerae; order Sedimentisphaerales; family Anaerobacaceae; genus PLanc-01. Next base: position 610 of record JAPLMX010000173.1, on the reverse strand, counting down.
GCGGCACGCCCCGCAGGCACCGGCGACGAGTCCGTACTTGCTGGCGTCCCGGCCGCATCGGGGGCAGTAGTCCCCGGCCGTACACGTCAGCAGCTCGTTCCAGCACTTCGGGCACAGATGGTTGTCCGTGTCGCAGATCGCGTCGTTGCAGACATCGCAGACCGCCGGCCACAGAAGCTGGCTCACGCCCCGCCAAGCCGATAGGGACAGCCGCTTGGCTCGATCCACCATGCGATGATGTTTCGACACTTCCATCGTGCATATTTTACGTCAGAATTGGAGTTTTGCAAAATGGAGATTAGGCCTACTTTGGGAAGGAAAAATCTCTTTTCTCGATTTTTCGGTGGTATCCCCAAATGACTACCCAGGTTTTGCCGGGTAGGTCAACCATTCCTGAAGGGTCCAGACGTGACGGGCGAGGCCCGCCGCCATGGCGGGCGTGCGCGGCATCCAGGAGCCATCGTCGCGCGGGACGCGTAGCGTCCGTACCGGCCAACAGAAGTTGTAGCTGTAGCAGATGAAGTAGGTGGCCGCGTTGTGGAGGTCCCCGTCCTTGGAGAAGCGGTAACTCTTGCGGGTCTTCCGCGCGTTCTGGCCCCGATCCGTACCG
>JAPLMX010000126.1 GCA_026386805.1 Phycisphaerae bacterium | reverse complement strand
TTCGGTTCTTCTGGAATACCCATCGACCAACAGGCCCCATTTGCATCAGCTATGCCGGTACTTATGCTACAGTCTCCTGAAAAGCTGGATTTCTCACTTCCTCAGAAGAAGCCGCAAGACTCGGCGGTTGGTGCGCTGACCGCGCTGTTACTGATCGTTCTTGTCGTCCTGGCGGCGGCGAATTTAGTCGTGACGTGGTCAGGCAAGTCGCCCGAACCCGCCGCGGGCAAGGGGCTGTCTGCGGAACAAGTCAAAGAGTTGGCGTCGAAACTGGCTCAGCGGGACCTGTACCAACAGGCCGCAGCCGCTTGGCAAGACTACCTCGCGACGGCTAAGCTGACAGGTCCCGAAGAGGCCAAGACCCACTTCCAGATCGGCACGCTGCTGGAGAAAGCCGGCCTCTATGCCGATGCGATTGAGCACTACTACCGCAGCGAGACAGCGGGCGAGGTCAAGGAGCTTCAGGCGGAGATCAATGCCCATGTCAAGGAGTGTTTCGAGAAGCTGGGCAAGTTCTCGGCGTTGCGGTATGAGTTGATGGACCGCACCAGCCTGAGCCCATCGCAGCCCGCCGGCGGCAAGGTCGCCGCGGAGATCGAGGCCGAGAAGATCACGGAAGCCCAACTGGATGCGAAGATCGAAGAGAGCATCGAAAACCAGTTGACTCCCATGAAGGCGTTCATGACACCGGAACAGCTCAATGAGCAGAAGAAGCGGGCGTTGGAGCAGTCCCGCAATCCGAAGACCAAGCAGGAGTTCCTGGAGGGCTGGCTGGCCCAGGAGATCTTGTACCGCCAGGCGTTGCAGGACAAGCTCGGCGACAAGCCCGAGGTTCAGCGGGTTGTGCACGATCTGACGCGGCAGGCCCTGAGCCAGCAACTGATGAACGAGCAGCTTGCCTCGAAGATCCACGTCACCGATAGCGATCTGCAAACGTACTACGCGGCCAACAAGGACGAGTACGTCGAGCCCGAGCGGGCGAAGATCAGCCATATTCTCGTTAAGGACGAAGGGCAGGCGAATGATCTGCTCAAACGGCTCATGGATGGCGCGGACTTCGCCGCCATAGCGAAAGAATTGTCCCTGGATGAAGCCACGAAAGCCGGCGGCGGTCGAATCGCCGATGAGGTTCTGAAAGGCTCGCGCGTGCCGGGCATTGGCGATGCGAACGAGATCAACGCGAGGATCTTTGCGGCCGGTGCTCCCGCCGTGCTGGAAAAGCCGTTCAAGACCGACAAAGGCTGGGAGATCGTCAAGGTCGAAGAGAAACACGCTCAGCGACAAAAGAGCTTCGATGAGGTCCAGCAACAGGTTGGGATGCAACTGCTCCGGCAGAAACGCGAGGAGGTCCAGCGCGAATACCTCAAAGAGATGATGGACAAGCACCAGGTCGTCATCCACACCTCGGCCTTCGCGCCGGCCCAGCAAGAAACGCCCAAGGAGACGCCGTCAAAGCCATGACCGAGCCGAAGGTGATGACATTCAAGACGTGGTTTGTGGCGGGTGGCTGGGTGCCATGCTTACGCTTGCGTAAGCATGTTTGGGGCCTGGCATCGGGTCAAACATGTCTACGCAAGCGTCGACATGGCACCCGGATTGTCGAGGTGCTCGTTTGCATGGGGCTGCTGGTGATTGGCGTGGGCTGTGGGAAGGGGTCCAAGGACACGGCCACCAAGACTGCGTTCGAAGTGGACAAGGTCTATGAGAAAGGTCCGGCGGCGGTTCATGTCCGCCTGGAAAAGACCAAGATGACCATCGCCGATACGGTGCTGCTACAGTTCGAGGCGACGCTGCCGCCGGGCTATGAGATGCAGATGCCCAAAGTGGACAAGCTCGAAAACTTCGGCATCGTCGATTGGAGCAATCTTGGCAAGAGACTCGATGACAAGAACAACGTCGTGACGACGTACCAATACCGCCTGGAGCCATTCCTGTCGGGCAAGTACGAGATCCCGGCCTTCACGTTCCAGTTCCACGACGCGAATGACCCCAACACCAAACACGAGCTGACCAGCGAGCCGATCGCGGTGGAGGTTACCTCGCTCTTGGGCGACCAGCGGGCCAATCTTGTGATCGAGGACATCGAGGGCGTGGTCGAAATGCCCAAGCCGGCCCATCGTTGGTGGCGTTGGGTGCTGGCGGTGTTGGGTGTCGCGGCGGTCCCCGGCGTGTGGCTTCTCCTGCGCAGCCGGCAGGCCAAGGAGTTGGTGCGAATCTTCCGGCCCGCTCATGACGTGGCCTACGCCCGCCTGCGGGCCTTGGTGGCCGAGAACCTTGTCGAGCAGGGCAAGATCAAGGAATTCTACGAGCGGATCAGCGGCATCCTGCGGCACTACATCGAGGATCGGTTCGACCTGCACGCCCCGGAGCGCACGACGGAAGAATTCCTGGCGGAGCTGCGGTTCACCGAGACTCTCGCCCCGGCCGATAAGAAAGTGCTCGAAGAATTTCTGACGCATTGCGATCTGGTCAAGTTCGCCAAGCACGACCCGACCACGGGCCAGGTGCAGCGAACGTTCGATCTGGTGAAGAACTTCATCGAGCGGACCAAATCCGAGGAGCGGAAGGTGGACGTGACCGACAACGTGGATGCGGCAGGGACAACCAACGCGGAGGCGCCGTAGATGGAGTGGTATTCACCCTGGGCATTGCTGCTACTGCTCGCGCTCCCCTTGCTGGGGTACGTTATGCTGCGCCGCAAGCGCGGGGCGGCGGTGAAATTCCCCAGCTTGGTGGACATGAGGCGTTGCCCGGTCTCCTGGCGGCTGCGGTTGCGGCCGTCGCTGGTTGCTTTGCGGTTGCTGTGCCTGGTGCTGCTGATCCTGGCCCTGGCCCGGCCTCGCAAGGGGACGGTGCTATCCGAGATCTCAACCGAGGGTGTTGCCATCGAGGCGGCGGTGGACCGCTCGGGCAGCATGCACACGGAGATGGACTACGACCGCGAGAAGCTGGACCGGCTGGAGGTCGTCAAACGGGTCCTGAAGGACTTCGTGGAGGGCGATAAGAAAGGTCTCGCCGGCCGGCCGAGTGACTTGATCGGGCTGGTGACCTTCGCGCGGTACGCCGACACGGTCTGCCCGCTGGTCCTGAGCCACGGGGTGCTGACCGAGTTCCTCAAGCAGACGCAGATCGTCAGTCTCCGCAGCGAGGATGGTACGGCCATCGGCGATGCCATCGCCCTGGGCGCGGCCCGGCTCAAGAAAGCGGAAGAGGAGCTGCAACGCCGCAATACGCAGTTAGGGTTCGCGGGCGAGGGCGGGGCGCAGAAGGGCGATACTCCCGGCTTCACGATCAAGAGCAAGGTCATGATGCTGCTGACCGACGGCCGCAACAATCTGGGCAAGTACAGTCCGCTGGAAGCGGCGGATCTGGCGGCCAAGTGGGGTATCAAGATTTACACGATTGGCATCGGATCGAACGAGGCCTACACGACGATGCAGACTCCGCTCGGGAACTTCCGCGTGCCGGCGCAAGAGGAGCTGGATGAAGGACTGCTCAAGGCCATCGCGGAAAGGACCGGCGGCTTCTACAGCCGGGCCGACGACGCCGACTCGCTTCGTAAGATCGTGAAAAAGATTGGCGAGTTGGAAAAGACCGAGGTCAAATCCGTCCAGTACATGCAGTACGCGGAGCATTTCGGCTCCTGGACGCTACCCGCGCTGGCGTTGCTGGGCCTGGAAATGCTGGCGGGCTGCACGGTTTTTCGAAAGATACCATGAATCTGGGCAATGACAAGGCGTTGTGGCTGCTGTTTCTGGTGCCGGTAGTGCTGGTGCCGGCGTATGCCTGGTGCTTTTGGCGCAAGGCCCAGGTGCTCCGCATTCTCGCCAGCAGCGAGATGCTCGCGAAGATCAACAACACGGTCAGCCTGCGCAAGCAGGTGTTCAAGGCCGTGCTCCTGGTCCTTGGCTTTACGTGCATCGTCGTGGCGTTGACCGAGCCGAAGTGGAACCCGCAGCCGCAGCAGATTCGGCGCCAGGGCCGGGACGTGGTGATTCTCCTGGATACCTCACGCTCGATGCTGGCGGAGGACATCAAGCCCAATCGGCTCGAACGGTCGAAGATCGCTATCTCCGACCTTCTGGAGGTTCTCGCGGGCGACCGCATCGCCATCATCACGTTCGCCGGCAACGCGACGGTGAAGTGCCCCTTGACGCAGGACTACGCGTTTGTTCGGATGGCGTTGGCGGACATCTCGACCGAGAGCACCAGCCGGGGCGGCACCCAGATCGGCGACGCAATCCGCAAGGCCGTCGACGAGGTCTTCGACAAGCAGACGCGGGAGTACAAGGACCTGATCCTCATCACGGACGGCGAGGACCACGACAGCTTCCCCGTCGAGGCGGCCCGGAAGGCAGCCCAGGAGGGCGTCCGGATCATTGCGATTGGCCTGGGCGACGATGCGACCGGCTCGCGCATCCCGATCACCGGCCCGGACGGCAAGGGGGCCCCAACGCAGAATTCCGCGTTGGGGGGCCCCCAGACGACGTTCTTGAAGTACCAGGGCCAGGAGGTCTGGTCCAAGCTCGACAGCGACACGCTGCGCGAGGTCGCCTACGCCACGGAAGGCGGCAAGTACCTGTCGGTGCTGCCCGGCACGACGATGGATCTCGGCCGGCTGTACCAGGACCTGATCGCCTCGGCCGAAGGACGAGAGCTTGAATCGATGACGATGATGAAATACGATGAAAAGTTTCAGATCTTCATCGGCCTGGCGATTGTGCTGCTGATGAGTGAGGTGTTGATCGGTGAACGCAAACGGGTCATATAGAATTGTGGATTGCGGATTGTGGATTGCGGATTCGCCTCGTGCGTCTTCTTCAATCCGAAATCCGCAATCCGAAATCCGCAATGGGCGCGTGCGGCCCAAATCCTGCCTTTTGGTCTTGGCTCTGGGTCTCTTGCTGGGTCCCCGCCTGGCGCTCGCCGGGACCGGCTCGGCGCGGGAGGCGCTCCGGCAGGGGAATCGGCTCTACGGCGACAAGCAATACGCCGAGGCGGTCAACAAGTACAACGACGTTCTCGTCGAGCAGCCGCGGGCGGTGGAGCCGAAATTCAACAAGGCCAACAGTTGCTACCGGCTGGACGATCTCGGCGCGGCAATGGATCTGTATCAGCAGGTGGCCGCCGAGAGCAAGGACATGTCGCTGGTGGCCAAGGCCAAGTACAACTTGGGCGACTGCTACTTTCAACGGGGGACCAAGCAACGGGATTCCAACCTGCAAAAGGCCGTCGAGGATATGGAGACGAGCATCGCCAACTGGCGGCAGGTGCTGGACCTCGATCCTCAGAACCGCAAGGCCGCCAAGAACATCGAGGTCGCCCGGCTGACGATCAAAGACATCCTCGACCAGATGAAGAAGCAGCAGAAGAACCAGCAGGATCAGCAGAAACAGCAGCAGCAACAAAACCAGGGCCAGCAGCAGGATCAATCGAAGTCCCAGAAGGACCCGAACCAGCCGCAGGACCCGAACCAGGCGAAAAAGGCCGAGCCCAAGTCCGATCCCAATCAGGCCCAGCAAGAACAGAAACCTGCCCAGGAGCAGAAGCAGGAGGCCAAAGCCGCACCCGACGCCACCGCCCGGGAGATCATCGATACGGAGCAGCGGCAGAAGAAAGAACGTGAAGCGTTGCAGCAGAGGCGCCGATATCAGGAAGTCGAGAAAGACTGGTAGGATGAAGAAATCCGAAATCCGAAATCCGAAACAAATTCGAATGTCCCAAACCCCCAATGCGAAAGGGGCCTGGGCCGGCGCCAGCGTTTGGGCCATTCGGATTTTGGATTTGTTTCGGATTTCCGCGCCGCGCGGCTTCGGATTTCGCGCTTTGTGCTTCCCGTGGGCGTGCTCCTGGTGCTGAGCGCGACCGCCGTCGGTTCAGCGGCTACGCGGGTCTACGCGAAGGTGAACGCCGAGACCGCGATCTACCCGGGCGAGGAGTTTGCCTACTCCATCGTCGTCGAAGGCGGCAAACCGAGCAAGATCGACATCTCGCCCCTGGCCGCGTTCAATCCTCGTTCGGCCGGCAGTGGCACCTCGATGAACATCGTGAACGACCGCACGACGGTCAGCTACTCGGAGAACTATGCGATCACCGCCGGCAAGGCCGGCGTGATGCACCTGCCCCCCGTGACAGTCGTCGTGGACGGCCAGACCTACACGACCAACGCGGTCGATGTGACGGTCTCGCCGCCGGGGACGACCGACCGGATGTTGCTGGAATTCCTGATTTCGGAAAAGCAGTGCTACGTCGGGCAGCCCCTCGTCATGACGGTCAAATGGGTGGTCACGACCCGGGTGCAGCAGGGCGCGTTCGATGTGCCCGTGTTCAAGGCGGACGATTTTTACATTGAGGACGCCTCCGAATCCGCGAACGCCGTGGCCCGGGAACAGACGGCCATCAACGGCGTCCCGGTTGCCGTGACCGAGGAGCGTCAACTCCTTCGGGGCGTGGAGAGTGCGGTTCTCTCCTTTCGCAAGGTCCTGATCCCGAGGCGGTCGGGGCACCTGCGGCTTGACCCGATCACCGTCTCTGCAAGCATGGCCGTCGGGCGTGAGCGGACGGACGACCTCTTCAATCCCTACCGGATCAAGTTCCAGCGGGTCTCGGTGCAGTCCGAGCCCATCGAGTTGGACGTGCGGCCGCTGCCCGAGACGGATAAACCCCCGCAGTTCTACGGCCTGGTCGGGCCGTACACGATCTCCGCGTCGGCTACCCCGACCAAGGTGAACGTGGGCGACCCGATCACCCTGACGATCCGCATCGGCGGCAATCCGTATCTTAAGCCCGTCCAATGGCCGGCCTTGGAGCAGGTGCCGGAGCTGGCCGCCAACTTCAAGATCCCCGCCGAGAAGGCGTCGCCCACCCTGGAAGCGGGGAACAAGGTCTTTACGCAGACCATTCGAGCCAACAGCGACAAGGTCGTGCAGGTCCCCGCCATTCCTTTGGCGTGCTTCGATCCTGCACGGGGCGCCTACGTTGTGGCCAAAACGGAGCCGATCGAGCTCGAAGTCGCCCCGTCGAAGGTGCTGACGAACGTCGATGTCCAGGGCACGGCGTCGGCGCCCGTGAATCGGGAAGTGGAGGCGATTCGCAAGGGCCTGTCGGCGAACTATTATGGGCCGGAGGTGCTGGAAGACCAGAGCTTTTCGGTCCTGTCGGTTGTTGCGAATCCGGTCTGTGCGGCCCTGTGGTCGATTCCGCTGCTGGCCCTGATCGTTAGCTCCGTGGTGAAGCTGGCGGGCCGGACAAGCCCGGAATCGCTCGCCCGCAAGCGCCGGCGTCGGGCCGCCGGGGGCGCATTGGCGCAATTGAAGAAGGTCTCCGATACCGAGCCTGGACAGCGGCATGAGCTGCTGCTTTCCGCCATGAAGGGCTACATCGGCGACCGGTTCGACAAGGTCGCAGCCTCCCTGACGGCCGACGATTGCAGCCGCATTCTCACGGATGCCACGGGCGACGCCGCCGCGGCGGCCAGGTACAAGGAACTGATCGACGCCTGCGAGGCGGCCCGCTATGCGCCCCTCCAGGCGAAAACCGGACCGGACCAGGTGCAGGCAGCGAGCGAGCTGATCCAGGCAGTCGAGAAGGCAAGACCCGCAGTTCACAGGTCCCCTAGGTCTCATCGGTCCTATCTCCTGTTCCTGGCTCTGTGCCTCTCGCTTGGCACCATGGCAAAGGCCGCCCCCTCTCTGAGCCGCGCGCAGCTCTCCGCTTTGCTCCAGGAGGCGAACACCGCGTTCCAGGGGGCCAATGCCGCCCACCGTCCCGAGGCGGCCCGGCCGCTCTACGATAAGGCGATCCTGCTGTACGAGAAGATCATCGGTCAAGGCGGCGTCCAAAACGCCAAGCTTTACTACAACCTCGCCAACGCCTATCTTCTGAAGGAGGACCTCGGGCGGGCGATTCTGAACTATCGCCGGGCCGCGAAGCTCGACGGCTCGGACCTCAACATCCAGAAGAACCTTGCCTTCGCCCGCAGCCGGCGGGTGGACCGGGTCGAGACGAGCACCGAGAAACGCGTGCTCCAGACGCTGTTCTTCTGGCACTACGACTTTTTTCCGCGGACGAAATTCTTCCTGGCCTGCGTATTCTTCGCTTCGCTGTGCGTGGCTTTGACGCTGATCGTCTGGCTGGGGCGCGGCCCGGCCACCGGGGCGACGGCGGTGCTTTCCGGCTTGCTGCTGGCGACGCTGGCCGCCTCCCTCGCCGTGCAGACCCACCGCCAGGCGAACGTCCATCCCGGCGTCATCACCGCCGCCGAGGTCGTGGCCCGCCAGGGCGACGGCCCGAATTACCCGCCCAGCTTCAAGGACCCGCTGCACGCCGGCATGGAGTTCGAGCTGATCGAGCAGCGCCCGGGCTGGCTGCACCTGCGGCTCTCGGACGGCGCCGACGCCTGGGTCTCCGCCGCCGCCGCCGGGCTTGTCTGGTAAGAACCTGGGGCTTTTCCCAGGTTCCGTGGCGTGCGATTCATACGGCAAATCCCCTATCGAACCTGGAAGAATTCCAGCTTTGCGCACCGTGACACCCAAGCATGTCACGGGCTCGTGCGATCCCGAGATAAAAAGCCTAAAAAATCGCGAAAGTGACTTGAGGCGCGGCGTTGGCGGGCCGATTTAGAGAACAGTTGATAGTGGTCAGTAGTCAGTTGACGGCTGCCGGTTGCCGGCGGGGAACCAGAAACTGTGAACTGGGAACTGTAAACTGTGAACTGACAACCACGTTTTCTGCGATATGGGGGCACTATGGGCAAGTCACTGATGATCGTGGACGATTCGGCGACGATGCGCAAGATCATTATGCGGACCGTGCGCATGTCGGGTCTGGAATTCGAGCGGACGGAAGAGGCCGGCAGTGGGGTCGAGGCGTTGGAGAAGCTCAAGGCCGGTCCGATCGACGTGGTGCTGTGTGACATCAACATGCCGGAGATGAACGGCACGGAGATGGTCAAGCAGGCCCGTCAACTGCCGAACTGTAGCGGCACGAAGATTATCATGGTCTCGACAGAGAGCGCCCAGGAACTGATCGACCGGGTGATCGCCGACGGGGCGGACGGCTATATCACGAAGCCTTTCACGCTGGAGAAGTTCCAGGAAAAACTGGCGCCTCTGCTGAACTAACCTGCTGCGCGGGGAGTCCGAAACAAGCTCGAATGCCTCACATCGCAAATTCGAAACGAGACCGAGCCGGCACCGCGTTTCGGTCCTTCGAATTTCGGATTTGTTTCGGATTTCGGATTTCGAATTTCGGTGGATGGACAAGAACTGGAGAATGCACAATGATTACGACGGTGTCTCTTAAGGACGTGTTGCTCGATAGCACGAAAGAGGTCTTCGAGACGATGGTCTTCATGGCGGTGGAGGAGTCGCTCCAGGACGGGACGAGCTTGGACGCCCCGGCCCTTCTGGCCACGATCACGTTCAAGGGACGCCTGGAAGGGTGCCTGGGCATCTGTTGCGGGCAGACCTGCGCCAGCGCCGTTGCGGCGAGCATGTTGGGGATGGCCTCGGGCGAAGAGCTCGGCGCCAATGACGTCAGCGATGCCATCGGCGAGATCGCCAACATGTTGTTGGGGGCCGTCAAGTCGCGGATCCAGAATGAAGTGGGGAATATTGAAGTCTCCATTCCGTCCGTCGTTGAGGGCCGCGAGCTCAGAAGCAGCTTGGGCGAAGGGTCAAGCCAGGTGCGGATCCGGGTGAGCATTGAGGAGGAACACATCGCCGAGTTGTCGCTGTTGTATCGGGAGGGCTGCAATCATTGATGATTGCCACGACTGACATCACGGCCCAGGTCACCCGGTTGTCCGACAGCTCGTTTCAAGCCTTCTGCGACGATATTGCCGGCATGTTCGGCGTGGACATGCGGTGCGAGCGCCGGCAGGCGGCCTTGGGACCGGTCCCCAGTCTGCGGGAGTCCTTCAAGAAACTGACGGCCGTACATCTGATCAAGGCCGATGGACTCCTCAACGGGACGTTCTATCTCGTTTTCGACCAAGGGGGGCTGTTCGTCCTGGGCGGCGTGATTGTCATGCTGCCGGAGGCGAGAATCCTAGAGCACATCCGGCGCGGGTCCTTGCAGGACGCCGAGAATCTGCAGGACGCCGCCAAAGAGGCGGGCAACCTGCTCGCGGGCTCGTGGGACCGGGTCTTCCGCCAAGATTACGCGGGGCACAAGCACTTCCTCAAGACCGGCACGTTTATCGGCAAGCCCTGGGACAGTCCCGGCCAGACCGAGCTTCAGGCCGGGGGAGAGGCGCTGATCGCTCTCTATGAGATGACGATTGAGCCGTATCCGAGCTTCACGTGCGCCGCCGTGTTTCCCAAGGCGGTCCTGGACGGCGTCCAGGGCATGGCGGATAAGCCGCCGGAGGTGGGGCAGCAGAAGACTCAGGAGGCAGCACACGGGACAGAAGACGCAAAACAGAAGGCACAGGACAGCGGGCCGCCGGCTCTGCAAAACGCGGCGTAAGCCGGCGAAACAGAGAACACGCAAGACGCGGGGCACAAGACAGAGAACGTCGGACAGAGGACAGCGGACAGAAGGCAGAAGACAGCGTCATTTTCTTGGATCCGTCCTTCATCCTCCGGGAACCATCGTCCGCACTCTGTCCTCCGCCGTCCGTCCTCCCGGATCCGTCCTCTTCGCCGCGGTTGCCTGACCAGGCGTTGACCACGCTGCTTCGTGTCCCGGCCAGTGAGATCATGGAGAAAGAGGTGGTCTGGGCGGACCCCGAGGACACGGTCCAGGACGTGATTGCGAAAATGCAACAGCACAACGTCGGCTACGTGCTCATCGGGCACAACGGCGTGCTGGAAGGACTCGTGTCCAGCTCGAATATCCTTGGCGCGGTGAGCCTCTACCTGCGTCCGATGTTCGCCCAATGGCGCCGTCCGGAGGATGATGCGACCCTCGGCGTGAAGGTGAAATGGATCATGAGCCGGCCGGTGCGGACCGTTCGCGCCGATGCGACCCTGGCGGCGGTGATCGAGAGCATACGCCGCTGCGGTGGGCGGTGTCTCCCGGTGGTCGATGCCCGTGGAACCGTGCAGGGCCTCGTCAGTGTATTTGACATCCTGCTGCGGATTCAGCAGGCGGATCAGAGCTTTGCCTGGCAGGGCAAGCCGCCCCAGGCGCCGGCCCTGTTGATCTGATCGCGGTCCCACGGCGGCGTCCTTGTGACACGAGGGAAGAACGAAAATGGAAAACGACAACAAGCTAACTCAACTCGTCGAGCAGGCCGCCTGCTGCATCAACATGCTCAACCCGGCCGACCCGTCGGACGTACAGGCGTTGCAGGAGGTCCTGCACCAGATCGGCGCGGCGGCCGGCGGCCTGAACCAGGCCCCGATCGACCTCCGCCAGCAACTGGAGACGACGACGGCCCAGAGCGCCGAAGTGCTGCAGGGCCTCCTGCAACAGGACGTGGAGGATACCGCCCAGGCGATGGAAACCGTCTCCCAGGCGGTCTGCCTGCTTCAGGGTTTGATCGGCCGACTGACGAACCCTGGGTCCGGCCCCGCCCCGGCGCCGTCGGAGCCACCGGCTGTGCCGCCGGCACCACCGAGTGCCTCCACCGACTCCGGGGCGATGACCATCTCGGCCGAGGATGCGCCGCTGGTCCTGGACTTCATCACGGAATCCACCGAACACGTCGAAGGCGCCGAGTCGGCGCTGCTCGAGTTGGAGAATCATCCGGCGGACAGCGAGCTGATCAACAAGATCTTCCGGGGCTTTCATACCATCAAGGGCATGGCCGGGTTCCTGAATCTGACGGAAATTCAGTCCCTGGCTCATTCGTCCGAAAGCCTGCTCGACCTGGCGCGCAAGAACCAACTGGTCCTGGTCGGCAATACGAGCGACGTGGTGTTCGAGGCGATTGACAGCCTCAAGAAAATGCTGGCATGCCTGAAGACCTCCGTGGAAGCGGGCCAGCCGGTCGTTGCCCACGAGCCGCTGGCGCGGTTGCTGGACAAATTCAAAGCGGCGGCGGAAGGCCGGTTGTCGGTCAGCCCGCCGGCCGTGGCGCAGACGCAGGAGACCGACAAGAAACTCGACGCGATCCTCGAAGACCCGGCCAGTTCTCCGAAACAGACCGCCGGGACCTCGACCGCGCACGCGGCGGACGACAAGATCAAGGTCAGCACGACCCGGTTAGACAACCTGGTCAACCTGGCCGGGGAGCTGGTGATCGCGCAATTGATGGTGGCCGAGGAGATCAACGGGGGCCAGGCGCGCGGGCATGGGCTGATGCAGCGCGTCGCCCACCAGGGCAAGATCGTGCGCGAGCTGCAGGAGCTCTCGATGTCGATGCGGATGGTGCCGATCCAGGGCGTCTTCCAGAAGATGTCCCGGCTGGCCCGCGACTTGTCCCGCAAGGCCGGCAAGCAGGTGGACTTCATCACCACGGGCGAGGAGACTGATCGAGCCGGGCGAGAGCCGGGCCAAGGCCGGCAAGAGCCCGACCGGGCGGGTCGAGCTGCGGGCCTTTCACCAGGCGGGCAATATCGTCATCGAGATGGAAGACGACGGCAAGGGACTGGACAAGGACCGCATCCTCAAGAAGGCCGTCGAGCAGGGCCTGGTGGAGCCGGGGCAGGAGCTTTCGGAGGACGATACGTTCCGGCTGATCTTCCACCCGGGCCTCTCGACCGCGGAGAAGGTGACGAGCGTCTCCGGCCGGGGCGTCGGCATGGACGTGGTCAAGAAAAACATCGAGGTGCTTCGCGGCCGGATCGAGATCCGCTCCGCGCCGGGCCAGGGGACAACGTTCACGATCCGTCTGCCCTTGACGCTGGCCGTCATCGACGGCCAGGTGGTGCGCATCGGCAGCAGCCGGTACATTATGCCGATCAATTCCATCATTCGGAGCCTGCGTCCCACACGCGATCAGGTTTCCACCGTGCAGGGCCGGGGCGAGCTGATCCTCGAGCGGGGCGAGCTGATCCCGCTGGTCCGCTTGTACAAGCTGTTCCGCGTGGTGCCTTCGACGGAGGACCTGACGCAGGCCCTGGTCGTCGTCGTTGAGGCGGACGGCCGCAAATGCTGTTTGCTGGTGGACGATCTGCTGGGTCAGCAGCAAGTGGTCATCAAGAACCTGGGCGAGGCGCTGGGGCGGGTCCGGGGCGTTTCCGGCGGCGCCATCATGGGCGACGGGAAAGTGACCTTGATTCTGGACATTCCGGGCCTGGTGGAATTGGCGCAAGAGCAGTAGCTCTCAGAAGGATGTGTGACATGGCAGGGTTGATGCTACAAGAAGTGGTCTTGGGCGAGCGAGAATTTCGCCTGATCAGCGACCTCGTGTACGAGCACTGCGGGATCAATCTCCACGACGGCAAAAAGGAGCTGGTGCGGGCCCGCTTGGCCAAACGGCTCCGCGAAGGCAACTTCCGCTCGTTCTCCGAGTACATCCGGCACGTGCTCGAGGACCCGACAGGCGGCGAGTTCGCGCTCCTGGTCGATTCGCTCAGCACGAACCTGACCAAATTGCGTTTCCGTTAACCACCGGCTCTGCCGGTGAGCATTCACAAGGCTCTGCCGTTTCGTGCGTGTTTTTGGGTAGGTAGTTCCCCTTGAGGAAGGCCCCGCCGGGCCCAGGAGAACTACCATGAAAGAACGG
>JAPLMX010000072.1 GCA_026386805.1 Phycisphaerae bacterium | reverse complement strand
CGGCAAGGTCGTCCTCGGCATGAAGATCTTCGGGGCCGGTGCGCTGACCAAACCCGAGCAGAAGGACGCCTCGCTCAAATACGTCTGGCAGAACCAGCTTGTGGACGCGATTACGGTGGGGATGTTGCGCCCGACGGAAGTGGACGACACGCTCCAGCGGCTAAACACGGCACTCAAGGCGTAAGCGGCAGGAGTTTGTAGGATGGGCTTTAGCCCATGCTGCGTGGGCCTTGTCCGCGCGAACCATCAGCATGGGCTAAAGCCCATCCTACTTGATCGTGACCTCCAGCCGGACGGTGGATTTGGATGGGCGGATTTCCCATCCGGACATGACTCGCCGCGTGTCTGTCTCGTCGAGCTCTTTGTCGTTTTGGTCGAACGCCTGTACAGTGATTGCCTCGGATTGGGCAACCGCGTCGATGACCGTCCGCAGGTCATAGGAGGCAAACGTGTGTTCGGGCCGGGTAATGGTGAGCCGGTCCACAGCCTCGACCGTGACGATCGAAAGACCCGTGCCCTCTTTCGCCGGGCGGAGGGCCACGCTGCCCAGGGTCTCAACGCCATCGAAGGTGCGCCACATGCCGCGGCCGTCGATGAAGACGCAGTCCGGCGCGCTGACGCGGTCGTAGCGTTTGCCGCCGAGCGATTCCGAACATTCCAGGAAGCCGTCCGTGCCGAGGGCGAGCCAACCGAACGGCGGCAGGTCGTGTGCGGTGCCTTCGTGCTCGACCTGCCAGGATTCCTCGGCGCTGCCGTTGACCCAGATGCGCAGGCCGTTCGGATAGAGGATGAAGATCTTCGACTTTCGCCAAACGCCGCTCTGGAAGGCCTCGGAGGAGCTGACGAGGCCGTGATCCGTGCCATAGCGAATCTCCTGCGGCTTAAGCATCGCGTATCGCGATTGAAGAGGCTGGAGCATATAGTACGACCGGCAGGTTTGGCGAATGCCATGCGCTTCCTCGACGAGCCAGCCGATGTGGCCGTAAGCGATGGTCGCCGCGAGGAACTGGTCGATGCTCGTGACGATGTTCTCGGGCTTTTGCCAGCCGTCTTTGCCCGTGAAGAACTGGCCTGTCCAGGGCACGCCGATATCGACGGTCAGCGGGTGCATCTTGAGCAGGTCGAAGTGCGGCAGATAGGGATACCGCCAGAGCCGCAGACTGCTGTAGGTCAGGCCGTAGTTGCCGGTGCACAGGCCGGAGTAGAGCCACTGGTGATTGCCCTCAGACCAGCAGTGGCCATCGTAGACGTCCTGATCGTGCAGGAGCAGCTCGCCATAGGCATAATAGGTCGCGGCGAAGGTCCCGGCCCCCGGCACGCGGGCGTCGAAGTCCGTCCGGTCCCACGGGCTGACGGAGGTGTGGACGTCGGTATAGGCGGCATTGGTGCCGAACTTTTTCTGAATGAGCGGGGCCAGCTTGGCGTCTGCCTCGACGGCGAAGAGCGCCTTGGGCGAATAACAGCGCGGCCAGGCGGTCACCAGATTGTTGTCGGACCGGCGCATGACGCGGTCGGTGTCCCAGAAGGCGTTGACCGGGGCAAAGTCGGTGTAGTTCGTGTAGAGGCCCGAGCGCCAGCCGAGCGAGCGTTGGTCCGCTACGTACTCTTTGAGGGCCTTATCGCCGCCTTTGCCCGGTGCCGCCGCGTCGCGGAACGTGAAGCTCTCGCCGCCGTCGCGCCAGGTGATTTCATGGTTGCACTGGGTGAGCATCTCGATACCATAGGCCCGCAGTTTCTTCGACCGCTCGTGCTCCTTCTGGTAGTCGGCCGGGCCCCAGCTTTCCTGCCAGAGCCGCGTGGCGGCTTCCTGGCCGCGCTTCGCGGGAGGATTGGGGATGGTCGCGAGGGTCTCTTCGAAGATGGGCGAGAAGGTCACAAAGAACCGCTCGAAGAGGTCGTTCCGCCGGCCGTCGGTCTTCGGCAAGTAGTGCACGCCGCCGTTCAGTTGGACCTTGTCGCCTTCGATCTTGTCCACGCAGTAGGGCGCGGAGGCGTTCGAGCGATACCAGTCCATCCAGACCGAGGCGAAATAGGGGGCTCTGCTTCGCGACATCAGGACGTTCAAATGGTGGCCCCCGTAGTTCATGTAGGGCAGCAGCAGCAGTTCCGGGTTCACGACGCCATCGATGTGACCGTAGGAAAGCTCGGTCGCCAGGCCGCCCGTGCAGGTGCAATCCACGACGAGGCTCTTTTGCCACAGACGCACCGTGGACTGGATGACGACTTCGGTGCCGTTGACCGTCGCCTGCCAGGACGCCTTCAATTCGCCGTTTGTCGCTTGCACCTGAATCAGGCGAGCGTTTTGCGGCTCGGCGACGAACTTCAGCCCGGCTTCCGTCAGCGTTTTGCCAATGACAGTGCCGTTCAGCCTGACCAGCGCCGGCTCCCAGAATCGTGTGCCGGGTTTCAGCTCATAGTCGAGTTGCGTCTTGGCGTCCTTGTAGCTGAACCGCCAGGCTTCGCCCGCTTGTTCCAGCCTTGCGGCGTAATCGGCCGTCAGGTTGTCGGGCAGGATCGTTTCCTCGCGGGTGGGGAAGGGCAGTCGCCCCGGACCGGTATTGGCGCCGGGCGACTGGCCCGGGAAGGGATCGACGCCGCGCTTCGGCCGGGGCTCGAAGGCCAGCGGGGCCGGATTCTCCTGGAAGAAGACCAGGTCCTCGAAGTAAAGCTCGCGGTCCTCCTTGTTGGAGCCGCCCGTGACCCGGAGGCCGGCAAAACGCAGGGGCTTCTTGTCGAGCAGGTTCGGCGGCAGGACCTTGTGGACCAGCCACCACTCCTTCCAGCCCACTTGGGCGAGTTCGAGCGTGTGGGTCGCGTTGTCCTTGTCTATGAGCAGCAGCGAGATCGTGGTTCGCGGCGTCCCCGGCTCGGGCGCCCAGGACCAATTGTTGCCATAGACCCAGAGGGTCGTCGCCGATACGGCGTCGGGAATCGCGATGGGTACGGACGGGCGCACGATGACCGTGCTCTTGTTCGACGTGCCGCGATAGACGAGCCGGGCGACGGGCGATTCCCACACACGCTGCTTCTGCGAGCCGAACAGGTCCGCGACGGCGCCCTCCGTGCACTCGACCTGCCAGCCTTCCAGCGAATCGAAGTTGACCAACGGTACTTGCGGCGGCTGGCGATTCGCCCGGACCATCTCATAAGGCCGAGCCCCCGGTGTCTCGTCCGCCGGCATGGGCTTGGCTGGATGAATAGCGGGGGAATTCGGTTCCGCCCCCAGCACCGGGCCAAGGGTGAGCAGCATGGCACACGCTTGAATGATAGACCAGGAATGCAGCTTCATACAAAGACTCCTGTCAGTGAATGTCGTTCGTAGTGACGCGGCTCGACTGAGCTCGCCGAAGTCCGCGAGGCGTTTCTTCGTAGGTCGTGCGTCCCCGCACGACAGGCGAGCGGGGATGCTCGCCCCACGCGGGCACACTACAAACCTTGAGCCGATTCAGTCCGCCGACGGTCTTGTCTCCCGCACAATAGGCCAGGAGCATCCGGTCTTCCAGGAATGTGATTGCCGTATAGCAATACCAACCGTCGGGATTATCCTCAATGACTTGCGACCGGCTCCAGGTCTTGCCCTCATCCTTGCTGATCGCCAGACACAGCGGTGTCCGGCGGCCGGCGGGGTAGGGATGGGCTCCCGAATGGTCGTTCCAGACGCAAAGCAGATCGCCCGTCGAGGGGATTCGCTTGATGGAAGCGGGACTCAGCGGCGAAGCGAGCGGCGATGGCTCGGCCTTCGACCACGTCTCGCCGCCATCCTGAGAATGGCAGAGATACTGACTCCCGGCATCGGTCCGCATGTACATCATCAATCGGCTGTCTTTCAACTCGACCACGCCCGGCTCCTGCACCGTGATGCGTTGCCCGCTGGGTGCGTGGCCCTGGAACGAGTCTTTGCTGCGCCGCCACGTCTTGCCGTTGTCGTCGGAGAGATAACACATGATCACCCCGGCGGTGTCCCGCTTGCGCCCTGGGCCCTGGTGCCAGGCCACGGGCAGAACCAGTCTGCCGCTATGCAACTGGACGGCACGGTCGTTGTTCAGAACGTAATAGCCCATTTCGTCCGTGATGCAGACGGTGGGCTCGCTCCAGGTCCGCGCTTCATCGGTCGAAAGGCACATCATGGGCCGGCAATCCTCTTGCGAGGTTTTACGCAGATAGAACAGGGCAATGTCGCCGCTCGCCAGCCGCAACAGCGACACCGACATGACGTTGAGCCCGCCCGTGTGCCGGACCACGATCTTGTCATCGCTCCACGTTTGGCCGCGGTCCTGCGAGACACGCAGGGCCAGATCGGCCGCCGCGTCGTCGCCTCCGCCACCCGTGAAGCGCGTGTAGATCAGGCACAAGCGCCCGTCTTTCAGCTCGATGATGTCCCCCTCGGAGTTGCGCGGGTTCTCTTTGCCCGGCTCGATCGTCAACAGGGTCTGTATTCCCGCACTCCCGGCGGGGACCTTGCCACCTTCTTGTCCTTGCGCGAAGGGGATCCCCATCAGCCAGGCAACTAAGCAAAGCCGCGTCCACGTTGTGAATGGGTCTTTGAACATCCGGTGGCTTATGCTATCCTCTGGATCGTCCGAACTCAACAGGCGTTCGGGGAATCGTCAGAGTACTTCGAGGAGAAGGCCCAATGGTGCCGCACATGTCCCGGCGTTTCGCTTTGATGCAAATGACAATCTCCGCGTTGGTCCTACTGCTTGGCCCGTTCCTGCGAGCGGCGGGACAGCCGGCCTCCGACCTGCCTTGGAATCGTGCGCGTCCGCGCCTGTTCTTCACCCCCGAGAAGGTGGCGCGGCTCCGGCAGCGGATCGAGCAGGACGACCGCTTCCGCCAGGCGTGGCTGCGGATCCAAGAGCGGGCCGATCGCCAACTGAAAGACAAGCTGGTCTCCAAAGAACGGGCCGAAGGAGGAACCGGCCAGCACGGCAACTATGGCGAACCGGGCAGCCAGATCGCCAATATGGCCTCGACACTGGGCCTGGCGTATCGCATGACCGGTAACCAGGAGTACGCGCAGAAACTCAAGGAAGCGCTCCTCCAGTACGGAGAATTGTCGCGCTGGGCCGGCGACGCCGGAAACGTGCCACCGTGGCATTCCGAGCTGAATACTGCGAAGTTCTGCTTCGGCTATGCGGTCGGCTACGATTGCATCTACGACTACCTGAGCGAGGCGGAGCGTGCCTCCATCGCGCAGGCCATGATCCGGTTGGGTATTCTGCCGACCCTCAACGATTGGCTGCTCCCGGGGGAGCGCATTCACGTGCTGGACTCGATGGGTCACAACTGGTGGAGTGTGTGCGTCTCGATGGCGGGCCTGGCCGCGCTGTCGCTGGTGGGGGATGAGCCCCGGGCCCAGCAATGGGTGCAGGACGTCTCCGAGGCATTCCCGGAGTGGTTCTCATTCCAGGGCAATGTCCTGCAGAACAAGTCGCTGAACTTCGACCGCCACGGCGCCTTTTACGAGAGCGTCGGCTACGCGGACTATGCCCTGTCCGAGTACCTGACCTTTCGACTCGCCTACACCAACGTCTTTCGGGGCACGAAGCCGCCGGAGATCCCTGTGCTCAAGACGGTTGGTGATTTCTTCGTTCACGCGAGCTACCCGACGACCGGCTCCCTGCTGTCCGTCAATTTCGGCGACAGCAGCCTGCGGACCACCGGAGCGAAAACCGTGCGTCTACTCCTGGCGAACGGCTATCAGGCCCCAGCCTACGACTGGTATCTCGGCCGCACGAATCCGGGACTCGATGACCCGATTGGGCTGGTCTTATGAGTCGCAGTCCGTCCAGGGGCCGCCTGACAGCCTGCCCAAGTCCGTTCTCTATCCCGACATCGGCTGGGCGGTTCTGAGGTCCTCCTGGCAGGACAACGCCACGATGCTGGCCGTCAAGTCCGGGTTCACCTGGAATCACGCCCATCCGGATGCGGGCTCCTTCATCCTGTTCCACGAGGGCAAGCCCGTGATCATCGATTCGGGCACGTGCTCGTACAGCCGGCCGGAGTATTCCAGCTACTATCGCCAGAGCAAGGCCCACAATGTCGTCCTGATTGACGGTGCGGCCCAGAATCCGGAAGATTGCAGTCGCGGCGACCGGGGCGTCGTGACGCCGGGCCGGTTGCCCGATCTGCTGGATCTGGCGGGAGTCCGGTACGTCTTCGCCGATGCCACCGGGCCCACCTCGTGGAAGTTCTCGCGCAATTACCGTCACTTTCTGTGGATCGATGGCGTCCTGCTGATCTTCGACGACATCCGCACCCACGAGCCGGGCCAGCTCGAATGGCTGCTGCACTACGAAGGCACCATGCAAACAAGCCGCGCGGACCTGATCCTGACCAACGGAGATGCCAAGGTCGTCGTCACTCCGATATTCCCGCCGGGGATGAAGGCGGTGGAGAAGAAGGGCTTGCGGGATCACGATCCTGACGGGCAGATGACCTATCTGGCACTATCGCCCCAAGTCACGACGCGGGAGGCGAAATTCGTCACCGCCATTGTGCCGCTGCGAAAGACCGACGTCGGTTTGGGACCGGAGATTGATCCTTTGACCGACAACGACGCGGCCGGCGTTCGTATCGCCGACGGTAAGACAGTTACCGAGGTCTGGCTGAACCTGATGGCCGACGGCCAGCGGATGCACCGCAACAGCAACAACGTGATCGACGGCTGGGACACCGACGCCTATCTGCTGGCGCTGACCCGGCCGGTCGGCGCGGACGCGAACGATCCGGACTCGGTCACCAGGTGTTTCATCGCCTGCGGCAGCTACCTGCGCAAGAATGGGAAGGTCATGCTCCACTCCCTGTCGAAAGTCGACGCGGTGTTCACGTGCGGGGCTCCCGAAATGAGGATCGCTCTGCACGGCCAGCCCATCACACGAGCCTCTCTGCGAGCGGCCGCCCAACCGCGCTCGGTGAACCTCAACGGCCAACCGATCGATCCGGCCTACGATGCCCGGAATAAGACCATCATGCTGCAAGTCGCAACGCACGAATGACTCGTCACATGTATCCCGCTCACCATTCGTGCGCAACTTGTCATGTCTTCGACTGCGCTCAGGGCAGGCTCTGAACGCAGCGAAGCGCAGTGAAGGATCTGGGCTGCGATTTGGGGCAATCTCTCGTCCCCAAGCCAGATCCTTCGCCTTCGGCTCCTAAGGAACTGGTGGTCCGGGTGGCACGGCCAAAGGGTTCCCAAATGCGACGTGTTGCGTTTGGGAACCCTTTGGCCGTGTGCGCCGGGATGTGCCCCACCCCGCCCAGAGACACGGTCAAACAAGTTTGGCCGTGCCACCCAAAGCACGTAGCTTGGTTCCTTCTGCCTACCCGCCGCGCAGCGGCTTCCCGACTCAGGATGACAAGATCCGCACGTCGCACGAATTTCTCCGAATCCGTACTACAGCTTCCAGCCGTCGCGGTAGGTGGTTCGGATGTACTTGTTCGCCTCCGGCAGATTAGTCACTTTCATATTGGGGCCGTCCCACTCGATCCGGGCGTCCACGCGCTTGGCGACGTTGCCGAGCAGGCAGATTTCCGTGAGCAGGCCGGAATACTCAAAGTCCGCCCCCGCCCGCTTTCCCGCCTTGCAGGCCCGGACCCAGTCCTGCTCGTGCGAGCCTTCCACACGCGGGATCGTCTTGGACGGCAGCTTGTACTCCTTCATCCGGCTCTCGGGGATCAGCCGCGGGTCCTCGCCGTAGACGCCCGCGACCAGCTTGCCTTTGGCGCCTTTGAACAGCGAGCCGCCTTCGACGTTGCCCATGCGTCGCCCGTCCTCGAGTTCCAGGGGCCGGGGGGCGCGAAGGCCCTCGTACCAGGTCAGCTTGACGGGGGGTAGGCTCTCCCGAGCGGGGAACTGGTATGTCACGATGGAGGCGAGGGGATGGATATCCTCATTGAGGTCCAGCGCGTGGCCTCGATGCTGGTCGGATGGCCCAGCTTCAGGGCCCAGACGACCGGATCGAGCGTGTGGGCGCCGCGGTCGCCCATCATGCCGGAGCCGAAGTCCCACCAGCACCGCCACACGGCCGGATGGTAGGCGGGATGATAGGGCCGCTGGGGGGCGGGGCCCAGCCACAGGTCCCAGTTGAGCGTCGCCGGGACGGGCGGCGTGTCCTTCGGCCGGCGGCTCCACTTGGAACTCCAATACGCGTGGCCGAAGGGATAATACGACAGACTGCACCAGGCATCGACCTCGCGCACTTCGCCGATCGCGCCGTCGGCGATCCATTCGCCAATCAGTCGGGCGCCTTCCATAGAATGGCCCTGGATTCCCATCTGGGTCGTCACGCCGGTCTCGCGGGCGGCTTTCGCCAGCATGCGGGCCTCGTAGACGTCGTGGGTCAGAGGTTTCTGGCAGTAGACGTGCTTGCCTCGCCGCATCGCCTCCATCGAGATGACCGCGTGCGTATGGTCCGGCGTGGCGATCATCACCGCCTCGATGCCCTTCTCCTTGTCCAGCATCTCGCGATAGTCGGTGTACACCTTGGCCTGGGGATACTTCTTGAACGTCCCGGCGGCATACACGTGGTCCACGTCGCACAGAGCGACGATGTTCTCGCTTTCGAGCTGGCTCAGATTGCTCTTGCCCATGCCGCCTACGCCGATACCGGCGATGTTGAGCTTCTCGCTGGGGGCCGTGTGCTGCGCACCGCCCAGGACATGCCTTGGCACGATGGTGAAAGCGGCAGTGGTGGCGGCTGCTGTGCCAAGAAGACGACGTCTGCTGATCGACTGTTGTGACATCGCGATGCCTCCTGAAACTGACTTGCCATGCAATTGATGCCTCGGAACTTGGCTGGCAATATGGTACCATATCTTGCGTGTCTGTACACCTTAGTCGTCGGTTGGAGAATGCTATGAAACGTCTTAGTCACCCCCTTGTATTGTTCCTGTGCCTGGCAGCGACAGCCTCCGCCGCCGAATTGCGGGTTCCTGGTTTCACCGCGTATCTCGATCCGGATGGGCGCGGCGCACGCGTCTCCCAACGTTCCGGCGTCGTCGGCTGGACCGATCCGGCGACCAAGGTGCTCTGGTTCGGCGAGATCACGACGCCGGGCAAGCTCGACTGCTCTGTCGTCTTGCGGCTGCCCGCGGACGCCACTTCCAAGCTGCGTCTGACCGTCGCGGGCCAGTCTCACGAGGCGACGGTCAAAGGCGCTGGCGTCGACTCCGTGACCGCCGATTTCAGCGCATTCGACATCGCTCAGGCGGGCTACCAGCGTTTTGCCCTGGAATCGCTCAACGCCCAGGGGCAGGCTGCCGGCGATATTGACACCCTCGTTCTCAACGGCCCGGCGACCCAGGATACGCATTTCAATCTCAAGTCCCGCCGCAACGCCGCCTCGGTGCATCTGGTGTACCCCGTGGACAAGGACGTCAAGGTCGAGGCGTTCTACTGCGAGATGACCGGCCTGGAAGACCCCGTCGCGACCTACTACATGGCCTGCGGCTGGCATCGCGGCTACTTCGGCATGCAGGTCAACAGCCTCACCGAGCGGCGGATCATCTTCAGTGTCTGGGACAGCGGCGGCGAGGCAGTCGATCGCGGCAAGGTCGCCGAGGACGACCGCGTCAGGCTCGTCGCCAAGGGCGAGGGCGTCTTTACCGGCGACTTCGGCAACGAGGGCACCGGCGGTCACAGCCACTTGGTCTATGCCTGGAAGACCGGCCAGATGCAGCGATTCCTCGTCACCGCCAAGCCGACCGACGCCACCCACACGATCTACGCCGGCTACTATTTCCACCCGGACCAAAAGCAGTGGTTCCTGATCTCCAGTTGGAAAGCCCCGAAGGAGGGCGGCTATCTGCGCCGGCCGTACAGCTTCAGCGAGAACTTCGGCGGCGACAACGGCCACCTGCTCCGCAAGGCTCTCTACGGCAACCAGTGGATTCGCACCGCTGAGGGTCAGTGGCTCGAGCTGACCACCGCCACGTTCAGCCATGACCCGACAGGCAAGGCCGACCGGCTCGACCGCTTCATGGGCGTCGAGAACGGCCAATTCTTCCTCTCCCACGGCGGCTTTGTCCCCGGCTCCACACCCTACGGCGAAAAGTTCACTCGTCTGCCCACCGGCCAAGCCCCGTCGGATATCGTACTTCCTGAATAGCTCGGTCAACGGGGCGCGTTGGACTTGAGCTTCGTCACACACCGGGTGGCATCGCCAAGGCCCCTGGCCTTGACGATGGTCCTACGCACACAGAAGCCGCCATCGTCAAGGGACAAGCCCTTGGCGATGCCATCCGGACTTTGAATGTCTGAGTTCAATGCCCTTGCGGGCACACTACGAGCGGGACTACTCTTCGGAGACGCGGTTCTTGCCTTTCTCGCCCGGCCGCTGGTAGCCGCGTTTGTAGTCGGCCCGGCAGCGCAGCTCGGTCTTGTCGGGGTCCTCGCCGATCTCCGCCACGAGGGCGGCGTGCATTTTTCCCAGGCGGTCCTTCTGGCTCGGGTCGCTCGCCAAATTGCGGAACTCGCCGGGATCTGCTTCGAGATCGTACAACTCCCGCTCGGCGGGATGAGATGCGTCCGCCGGCGTGTGGTAGACATACTTAAACCGACCCGTTCGGATCATGGCGTAGCCGGAGGCGATGTTGTGGGCGTAGTATTCGCTGACCGCTTTGTCCTTCCAGCGCGTTTGCGGATTGTCGAGCCAGGGAACCATCGAGTCGCCGTTCCAGTCCTTGGGGACTTCGGCGCCGCCAATCCGGGCGATGGTCTGCACCACGTCCACCAGCGAGCACGCGCCGACCCGTCGCTGTGCTCCCTTCCACCGGGCGGGCCAACTGACGATCAGCGGCACGTGCGCCGCCTGCTCGAACATGGCGTTCTTCCACCAGAGGCCATGCTCGCCCATGTTCTCGCCGTGGTCCGCCGTGTAGATGACGACCGTATTGTCGGCCGCCGCGCTGCGGCCCAGGCTCGCGAGGACCTTGCCGACCTCGTTGTCCAGCCACTGTGTCAGGCCGTAGTAGAGTTCGCGACCTTTGCGGACTACATCGTCCGAGGCGTCCTCGACGTTGAAGCCGATGCGCAGGTGCTTGTAATTGCGAGGCAGGGACTCCAGATGTCCCGCCGGAATGACCGGCATCGGCACCTTGCCCTTGTAGTGATCCCAGTACTCCTGCGGCACAGTCAAAGGAAAGTGTGGAGCAAGGTATCCGGTTAGGAGGAAGAATGGCTTATCCCCTGCCTGGCGGTGTTCAAGGAAGTCCACGGTCCCAGCGGTCACCCGGCGATCGTGGTTCAGGATGCTGGACTCGTCGCCCGCGTGGAAATCGTTGAAGCGTTCCGAGGGTCCCGGCGTCGGCGTCAGGTCGTCCGGCTTGCGGCGGTTGCCCCGGCCGTTCATGAAATTGTTGTTCATATTGCCGCCGATCTCCCGGAAGCCGTAGCGGCGCGTGCTGTCGTAGTGCATCTTGCCGCAGAGCACGGATTCATAACCCGCCGCATTCATGATGCGGGGCAGCGAGGGGTAGTCGGCGCTGGGCAGCCGGCAGGAGTTGTTCCACGCCCCGGTGCGCGAGATGTACTTGCCGGCCGTGAAAGCCAGACGCGAAGGCACGCACAAGGGCGAATTGGTGTAGCAGTTTTGAAAGACGGTCCCGGTGGCCGCCAGCTTGTCCAGATTCGGGGTTCGAATGATGCGATTGCCATAGCAGCCGAGCACGCCCGCGTTGTGCTCGTCGGACATGATGACCAGGATATTGGGCTGGCGGCCCGTAGCGACTGCCTTGGCGGGCATACTACCAACGGATGTGCCCAAAGCCAGGGACATGGAGCCAAACCCCACCGTCTTCAGGAAATCGCGGCGCTTCATGCAGGTCCTCCTTCTTGGTCTTCTATTCACCGGCAACAGGTCCGTGACCTGTCATGACCATTGTATCCGGAAACGACGGCGTACGGAACCATCGAGGACGACAAGGCGTGCAGAAACCCGATGGGCCGTGTTTGACAAAGGCAGGGTTGTTCCGTACTAATCTGCATAGTTGGTGCGATGCCATTTGTTGGAAACATACAAGTCGAGGAAGGTCAAGGTGGTGCCGATGGGAGGCTTTGTGACAATCTGTCTGGCTTTGGTGCTTTCGTTGAACGTGGGGATCGGCGCCGCTGAAGGCGGTCGGGTCTACATGGCGGACGGGATCAAGATCGGCGAAGTTCGCCAGGACTCCGCCATCATTTGGACCCGTCTCACGAAGAACGAAGAACGCAACATCCGCGGGCCGGCTTTCTCCAAAACGGACGACGCTGTGCCGGCGGGCCACACTCTCGAAGAGATGGAGGGCAGCGTCCCCGGCGTCGCGGGCGAGGTCCGCGTCGTTTACTGGCCGCAGGGGTCGGAGGATCAGTCCCGTGCGACCGCATGGCAGGCGGTGAATCCGGAGGCCGATTTCACACGCCAATTCCCGCTCACCGGCGTGGCCGCCGGGAGGCGATACCATCTCAAGGTAGAAGGGCGTCCCGTCGGTGCGACAGAGCCGACGTGTACTCTGGCGGGCGGTTTTGAGACCGCGCCCAGTGCCACCACGGCGGCGCGGGTGGCTTTCGTGGTGGTCACGTGCCAGGAATACCCGCTGCGCGATGACCCCGAGAACGGGCATCGCATCTATCCATTGATGCAAAAGCTGGAGCCGGATTTCTTCGTTCACACGGGCGATATCGAGTATTACGACCGGCCGCTCCCCTACGCGAAGAGTCAGGAACTGGCGCGCTTCAAATGGAACCGGATCTTTGCCATGCCGTTCCAGCGCCAATTCCACCAGAACGTGTCCAGCTACTTCATGAAGGACGACCACGACACGCTCCGCGATGACGCCTGGCCCGGCCTGAAGTACGGTGAGCTGACCTGGCAGCAGGGACTCGCCATCTTCCGTGAGCAGGTCCCGATGGGGGAGTCCACCTATCGCACGGTCCGCTGGGGCAAAGATCTCCAGATCTGGATGGTGGAAGGGCGGGACTTCCGCACGCCGAACAAACAGCCGGATGGGCCGGATAAGACGATCTGGGGCCGCCAACAAAAGCAGTGGTTCTTCCAGACTGTCAAGGAGTCCGACGCGACGTTCCGCGTTCTCATCAGTCCCACGCCCCTGGTCGGTCCCGACCGGGCCAACAAAAACGACAGCTACGCCAACAAGGGCTTCACGTACGAAGGCGACGAGATCCGCAAATTCATCGGCGCTCAGAAGAACATGTACGCCATCTGCGGCGACCGGCACTGGCAATATGTCTCCGTCGATCCCAAGACCGGCGTGCGCGAATACGCCTGTGGCCCAAGCTCCGACGCCCACGCCGGGGGCTTCAACGAATCTCTGAGGACCGACATGCACCGGTACCTGAGGATTAAAGGCGGTTTCCTGCTGGTCACGGTCGAGCGGCCGGAGGGGAAGCCGGCGATCACCTTCCGGCACTACGGCACGGATGGCACGATCTGCCACGAGGATCGTCTCCCGCTCCGATAACGGACTGGTATTGGTGACGCCAATCTGGTATCCTGAAGGCTCAACCTGGGTACGGATCCAGCAAAACGGTTGGACGGTCTACATGCAGAATGCCGTGCAAGGGTATCATCGATGAGAAATGCGCGCCGAACCCGCAATCCTGCGGGGTATCCGACTATCTTCATGCTGGCCGTGGTCATTTGTCTCGCCCTTGCCGTCCTCTTGGCCGGCAGTGTGGAGTGGGTGCCGCCGACCGCCAGTCCGCCATCCACGGATTGGCCCATGTGGCGGTACGATGCCGGCCGCACTGCGGCCTCGCCCGCCCCGCTGCCCGCAACGTTGCACCTTGCGTGGGTGCGGGAACTGCCGAAACCTGCTCCCGCGTGGTCCGAGGAGCAGTACAAGCTGCAGTTTGACCGCTCCTATGAGCCGGTGGTCATGGGCAAGCAGATTTTCGTGCCTTCGATGGTCAGCGACAAGATCGTGGCCTACGACACCGACACCGGCAAACAAAACTGGCAATTCTTCTGCGAGGGGCCGGTGCGTTTTGCGCCGATCGCGCGGGAGGGCCGAGTGTACTTCGTGAGCGACGATGGCTGTCTGTACTGCCTCGACGCCAAGGAGGGCGGGCTGGTCTGGAGATTCCACCTCGCTCCCTCCAATCGCAAAGTATTCGGCAACGGCAGGCTCATTTCCGCATGGCCCGCACGCGGCGGACCCGTATTGCGGGATGGCAAGATTTACTGTGCCGCGAGCATCTGGCCGTTCATGGGCGTATTCATCTACGCACTCGATGCCACGACCGGCCGGGTGGTCTGGGAAAACAGCGGCGCCGGGGCAATGTACCTCCCGCAGCCGCATTCCAGTCCCGCCTTTGCAGGCGTGGCGCCCCAGGGGTACATGGCCGTAAGCGCCGACAAGCTCCTGGCGACCAGTCGAACGGTCCCGGCGTGCTTCGACCTCAAGACCGGCGAGCTACTGTACTACCGCCTGTCGGACAACACCTATGGCAAGACGGTTGGCGGATGCGGCGCATCGATCTGGAATGACTGGTACTTCAATAACAAGGTGGCGTATCGCCTTTCCGATGGGCTGCCGCTGGGGGCCCTCTCAGGGCACGTCATGACGAAGGATTTCGTGGTGGGCATCGACGGAACGGGCAATATCCTGGCGTACCGACTTGCGGAAACGGAGACGAACGACGCCAAGACCAAGAAAACCAAGACGCAGGCGGTCGCCAAGGCAGTGTGGAAAACACGGACCGAGCCGGTGCTCGATCGAATCCACATCGCCGCCGGGAATCGGTTGTATGGCAGCAACGGCCAGGGTGTGGTGGCCGCTCTCCAGATTCCCGAGAGCAACCAGCCCGCCGAGATCGTCTGGCGCGAGAAGGTGTCGGGACACGTGTGGAACATGCTCGCCGGTGATGGAAAGCTTTTCGTGGTCACCGAGGAAGGCCAACTGTACTGCTTCGGGGCGAGAGAGACAGACCCCAAGCGTTACCGGAACGAAGTCCGAGAGCTGCCATCAGCGTCACCCGAAGATCGCGAACGGATCAGACACGTCCTCGAACAAAATCCGGAGGCACAAGCCTACTGTCTCTGGCTGGGGACCGGCAACGGCGGCCTGCTCCAGGAACTACTCCGGCAATCGCCTTTGCACGGGATCGTCATTGAGCCGAATGCCACGAAGGTCGCCTCGCTGCGCCAGGAGTTGGATCGGGCCGGCCTGTACGGATCGCGGGTCTGCGTGCTGCCCGGAAACATCAACTCCGCAAACGTGCCGCCCTATGCCGCGTCACTGATCGTCGTCGAGGATCTTGCAGCGGCCGGCTTGGATGGTGCAAAGGGCTCCATCGAAAAGATGTGTGATCTCCTTCGGCCTTACAGTGGAGCCGCTTGGGTCGCAGCGCCCGGCACGCAACAATTGATTGCCATCGACTTGCCGGGCTTCAAAGTGGACGCACTGGATAAGGCACTTCTCATCAAGCGAATCGGTCCCGTGCCGGGGTCCGCGAATTGGACGCACCAGTACGGTAACGTCGCCAACACCGTCTGCTCGAAAGACGATCTCAAGCCGCCGTTGGGCATCCTGTGGTTTGGCGAGGAATCGGCCTTTGGCGACGTTCTGCCCAGGCACGGTCACGGCCCGCCCGAGCAGGTGGTGGATGGACGCCTGTTCATCGAAGGGATTGATTCGCTCGGCGCGCGCGACGTCTACACGGGCAGGACGCTGTGGAGAAAGGCCCTGAAAGAGCCTGGCAGCTTCGGCGTCTATTACAACGCCACCTACAAGCACGACTTCCGCGACATCGGCGGCAACCAGAAGCATATCGCCGGAGCCAACGCGCGCGGCACCAACTTCGTCGCCACGCAGGACCACGTTTATGTCATTCAGGAAAATGATTGTCATGTGCTCGACCCCCAAACCGGGCAGACGCAGCAGGTTTTCCACCTGCCCGATTCGGAAGGCCAGGCACCGAAGGAATGGGGATACCTCGGCGTTTGCGAGGACTGCCTGATCGGCGGATCGGGATTTGCCCAGTTCCCGATCACGCTGGGCACGGAGATCAAGGACCCCAATCTCGTAACCGGCCTCGACAGGATTGCCAGCAAGAAACTGGTCGTGATGAATCGGCAGACCGGTCAGGTCCTCTGGACGATGGCAGCCCAGCGCGGATTCCTCCACAACGGGATCGCCGCGGGCCAGGGCAAGATCTTCTGTCTTGATGCCGTTCCTTATGCGACGAGGATCAAGAACAAAGAGACCACGGTCAAGAATGCCAAACCCGAAGTCTGGGACCCTGACCCCCGACAGCGGCTCCTGGCCGTGGACCTGCACACCGGACAGATCCTCTGGGAGAAGCACGACGTTGTGTTTGGCAGTTGGCTGAGCTACTCGCAAGAGCACGACATTCTCCTGCAGGCGTACCGCAAGTCCCGTGACATGCCGTTGGAGCCAGGCAACAGGATGGCGGCGTTTCGCGGCGGGACGGGCGAGGTGCTCTGGGACAAGAAGATCACGTACACCGGGCCCTGCATGCTGCATGATGGGACGATCCTCACGCAGGAAAGCGCATACAGCCTCGTGACGGGCCAGCAGAAAATGCGAGAGCATCCGCTGACCAAGGAGATGGTCCCCTGGAAATACTCGCGTAACTACGGTTGCGGCACACCGATCGCCAGCGAGAATCTGTTGACCTTCCGCTCCGCCGCGGCCGGTTTCTACGACCTCACGACCGACATCGGCACCGGCAACTTCGGCGGGTTCCGGTCCGGATGCACCTCCAATCTCGTCGTCGCCAACGGCGTTCTCAACGCGCCCGACTACACGGAAACCTGCACCTGCAGCTACCAGAATCAGACCTCGCTGGCGATGATCCACATGCCGGAGGTGGAAATGTGGGCGTTCAGCAGTCTCGACCCCGGGATCGCCCCGATTCAGCGGATTGGCATCAATTTGGGTGCGCCGGGAGATCGAATGGCCGACAACGGGACGCTGTGGCTGGAGTATCCGAGTGTCGCAGGAGCCTCGCCGAAGCTGGACGTCACCGTGACGCCGCAGAAACCTTCCTGGTTCCGACGCCACTCGTTGCTGTTGCGGCAGGGCGACCTCAAATGGGTCGAAGCCTCGGGTGCGAGGGGACTGAGGTCGATCCGCCTAGGACTGGCGGGCCACAAACCGGGTTTGAAGTTTGATGTGTCAAGTTTGAAAGTGCAGGTTCCGAGCCCTCAAACGTCGGACGTTACGGTTCCAACTCCCAAGTCCTATACCGTATGTCTCCACTTCATGGAACCCGACGACAAGAAACCGGGCGAACGGGTGTTCGATGTCGCTCTCGGAGATGTGACGGTCCTGAAGGGCTTCGACATCGTAGCGGAAGCGCGGTCTCCCAATGTGGGCATCGTGAAGAGATTCTCGGGAATCCGGGCCTCGGACTCCATCACTGTCTCTCTGACGTCGGCCGGCCCGAACACCGAGACGATCCTCTGCGGTATCGAGATCGTTGCGGAGGACAACGGCTCACTGAAATAGCTTCGGCGCCAGATCGGCCAGATAGCCCCGCCAGACGGGCCAGCTATGGGTGCCCTCGGTCAGGTGCCACTCGTAGGGGATGTCCTTCTCCTTGAGTGTCGCGATAAATTGCTGGTTGCGCTGGAGCAGGAAATCGTCCTTGCCGACGCCGATCCAGAGCAGCTTGAGTTTCGCATTCGCTCCGGCGGGGTCATTCAGCAAGCCCGCGACCGCTTCGCGGGAGGGCGCTGAGGAACTGAAACCCGCGACCCAGGCGAATTTGTCCAGATGGTTCAGGCCGATGGTCAGTGACTGTCCGCCGCCCATGCTCAGGCCCGCGATGGCACGATTGGCGGCGTTGGTCTTGACGCGGTAGTTCGCCTCGACGAACGGCATGACGTCCTCGAGCAGATCGCGTTGGAAGGCCATCGTGTTATTGTCCTGAGGGCCGCCCGAGCGTCCCCCCACCGCCGCGTGGCCGTCCATCATGACCACCACCATCGGGCGAGCCTTGCCCGGGGCGATCAGGTTGTCGAGAATCCAGTGGGCCTTGCCGTGCACGACCCAGGTGGCCTGGTTGTCGCCGCTGCCATGCTGGAGGTAGAACGTCGGAAAACGGGCGTCCGCCTGCTTATCGTAGCTGGGCGGCGTGTAGACCATCAGCTCGCGCACGCGGCCCAGGGACTTGGAGAAGTACGTATGCTGACGCACGGTGCCGTGCGGGACATCCTGGAACTCGGAGAGCAGCGGCGGCCGGCCGGGGATGCACAGGATGCTGGTCCGCGGCTCGCGCATCGGCTTGATCGCTGGGTTGCCGGGGTCGATCATTTGCAGGCCGTCCACCTGGAGGCTGTACTCCCACACGCCGGCTGGGACAGGGCCGACCGTGACGGACCACACGTCATTGGCGTCTTTCGTCATCGCAGCACGGCCGTCGGGCCACTGCCCCAGGACGACAACCTCCGCCGCCTTGGGCGCGCGGAGCTGGAACGTCACTCGGCCGTCCGCCCGCACCTGGGGCGACCGCACGGCCGCCTGACGTTGCCGCGCCGCAGGGGCTTTCGTGGGTGCCTGGGCGGCGAACACCTGCGTCGAGAACCCGATGATTGCCGCGCTCGACAAAACAGACAGAAAGACGCGATTTGACCTCATAGTCACCTCCACTACCGATCAAGCTTTCAAAACGTCGAGCGACTCGAATCGCCCGCCGAGCACGGCCTCGCTCTGGAAGCCGAGCCACCGGTCCAGCACCGTCGCATAGACCCGGCGGAAGTCAGTATGCATCTTCAGGGCGCCTTTGTCCAGATCGATGAGACTCGGATGCGGTCCCACCAAGCCGCCCTTGACCCGGCCGCCGGCCAGGAAGACGGGCGCCGCTATCCCGTGGTCCGTGCCGCGCCGGCCGTTTTCCTTGACCGTCCGGCCGAACTCCGAGAAGGTCATCAAGAGGACCCGGTCCAACTGCTTGTCACGCTGGAGGTCGTAGACGAAAACCGCCACCGATTCGGCCAGTTGGTGCAGCATCGCACAGTGGTTGCCCAGTTGGTTGGCGTGGTTGTCGAAGCCGCCGATGCCGCCACCGCCGAGCTCCGTGAAGAAAATGCGGATGCCGATATCAGCCCGAATGAGCTGGGCAACGGTGCGAAGATCACGGGCCAGCCCAAGCTGCGGATAGTCGGCCGCGCTGCCGGTAGCCTTCACGACTGCTTCGACTCGCTCGCTTTTGGCGCGAGCATCCCGAGTGCTTTGCCGCGCCAATTGCAGCAACGAATTGTCGGTCATCCTGTCTGTAGGATGGGCTTCAGCCCATGGGGGTAATTGGCGAACGGTCAGATCCTCGGCGGAACGAATCGAGGGGGCCACCGCATTCTCGGCATTCAGGGCAAAGGGCCGAGCGATGGGCCCGACAAAAACGGCCGCGGTGTCCGGCGTGGTCGGACTCCAGGCCCGGTCCACTACCCGCCCCAGCCAGCCGGTCTGCCGTTGAGGCCGTTGCGGGTCGGCCGTATGCCACATCCGCATCGCCCGCTCGTGGTTTTGGTCCGGATTCGGACTGCCCACGCCCTGGACGATGCTCAAGTAGCCATCCTTATACAGCCGTGAGAATGCCTCCATCCGGGGATGAAAGCCCAACGACGAATCGATCTTGTGCAGGTCGCCGGTCGGCAGACGCAGGGTCGTGCGGTTGCGGCCGTACTCGTCGTCCGTGTAGGGGACGACGGTATTGAGACCGTCGTTGCCGCCGGTGAGTTGGAGGACGACCAGGACTGTGTCCCTGGCGTCCCGTTGCGGCTGTGCCGCCGTCGAGCGAAGAAGCCAGTCCGGTGCAACCGATCCCAGGGACATCAGCGTCGAGGTCCCCAGGGCGGCCCGCAAGAAATCGCGTCGCGTGTGTGACATAACGTTTGCTCCAAAAGCTGATGATTTGTGCGAACATGGGCTATGCAGCATGGGCTGAAGCCCATCCTACGCCAGTTGATACTCCGGTATCGTCACGACAGCGTAGGCGAACCGCCGCAGTGTGGTTTCGGGTCCATCGCCGTTCGTCGCGGACGCACTCTGAAGCAGGGTCTCACGAACATCAGCTTGAAGGTCGCCTTGCAGGAGCAAATCCAGCAAGAACCGAGCGGCGGCCTCCGGCGTCGCGTGTCCGTGCCTCTGGGCGACCGCCCACGGGTCCAGCTTGCCGTCATACGGTTTGCCGCTGTGCAGAAGCGCGGCGGCCAGATTGTGCCGGCCCACGAGCGTGGCAGTGTTGATCCAATAGCGCCCGCCCGTCCAGCCTTTGACCGTGGGCGGGCAGCACAAGTCCTGGCCCAGGCCGGCGACGTCCTGCGCGAGCTGAGTTGCGGAGACCATTGCCTCCATTGCCCTGCTGATGCCGACCGCGTACTCGACCGGGCATTTGACCTTCCGGCGATACGCCTGCGGTGAGAAGAACAGATTGGAACGCAGCATCGTCTCTACGAGCTTCGAGACGTCGTAGTCTTTGGCGAAGGACGCCGCCAGCGGCGCGATCAGAGCCTCGCTCGGTTCGTCCGTCTCACTGATGAGCCAGCGGTAGAGTCTGCGGACTGCCGTCTGGGCGGTGGCCGGCTGCTGGAGTACGATTCGCACCATGTCCTCGGCGGCGAAGTTGCCTTCTTGGCCGAGGAGGTGCTTGACCGTCTCATCGTGCTCCTGCGCCAGATAGCGAACCTGGCCCCTGAGCACGAACCAGCCCGTGAAGGCCCTGGCTGCTTCTCGAACGTCGTCTTCGGTGAAGTGTCCGGGGCCCAGCGTGAACGTCTCCATGAGCGGCCGGACAAAGCTGTCGTTGGGAGCGGCCTTGCGATTCGCGTCCGCCCCGAGCCATTGGAGCATCGCCAGATCGCGTGACATGG
Organism: Phycisphaerae bacterium; assembly: GCA_026386805.1. Lineage (GTDB taxonomy): Bacteria > Planctomycetota > Phycisphaerae > Sedimentisphaerales > Anaerobacaceae > PLanc-01. The sequence goes on along the minus strand of JAPLMX010000072.1, from coordinate 4,953 downwards.
CCTGCAACAGAGCGCCGAAGGAGCCCAGGGCGTGACTGCGCAGCAGCCGGACGTGCTCCTGCATCCACCGGGCGTTGTTCAAGTCGCCGCCGCTGGTGGCGAAATAGCCGTGCCAGAACAGCGTCATTTTCTCCAGCAACGGGTGCGGCGTCTCCATCATGCGGCGGAGCCACCAGGCCCGCAGCCCGTCAAGCGAGCCGGCGGCGATATTCTCGGATTCGTCGCAGCGGCGGTTGAAAGCCTCGACATCCGCCTGCGGCCGGAGCAGCTTGTCCACCGTGTGCTGCGGACCATCCGAAAGCGCCTGCTGGAGCTGTTCCCAAGTGCCCCCGAAGCCGGATCGCCGGTACAGGTGCCCGGCCCGGGCCAGGCTCCACGGCCGCCGGGCCTCCGGCTGGTATGCCGCCCACGCCCAGCCGGGATCGGCCGGCTCGGATCGATTGGAGTCGTTCATAGGTCCTATTCTTTCAAGTTCAGTTTCACCGTCAATTGCGCCTGGGTCAACCCCCGATCCGTGCCGAGGCTCAGCTTGACCTGATCGACGAGCCTCACCGCTGCCAGGAGCATGTCGATTCCCGCTTCGGATTCCTGCCGGGACTTGCCCTTTTTGACCATGTCCCCCTGGACGAGAATCGCGCGGTTGGCGCGCAGGGCGGAGACCGCCTGGCCGCCGTCGATTTCGAGAACGCTATGGGTCTGGGCTATCGGTGTCACGGTCTGTCCGGTCTCCCGGTTCAACGCGTCAATCAGGTCCCGGGCCAGGCCGTCGGTCGAGCTGAGGATCAGGTAGTTGCCGGGCATGGCCAGCGCCGGGCGGATATTGAATCGCGTGTCGAGCTTCGTCTTGTCGTTGGCGTCCGGCGGGGCGAAGTAGGCCACGGTGTACTTGGTGTCTTTGTAGATCGGGCGGTCGATAATTAGTCCCGGCAGCGCCTTCTGGCCGCGCGTGAAGTTGATCAGGCCCACCGCCTTTTGCCAGGCCTCCTCGACGACCTTGTCGAACTGCTCCGGGTGGCGCAGCCGCAGGACCACGGCAAAAGCAGGGACCTGGACCGCCGGTGCGGCGGCGGGATCATACTGCTGCTCGGCGACCACGATCCGCACCTCGGGCTGGGTCTCGGCCAGGACCTCGCTCGTCAGGTCGCGGCCGGTGAAGAAGATGCCCATCATGTTCTCGAAGAAGATCAGCCCGGACGTGCGTTCGGGAAAGAGGGTGTCCTTGGCTGCGTAGAAGCCGTGCAGGTCACGGTAGAGACTCAGCGCCGCGATCCGGCGGGGCACCGCGAGGTTCGGCCAGGCGCCGTCGCCCGCCTTCTGCGGCAGGGCAAAGGCGGCCGGGTTTGTCGGCCCCGTGATCTTGCCGTCCGTCAAGGCCCGCAGGGCGAGCGTTCGGCCTTCAACATTGAGCTCCAAACTGAGCCAGTTCGAGTTGCGAACCGATTCCGCGAGGCCGGCGAACGTCAGGGCGGCCAGCGGATTGGCCCGCTGTTTTTCGAGAAGCGCCGCGACATTCGGGATGCCCAGCAGAGGCTTGAGGTTCAGGAACACCGTGGCCGCGGCCTGCGGGTTGGCTGCCTTGTGCGCCGCTTGAAAAGCCGAGTTGGCCGCCAGGTTCTTGCCGTCAGAGGCACCGCGCAGATCCAGAATCGTCTTGAGCCCTTCCGCCCGGCTGCAGAAGATTAGCCGCTTGCCGATGATGGCGTGTGCTTCTTTCCCGTCGAACGTCCACACGGTGACCCCGCCATATTCCTTCGAGGCGACCTTCTCGGGGTGGCCCTGCTGCTCGGCCTGGGCGCGCGTGATGTTCAGGAAGATCTCATGGAGCTTCTGCAGGACTTGCTCATCCTGGGCGTCCACGATCGCGACGACGGTGTTCTGCGGGCACACGGCGAGGGTGATGCCCCCGTCCGTGAGCCGGGCCAGGGCGGTCCGCCAGTCGGTCTCCAAGGACGTTTCCAGGAACTTGATGACGGCGCAGAACTCGTTGAACTTGGGCTGCGACGACAAGGCCCGGTAGAAGGGCGACGATGTGACCGTCTGGGTCATCTCCTTGCCGGTCAGCACATCCAGCAGCGCCTTCGGCCGCGACACGTGCAGACAAATCACCGCATCCTGCGGCACCCACTGGGCGGCCGGGGGTGGGGTCTGCGCCGCGACCTGTGCCGGCGGCACAAACAGGGGAAACGCCAAGCTCAACACCAGAACAAGTCTCATATACATGCCATACCTCCGGGGTTAAGACAATCATCGATTGCACGGTGACATTATTTGCGGGCGGTTCTACACACTCGTACTTTGACATCAAGATGTTACCGTCTTGTTACGGTCTCATCCTTGTTTGGTGAAATCCAGTAACGAACTCAATCTTTTGGGGCGGCCAGGCGAAACGCCAGGATCGGCTGGCCCGCCGGACCGAAGTTGCCCTTGAGCTTGACCCAATCGGCCGCGGCGCCCGGCGGCAGGACGACCTGGACGCGCAGGGCTTTTCGCTCCATCGGCTCGAGGTCTACCGTCCAGGTTGCGGGTGTGATTTCCCAGTTGGCGGGCCTCTGCTGCACGGCGATCGTGCCGGAGACCTTGTTGTCGCCGAGGTTGTAGGCGAACAGGCCGAGACTCGTTGGCGTGCCCGCCGGGATGACGTGAGCCTGCCACTCAAGATTCGTTGTCGATTCGGGCATCTGGAGCTGGAGAACGACGGGGCAGATCGCGCCGGGCCGCGAAGCTGAGGCCGACATGGGCGGCTGCAACGCCAGCTCCGCCGCATCACCCTTTGCGAGAACCACGAAGACCGCCGAGGGAGTCAGGCGCGCGGGCAGCGGCGGTGTGAGGGACCGGCCCAGATAGTCATACCCCGCATCGGGCGCCAGCGCTGGGGGCCAGGAGACGGCCGTCGGCTGGTTGGCCCAGGCCACGAGGACATCGCATTCGCGGCCGTCGGGCGCCGCGCGAAAGGCGTAGATGCGTGCCTCGGGACTGTCCTGTGGGATGAGCCGGCCCAAAGGTCTGGCGCCGGCCAGCAGATGTCCGACCGCCGCCAAGGCCGTGTAGGCGGGACGCGGCGTCTGATCGTTGCGGAGGATGCCGAATTGGTTCTGGTTCTCGGGGTAGTTGCCGAGGATGAAGAAGAAATGGCGGTTGACGCCGGCGAAGAGGCTGCTGGCGTAGGAGGGCGCGATGAACTGCGCCTGTCGCCGCTCGTCTTCGGACGACAGTTCGCTCCACGGGCGCTGCGTCTTCCAGTGCAGGCCGATCCCGCACTCGGTCAGCCAGATGGGCCGGCCGCCGGCCGCCTCGCGGGCCGGGGCGAACTCGTTGAGGTAGGCGTCGGGCCTGCTATAGGTGTGGATGTTGTAGGTCTCGAAGTAGGGCCAGGTCTCGTTCTCGACCACGCCCTGGGTGTGCAAGGCGGTCCCCGAGCCGGCGTAGACGTTCCAGCAAACCGTCAGCTCCGGCTGGGCGGCCTTGAAGGCCAGATACGCCACCTTCTGCTGCGTGCACATCTCGTCGATCGTGTGCCCGCCGAACATGGAGATATTGGCCTCGTTCCAAGGCTCCCACGCGAGGACGCGGCCTTCGTACCGGCGGGCCATCGTCTCGCAGAAACTATAGAGCGTGCGGAGGTCTCTGGGGAAGCGGCGCGCGGCCCGGTCGCCGTCCAGCGTGCGGTCGGCCGCCCAGCCCGGGGTGTCGTGGAAGACCTGAAGAACCTTCAAACCGTACTTCGCCTGGCCGAGGGCGGCGCTGTCATAGGTCGTGTACCGCGCGAACGCGTCCGGGCCGGTCTGAACGCCGCCCCAGCTCATGCGGTCGCGAATCCAATTCACTCCCGCCAGGGCGGCTAAGTACGCGAATCGCTCCTGCCTGGCAGGGTCGCTCCGGGCGAACCAGGACATGGCCGAATCGACGCAGATGGGCGAATCCTGGGGTGTCGGGGCGCCCAGCCGCGCGAGCACGGCGGCGGTCGTCCGTGCCATGACCTGGCCGGAGTTGTCCAGGAAATCGAGCCGATACCAGCCGGTACCCAGGGTCCCCAGGTTTGCCGAGCCATCGCTGACCCGGCCCTCGGCGACGACGGCATTGGCATCATCGACGGCTCGCCATTGAACCGGGGTCCCCAAACGCGATTCATTGCGTTGGGGAGCCCCTGTTTGCTCCTGCGGCGTTTTGACCACAACGGGCTCGCCGGCGAGAAAAAGGTTGCCCGGATGATTCGCTGCTGTGGCCGGAATATCCCGCGAGATGCGATGGGGATCGTGCCAAACGTCGCGTGGCGCCTCCTGTGTTTGGGCCCCCGAAGCGAGTGTGGCCAAGACCGTGCCAAGCCCGAAGAGCAGAACCTTCCGATTCGTCATGTGCGGCCCTCGAACAACGGGTAGTATCTTCTGACGCCCATTAGGATAAAGGACGCGGACGCGTAGCGTAAAGAAGAATCCATTTTGACTCGCAGACGCACTGCGGCAGTGACAGACACCCGCAAGGAAGTTAGAATACTCTCGTCTCTCGGTAGGAACCGGATTCCCAATGAAGGTAGAATTGGGATGGTTCAAAGTCTGAGCAGACAGGGTCTTCTCAGGTTGGCCGGCGTGGGTCCGGCCGCTCCAGGGAGGTAATGCATGAAAGCGTATCCTGACATGATGGCGCGTCGTTCGTTTCTCGGTGGTGCACTGGCGGCGGCCGCCGTTCCGGCCGGCACGGGCCGTGCGGCTGAGCCATCCAAGGAGAGCAAGGCAGGCACCGGCGGCGTCAGTCTGCGGGAGAAGTTCTTCGGTTGCATCGCCGGCTGTCACATCGGCTCGGCGATGGGGGCGCCGGTCGAGGGCTGATAAGCATATAGGGTTCCTTCCCCGAGGCCGCTACACTGGGAATCAGAAAGCTGCCGGTGGAAGGCAGCACCAGGATGGCTGACGCTCAAAGAAAGGAGCCCGAACATGCGTAAGACATTATTCTGTGGCG
>JAPLMX010000050.1 GCA_026386805.1 Phycisphaerae bacterium | reverse complement strand
ATCGGCGAAGGGCAGGATGCCGGTGATGGTGCGTCGGCCCGTACACAGAACCCACCCCGTGACCAGGGCCAGGAAAATCTCGGCGCCGGGGGCTGTGAACACGGGGAAAAACTGTTGGACCAGAGCGGTCCAAGTCGACATAACAGAGGGCGTATCCATACCAACCTCCTTGTCGGATGTCTCTCACAACACCCCTCGGACGGTTGGTATGTTTCTCTTGATCCCACATCCACATTACCCGATCAAAAAGTGCGAAAGTTCACACTACAGGGACAACGATGATTTCATCGTGGAGTTGAAGACGCAATCAAAACTGGACCGCCTGATTCTGGCGAAGATTCCGCCGGGCCAGACACTCGCCGAGACCGTTACTACCGTACAGAGCCGTCTGCAACAGAACGAACCCGGCTCAATGCAGCAGTGCACTGATCTGTTTGTTCCGGTGATCGATTTCGATGTGCTGCGCCGCTACGATGAGTTACTCGGTGAGGGTTCACCATTCGCGATGCCGTTGCAGCAGATTCGCTTCAAACTGAATGAGAGAGGGGCGGTGCTCAAATCCGAAGCGTTAGCGGCCGCGGGTAAGACCAAGCAGAACCTCGTGTTCGACAAGCCATTCCTGGTCATGATCCAGCGGACTGACGCCAGCCAGCCCTATTTCGCCCTGTGGGTCGCCAACGCGGAGTTGCTCGTGCCTTTTCAGCCGCGAAAATCTGTTCGGTAACAGAACAGCAGGCACTTGTCATGCTGAACGAAGTGAAGCATCTGGCCTGAGAACGAAACGTGCGTATTACGTGCGGACGACATGTCTCATGCAATGCCCAGATCCTTCGCTTCGCTCAGGATGACAGAGTCCTCGTAGAACGCCAGCCTCTGCATGGCCACAGTGTGCCGTGCGACTCACGCACGCACGATGAGGGCTGTGTCCAACGAGCTCTCAGGTCTTCAGCCGCACCTTTGGCGTGGGTTCGTATTCGATCAGGGCGGATCGGCCGTCTTGGGCGATGGAGAGGCGGGCGGCCTCGGTCACCAACTCATTGACCCAGCTATCGCCGGGCGTGGCGAGGACGCCCCGCTCGTCGATCTGCGTGAGCACGCTTCGGCGCACCGCCAGAATTTGGTCGCTCGTAGGGGCAGGCCCCTGTGCCTGCCCTGACGGTGGGCAACCACAGGGGGTTGCCCCTACGGCATTGACCCGTTGGGCCGCCAGGACGAGGGCTTCAATCGATTCGAAGCCGTAGCCGACCGGTTTCAAACCTTCGCCGTCCCAGGGCACCAGCCGAAAGTAGTCCGGGCTGACGAAGCGAAACCTGGCGCCGGCCAGGCGATCGATGTAGCCGTGCTGCACACCGCGATACTGATCGTCGTGCTTGAGGATGGCGGCACAATCGTCGCTCTCGCAGTACATCACGAGACCCTGGTCGTTCGTACCGGCGGCCTCATCCGGGTAGCCTAAGCCGTCCGTGACGCTCAGCAAGGCTCCGTTCTCCCAGACGACCTGGCCTTGCGCCCACATATAGCCGATGTTGCCGTTCGGGAACGTGCCCTCCACGCCGCGAACCGAGACCTCGACCGGGCGAAGGCCCGTGATGAAGTGCACCAGGTCCACGTAGTGACAGCCCACGTAGGTGAATGGGTCGCTATGGTCCTTGGTGAACCAGTTCTGGAAATTGGAGTGGCGATAGTAGTACGGCTCGATCATCTTGGCCTCGCCGCAGCGGAATTGGCCGAAACGCCCGGCCCGGTACAGGCCGCGAGCGTCCAGCGACCGGCGGTCGAACCGCTTGTGATACTCGACACCGACGAAAAGCCCCTTGGCGAAGGCAAGCCTGTGAATCTCGACCGCTTCGGCATACGTGGGCACCAGCGGCTTGACAGTCAGCACGTGCTGGTCATGCTCCAGGGCCGTGCGGATCACCGGACCGTGCAGGTGGTCCGGCACCGCCACCACGATGAGATTCCCCGGCGGCAGCTTGGCGATCACCTCCTTGAACAAGTCCGGGTGCATCGCCTCGGGCGGGCTATCAAGCGGTGGGGACGCCTCGAAGCTCTGGCCCGGAAACGCCTCGGCGAATCGCGGCGATTGGGCCAACGCCCGCAACGGTGCGGAATTCAGCGCGCAAATCTTGATCGACCCAACGACCCCCTGCCGCTGCAAGTGGTACAGCGACGGCAGAATCTGGTCGTGAGTAATCATCCCGCCGCCTACGATGACGATTTCGAGCTTTGCGTCTTGCCTGTTCACGGAGCCACCCCTCAAAGCAAGTAAGAGGGAAAAAGTAGAAAGGCAAAAAGGTCTGATTGCGCAGGTTCTACTTTGTCCTTTTACCCTTTTACTTTTTACTTGGCTTCACTGGATCGCCTCGCGCATGGCCTCTTCCAGCACAGAGACGCCTTCGCGAATAGCGTCCTCCGGAGTCACCAGCGGCGGCGCGATCTTGACCGACGCCCCGGCGTAGCCTACCGGCGCGAACATCAAGAGTCCCTTCTCCATGCAACGGCGGACGATGTCGGTGGCCAGCGCCGAGTCCGGCTCGATACCGCCCGGCCGGACCATGTGCAGGGCCGCAACGAGGCCCTTGCCATGCACGGCCCCAACGTGTTTGGGGAATCGCGAACCAAGCTGTCTGAGCAGCGGCTGCATGACCTCGCCCATCCGCCGGGAGTTCTCGACCAAGTTCTGCTCCTCGATCACCTTGAGGTTCGCCAGGGCGGCCGCCGCACAGACGGGATTGCCCGTGTGGGTCGAGGTCATCGAGCCGGGCGGGTAGAGGTCCATGATGTCGCCCCGCCCGATCACCGCTGACAGCGGCATTCCGCTGCTGATGCCTTTGCCGCAGCAGATCAGGTCGGGCACAACGCCGTAATGCTCGAACCCCCAGTACTTGCCCGTGCGGCCGAACCCGGCCTGAATCTCGTCGAAGATCAGTAGCGCCCGGTGCTGGTCGCACCAGTTGCGGAGCTTCTGGATGTACTCGGGCGGGGCGAAGCTGGCATTGCCGCCCTGGTAGGTCTCCGTCATCACGCCGGCGACCTGGTCGGGCGTCACGCCAGCTCGGTCCAACGCCTTGAGGAAACCCTCGAAGCTTGTGTCAAGCCCGCGAAAGCCGTCCGGGAACGGCACCTGGACCATGTTGGGGTCGAGGTTGACGATCCAATCCTTGAGGGCCGGGATGCCACCCGCCATTTGCGAACCCAGGGTGCGCCCGTGGAAGGCGTTGTGGTACGTCACGATCGTGATCTTCTTGGCGTTGATCGTCTTGCCGTGGGTACGCGCCAGCTTGATCGCGCACTCACACGCCTCCGAGCCAGTGGTCAACAGGAAGACCTTCTTGAGCCCTTCTGGAGCGACTTTGGCCAGTCCGGCCGCAAGCTCGCCCCGAATTTCCGAGGGGAAGCAGTAGTTGTGGATCAGCCCGTGCTCGATCCGCTCCATCATGGCCTGGCGAATCGCCGGATGGCCGTGCCCGGCATTGGTCACGACCACGCCGGAGGACCAGTCGAGCCACATGTTGCCCCACCGGTCATAGATCTGGATACCCTCGGCCCGGTCCCATACGATGGGCGGCTGGCCGCTCATCGAACGTGGCTCGAACTGCCGCAGTCGCTCCAGGACCGGGATCGACTCGGGGGCCGGGATATCCGTGACGATGCGACGATACTTGGTCTGCACACGAGAGACTCTTCGCGGCGTGAGGTCCGACGCAATCTGCGTTCCCATGCTTTACTCCTGCACAACAGCCATTCCGGAAAAAACTGTATTGTAGCGAATCGGCTCACGCTCACAAGGGCCAGGGATGCTTTTCCCCCGACAGTGCGCTCGTAGCACGGGCGGGACGCCCATGCTACTTTACACCGCACAGGCAATCGCATATCATGGCCCCTGCTCTTGCAGAAATACATAAGGGCAAAACCCAAGATGTACGGGAAAAGGCAGTGAGGAGCATACAGTTCGCACCCTCGGTGTATGAGCACGCCGCCAGAGTCATCTCGCAAAGTCCCTGGGATGTCTCACGGGACGTTCGCTTGCTGGCGAAAGGCCACGCGGAGGCGTACCGTCTGTACCAACATCGCCCCATCGTCGTCGGCATCGACATCTACAATCTCGAGGCCGAGGCGTACGGAGCGGTCGTCAGCCGAGCTTCAGGCAACGGCATTCCCGCGATCCATACGCACCCCTTTTCGACGGCCGGACAGTTGATCGACCTGGAGCCGTTCGATCCGAAGTCGGCCGGCCGGATTCCTATGGTGGTCGAAGCGGCCCGACGAGTTGCGGCAGCGTGCCCGGACGCCGATGTCAGAGTGCCTCTGAGCGGACCCTTCTCCCTGGCGACCAATCTCATGGGATTCGAGAACATTTTGTGCGAGATCCAGACGGCGCCGGATCTCGTGGCAGGGGCCCTGATGTCCCTCGTGACGGGACAGGTGGCGTTCTGCCAGGAGATCGTCCGCCACGGCTTGGGCATCGCCTTCTTCGAGTCCGCTGCCGCCCCGCCCCTGCTCTCGCCCACCAGCTTCCGGGATCTGGAGTTGCCCGCACTTCGGGCGATCATGGCCAAGACCTCGATCCTGGTCGGTCACCCGGTCCCCTGCATCATGGGCGGCGACACCCTGCCCATCCTCAACTCTCTTCTCGCCACAGGGACAGGCTACGTCTGTTGCCCCGCCGAGACCGACCAGCAGGGGTTCATGGAGAAGATGAGGTCCCACCCAGAAGTGAAGGTCCGGATCAACATGGACCCGCGCCCGATCACCGCGAACGACTTCGACGCCATCAAGAAAGAGGTGCACCGAGTGATCGCCCTGGTCAGGGACAGCAGCGACATCTGCATAGGCACAGGCTGCCTGCCTTTCGAGGCGGACCCGCAAATGGTCCTGAAGACGAAAGAGTACATTCTATCCAGAGAGGCTCCATGACTAAGAACAGGGAAACACCAGGCAACACGAGGAATCTGACCCGGCGAGCCTTCCTGAGAGATTCGGTCGGCGCGATCGCCGGGGCGGCTTTGTTGGCACCGACGATTGTCCCGTCCTCGGTCTTCGGGGCCAATGCTCCGAGCAATCGAGTCACGGTCGGCATGATCGGCATGGGCCGGCAGGCGTACTACTCCAACGTGAAGACCTTCTTCAGTTTTCCCGACGTGCAGGTGGCCGCGGTCTGTGACGTGGACGCCTGGCGGCTGGAGAGCGGTCGCAAAGCGGTCGAGGACCACTATGCAAAGGACCGATCATCCGGGACATTCAAGGGCTGCGCCGTGTTCCGGGACTTTCGAGAGCTGCTCGCTCGCCCGGAGATCGACACCGTGATGATCTCCACGCCGGACCATTGGCACGTGCCCATCGCGATTGCCGCCGCGAAAGCCGGCAAGGACATCTCCTGTGAGAAACCTCTGACGCTCTCTATCGCGGAAGGTCGTGTTCTCAGCGACACCGTCCGGCGCTACAACCGCGTGTTTAGGACCGACAGCGAATTCCGTTCTCTCGTCTGTTTCCAGCGAGCCTGCGAACTGGTGCTCAACGGGCGGATCGGCAAGGTGCACACGATCCGCACCGGCGTGCCGGTCGGTGACGTGGCCGGACGCCCGGAGCCGACCAGCCCCGTGCCGGAAGAGCTCGATTACGAGATGTGGCTCGGTCCGGCTCCTGTGGCGCCGTACACCGTGAATCGCGTGCATCCGCGCCAAAGCTACGAACGCCCCGGTTGGATGCGCGTCCGCGACTACTGCGAGGGGATGGTGACCAACTGGGGCGCCCACCTGAACGACATCGCCCAGTGGGGCAACGGCACGGACCGCACGGGGCCGGTCGAAGTCGAAGGCACAGGGCAGTATCCGCGGGACGGGCTGTGGGAGGTACTCCTGGGCTTTGAAATTCAGTACAAGTATGCCAACGGCGTGCAATTGTTCTACAAAACGAGCCGGCCCTACGTCCGCTTCGAAGGCAGCGAAGGATGGATCGAGGCCGACTACGACACACGTGCCCTAAAAGCCCAGCCTGAATCCATTCTCAGTTCGCCTTTGAAACCGGATGAGATCCATCTGCCGCTCAAGGATGAAAAGAGAGATTTCATCGACGCCGTCAAGACGCGCGGCCAGACCCTGGCGGACGCCGAGGTGGGTCACCGAACAACGTCGCTGTGCCAACTCGGGCACATCGCCATTCAAGTGGGCCACAAGCTCAGGTGGGACCCGCAGGCGGAGCGGTTCACCAACGATGACACGGCCAACCGCCTGCTCAGCCGTCCCATGCGAAGCCCCTGGTGTCTGGCCTAAGCGAAACCGTGAACTGCAAACCACATAATTTCTTGAAAGGAGACTCTGAAATGGAAACACAATTGACCCACATCTGTAGACGAAACACTCGACTGACGATCGCGGCCGCGTGCCTATGCCTTGCCGCGTCGTACAGTCCGTTGGCCGCTCAGCCGGCAGCGCCCAAGCCCTTGTCACAAGACGAGAAGATGAAGTGGTTCCGCGAGGCGAAATTCGGCCTGTTCATTCACTGGGGACTCTACGCCGTGCCCGCCGGGACGTGGAAGGGCCAGCAGGTTCAAGGCATCGGCGAGTGGATCATGAACCGGGCCAAGATTCCCGTGAAGGAATACGAGCAATTAGCCGGCCAATTCAACCCGGTGAAGTTCAACGCCGAGGAATGGGTGCAGATGGCCGAGGACGCCGGCATGAAGTACATCGTCATCACCAGCAAGCATCACGACGGCTTTGCGATGTACGGCTCGAAGGTCACCAAGTACAACATCGTGGACGCCACGCCCTTCCAGCGCGACCCGCTGAAGGAACTGGCGGCCGCCTGTGCCAAGCACAACATCAAGTTCGGATTCTACTACTCCCAGTCCCAGGACTGGCACGAGCCAGGCGGGGCCGGCAATACGTGGGATTTCCCGGCCGATACGGAAAAGGATAAGAGCGGCGCTTACGACCAGTACCTGCGTGAGAAGGCCGAGCCTCAGGTGAAGGAGTTGCTCACCGGCTATGGTCCCGTCTGTTTGATCTGGTTCGACACGGCCCGCATGATGAATGTCAACAACCGCGCCCAGCGGTTCCTGGAGATCGTCCAAACGCTCCAGCCCGCGTGCCTGATCGACGGCCGGCTCGGCACCAAAGGCGACTACCGTTCGATGGGCGACAATGCGATTCCCAACCAGGTGGTTCATGAGGATTGGGAGGTGCCCGCCACGCTCAACCGAACCTGGGGCTACAAGAGCTACGACAACGACTGGAAGAGCCCCCAAGACCTGACGTTCAAGCTCGTGGACATCGTCAGCAAAGGCGGCAACTACCTCCTGAACGTCGGCCCGACCGCCGAGGGCCTGATTCCGCAGCCCAGCCAGGACAACCTGCGGGCCGTGGGCCGCTGGCTGAAGGTCAACGGCGAGTCCATCTACGGGACCGGCCCGACGCCGTTCGGCGAAGAGCTCGGCACGCCCGATCCCGCCAGAAAGGACAAGAAGGGCAACCCAGCCTTCAACGCCAAGACCGATTGGCGCTGCACGACCAAGCCGGGCAAGCTGTACATCCACCTGTTTCAGTGGCCCTCCGGCTCATTCGAGTTGCCGGCGATCAAGGAGCAAGTGACGAAAGCGTATCTGCTGGCCGGCACACAGAAACAAGCCTTGACGGTCAAGCAGAACGGCCAGAAATGGTCGATCTCCCTGCCGGCCGCGGCTCCGGACAAGACGGATTCCGTGCTGGTGCTGGAAACCAAGTAGCTGCGCTCGGGTGGCATCGCCAAGGCCTTCGACCTTGACGATGCCACCCAGAGCCTCAGAGATTGCCCCTCTGAGGAGGAATGACAATGAGTTGTTGTGACACATTGGGAAGGAATCGTTCGGTTTGCAGTGTGCTGAGCACTCTCGCTCTGTGCGTCTTTGTGCTCGTGGGTGGAACGATCGGTCGTGCGGCCTCCGCCGGCGATAATGATCCTGCGCAATTGACGTCAGCGATTCGCACGCCCAAGCCCCCTGCCACACCGCGCATCAATGGTCCCTTGGTTTTCGGCGTCCGGCCGGGGTACCCCTTCCTCTACCGCATCCCTGCCACGGGAGACCGGCCCATGGAGTTCTCCGTCGGGTCTCTGCCGACAGGTCTTCAGGTGGATGCCAACACGGGGCAAATCACCGGCTCCTTGAAAGAACCCGGCGAGTACCTTGTCACGCTACGCGCCAAGAACGCCCTGGGGGCCGGTGAAAAGAAGTTCAAGATCGTCGTCGGCGAGACCATCGCCCTGACGCCTCCCATGGGTTGGAACAGTTGGAACGCCTATCACGGGACCGTGACGGGCGAGAACGTCATCCGCGCCGCCCGAGCCATGGCTTCCAGCGGACTGATCGATCACGGCTGGGCGTACATCAACCTCGACGATGCTTGGCAGAAAGAGCGAGGCGGGTCGTTCAACGCCATCGGGCCCAACGAGAAGTTCCCGGACTTCCGGAAGATGTGCGACGAGATTCACGGCCTGGGATTGAAGGTTGGCATTTACTCCACCCCCTGGACCACTTCCTACGCCCGCTACATCGGCGGCAGCTCGGACGATCCCAACGGCGCCTGGTCCAAGGGAGGCGGCCGGAGAAACATGCTAGCAGTATACCGCTATGTAGAATGCAGCAGCACAGCGGAACAACAAGCAAACAAAGCCACCCCCGGTGTATCAGAAAACGCACCGCCATTAGTCGAAGCCATCGGTGTTTCCACGGACAAGAGACCCTACGCGCTTGTCGATGGTACGCTCGTTTATGAGGGAAGCATAATGAACGGCTTCAAGATCGTCCGAATACATGCGGACAAGGTGGAGTTCGAGAAGGACGGCCAAATTACTATCCAGACGCTGAATTGACGGATATCTGAGGACCCCATGCTCAATTCAAGACCGAGTGAGAAAGGTATGAAGCACCTCAACTGGTATACAACACTTCCCGTATTGCTCGATATGCTGAAGCGAAAGCGACTCGTGCTATTGGATCCAGTGTCTTGGGAGGACAAGAACGATTCGGAGATTCTGCTTGAGTACAAGAGGCGCAAACGGGTCCAGAAACTTTTCGCCCTGTGCTTCTCATACGGAGATGAAACGATTCATCCCTGGAAGACGTTCGCAGACGGCGTCAGTGGGTGTTGTATTGAGTTCGATCCAGGGAAGCTGATCACCTTGCTCAAGGCTACGCCGGGCGTGCGATGCGGAAAAGTCAAGTACAAGAAACTCAAGGACCTACTGAATTTCGCATAATATAGTGACAGATTTTTCGCATAATATATTGACACCAGCGTTTCGTTCTCGTAGGCTGTCCGCATGGACAGAAAAGGACGAACACGAAGGGACTTCGACGAGTTGGAGAACCGCCGAAAG
>JAPLMX010000031.1 GCA_026386805.1 Phycisphaerae bacterium | reverse complement strand
GCTTTCGGCGGTTCTCCAACTCGTCGAAGTCCCTTCGTGTTCGTCCTTTTCTGTCCATGCGGACAGCCTACGAGAACGAAACGCTGGTGTCAATATATTATGCGAAAAATCTGTCACTATATTATGCGAAATTCAGTAGGCCTCCGCGTCCCGGCTGGCTTGCTCGAAATTGGCTTTGCTCTGCCAAGGCTCTTCACGGGTCCAACTCATCATAACTCCTTTCTTGCCAAGTCCTTGCCCCTCCATCCACTCCAGGGCAATTGGGTTTGTTTCGCATGATCGGTCCTCCAACCGGCTACTGATTACCGACTACCGACTACTGCTTTTTGGCTTTGTTCCGCGTCATTGCCCCCGCGAGCGGTGGCATTGTCAAGGCCGGAAGCCTCGGCGATGGTCTTCCCTGCCCGCCGGCAACAAATTGGGTTTGTTTGTACTGGTGAAATCACGGCGGCTCGCCGAGGAACAGAGAGCACCGTTTCCCTGGTCAAGGCCGACCCGTGGGGTCCCTGACCTCGCGCCTCGTCGCGGCTGTCGCCGCGAGCGGCCTTACCTCATCTTATAGACGTTTGTCGAGCCGTGTATGTTGTGCAAAAACCAAAAATACAGCAGAAATTTTCACGGCAAGCCGGAGGTGTTGGGCCGCAGGCTGTAGCTGACCTCTGTCCTACCGGCTGCCGGCTACCGACCACCGACTACTCCTTTCCCGACGGACGGCCCTCCGGAAAGCATGGCAGCTTCTCATCGATGCGAGCCCAGGGGACCGCTCGTTTGGTCCATGTTTGGCAACTGGGCTTGACCAGCTCCGGCTCATCCAGACTGCCTGCCTTGAGGAAGACAGAATCGGGAAGCTTCTCGGCTCGGGTGAACAGGGGCGCGCCGCAATTCGGACAGAACTCCCGTGTGATCCTGCGGCCACTGTCGGCGATGGTGGTATAGCCTTTGACTTGACCGGAGAGGATCCGCAGGTCCGCCGCCCGGGCGAGGACGCCCACGGTGTAGGGCCCCCCCGTAGCTCTTTTACAGTCGTCACAGTGACAATAGCTGGCGTTCCCGGGGTCGGCGGTACATTCATAGCGCACGGCACCACACAGGCATCGACCTCGCAGAATCGTTTTCATAGGCGCTCCTTGTCGCAAACACTTTGCGGCCGAAGATCGACAGCGATACCTTCTACTTCCGACACTGGTAGATCATAATGGATCAGTGGCCTTCCCGCGAAACAATCCCGCGATCGTTTTGACGACGGCCTGCTCATAGATGGCCCCGGAATTGCGGCACTGTCGTGAGGACGCTTCTCGGACGTCCTTTTTGCTTGCTTCTGCCGCCAGTCTCTGCCAGAATACTTCTACCTGCGTGGATGAAGCAACTGTGACGAAACTGGGACGGAACGGTTGGCGGAAGGCCCAAGGTGGTGGGATGAACAGGAGGAAAAAGGTACCTGACACGAATGGCATGAAGTTAAGCCATTTCTTCGTACAGAGGATGGCGTTCTGAGGCCAAAAAGCGTGTTTCGACGGGTCTGCCACGCCTTATCTTCATGCCATTCGTACCTGACACCTTTAATTCCCTGGAGTCGTGACGATGGCTGATAGAGATGACAAGTCCGCTGCGGTGTGGTGCCCAGACCCGTCTCTTGGCGTTCCTGATACCACTGAATGGGCCAGCCTGTGCCTCTGGTACGACCACGTCGCTTATATGTCACTACGCACTTTATCCTTCCCGCGGAACGGCAAATTGTTTGAACGGGATAAGCCACCGACAGCCGTCGAAATAGCCTTCGACCACGTGATCTCGGAATTATTGCGAGAGGGGGCAATGTGGCCCTTTCTCACGCCACCGTCAAGTGCTCCGATGACAGAGTGGGACCGGCATATCCCGGATTGGTTTCTGGAACGTGCCACACCGAGGATGGAACCTGACGGTTTGTCGATCTATGCGTCCGATAGGGAATTCGAGGCGTGCTTCTCCATCGTGAGTTCTGCCTACTTTAGATTGCCGCTGGTTTCCACCGAACCTCCCTTTTGGCAACACCATAGATCGAGCTCACCAGACAAGCTGCTATCAGAAGTCTTGGCAACCGCGGCGATTTCCCAACTGGCTCTCCCCGCAATCCGTCCCGCTCACGTTGATGACTTACTGGAAGCCCGTACTGCCCTCAGAGATGAGCTACTTGAGTTTCGTGCTGGCATCCTTGACCTCACGTATCTGCTGCATCAGCAGGTCAAGGGCGAGAACGAGCTAACGCAAATCCGACACGAAGCTGATGTGCTCGTAAACACCAAGATCAAGGCCGCTGTGCTATCATTGGAACACCGGATGCAGCAGCATGAGAAGAAACGTATCCGACGGATGCTGTTCGGTACGGGCAGAGTGTTAGTTGATGTGGCCAAGCTGTTCTTGCCCGGTGGATGGCGGGAGAAGCTGATGGCTGGCGGCAAGACTCTACTGCAAGCGGCTATCGAGATAGACAGTGCCAAACTGCCGGAGGATCAGGTGGCGACTTATCTCCACAAGTTGCATCGGCAACTCAAATCCTGACGGCACGCCTGTGCGAAAGGAGTGAATTTCGGGAGATGCTAAATGAACGATGAATGGATATCGTGCGAGCTTCTTACGGAACAGGAATCTGAAACGATAACACAGACCGAGCATGTTTGCGGTAAGAACCGCGATGGATGGTGCGATTTTGCCACCGACGGAGTTGATCTGTTGTTACAGGGAATTCACCATCTACGAAGGACTGACGATACCCTGGACGAACGCGGCGGGTTCAGAGACTTCACAGTCGCTATGAGGTCATTTGCCTACTATCAGTTCTACTGCGTAACCTTGACGTACAAGGCGGTCTACAACCTGATTCACCAAGGCTACTATACCGAATCGGCAATTCTGCTTCGTTCAATAGTCGAAGGACTCGTCCGAGTGAAGTACCTGCATAGAAAGAAAGATATTGGCTTGCTGAACACCGCTTGGGCTGGTCATTACGGGTATGAAGGCAAACGATTCAGGGTAAAATACGAGGAAATGTTTGAGGACATAGCACATGGGTCCTACAAGTACTACCGCCTCCTGTGTGATATGGCTCACGGCTCTTTAGCCACACATCTACTCAAAGTCAGGGAGTATGACCGTGCAAAGAGACAGATACTTCTTGACAGAGGGATTGTTTTCAAGGCAGAGCAAATGTCCTTTGTCCTGAACCAGTTCTCTGTTTATCTGCTTGCACACATTGTGCTGATGTCGCGGATTTATCCAGAGGTCGAAGACGGGGTTCCAGAAGAATATGCGACGAGATACCGTCGAACTCTCTCCAAACTCTGGGCCATGATGGGGAAATTTGCTCAGACAGAGAACAATCAGGAATGGCATGCTGTTATGAAAGAACTGGTTACGAGTTAGAAGACGCGGCCCTGCGGAATTCCGGCGGCACCTTAGCTGTTTCGCTTTCGACCTGAGCGAATTCCGGAGGGAATTTAAGGAGGGAAAAGGGGTCAGGCTTTGGATATAGGTGTTGACGCCGAGGGGAGCGCGGTTGGTAGGGTATGAGCATGGCTCGGCCACCGCGAATCGAGCACGCCGGGAAAGAAGAGTGTCACACCTACACATTTCACATTTCTATCTGGAAAAGCTGCATGCGGGTAGGCAGGTACGGATAGTCGCCCGCTACCGGGGGAAAGCGGGGTCAAACCTACACATTTCACATTCTGACGCGGGGGGCAGACTCCCGTGTGAGGGGGCTTCGCAGGGTCTGCCCTCAAATTAACAACTAACCGATCGCGAGGGACATCTTGAGAGTCGGGAAAGACCACTCCGATCTTCGTACACACCGTAGTCGGAAGGGCCTTATTCGACCCGGCTGAAGCCGGTACTCCGAACCTGGGAAAGAGGACTGTCACACCTGCACATTTCACATTTTCATTCCCAGTGTTGCCAGGAGAGGACGGCGATTCCCTGTCGCAGGTAGGAGGTGTCGCCGCCGTAGACCAGGGCCGCCCGCGCGTTGGCCTGGTCCGGCAGGGAGCGCCAGTAGGTCAGGCCCTGGAGGTAATCGCTGGCAAAGGTCTGGCCGGACTTGATCTCAATGGGGACCAATTCCCCGCCCTGATCGAGGAGGAGGTCGATTTCATGGCCGGTCGAGTCCCGCCAGAAATACAGATCGGGCGTGGCCCCCCGGTTGTAGTAATTCTTCAACAGTTCGGAAACCACCCAGGATTCGAACACGGCCCCGCGGGCCGCGTGCGTGGTCAGTTGGTCGGGACTGGTGATGCGCAGGAGATAGCAGAGCAGGCCGGTGTCAAGGAAGTACAGCTTGGGGGACTTTACCAGTCGTTTGTTGAAGCTGCGGTGGTGCGGCCGCAGCAGGAAAAGGAGGAAACTTGTTTCCAGAAGAGAGAGCCACCGCTTGGCGGTGGGGACGGAGATACCGCCGTCGGCGGCCAGCGACGACAGGTTGAGCAACTGGCCGCAACGGCCTGCACAGAGACGAACGAAGCGGCCGAAGGCTTCCAGGTCGCCGACATTGAGCAACTGGCGGACATCGCGTTCGAGATAGGTCAGGTAGTAGTTCGCCAGCCAGTCCTGGGGCGGCAGCTTCTTGTCGTGAATCCGTGGATACGAACCCGTGAAGAGGACCTCAAAGAGATTGTCAGCCGGCGTCGGCTCGGGCGCCGGGACCGATCTTCCCAAGCCGTCTGCGTCGAGTCCTGGGCGGCCTTTCAGTTCCGAGCGGGTGAAGGGCAGCAGGTGCAACACGGCACAGCGGCCGGCCAGGGATTGGCTGATCCGCTCCATCAGAAGGAAGTTCTGCGATCCGGTCAGGATGAACTGTCCCGGCCGGTCGGTCCGGTCCACGATCCCCTGGATGTAGGAGAACAGGTCGGGCGTCCGTTGGGCCTCATCCAGGATCACGGACTGCTCGAATCGGCCCAGGAAGCCGCGTGGATCTTCCGTGGCGAAGGCACGCTGGTCGGGGTCTTCGAGAGAGACGTATGGATGGTCCGGGAAGACGGCTCGAACCAGAGTGGTCTTGCCGGACTGACGCGGGCCGGTGAGCAGTACAACCGGGTATTGCTCGGCCGCGGTTCGCAGCTTTCGTTCCAGATGACGCTGGATCATGACCGGATTCCTTAGAACGTGTATGAAAAGCCGGTTCCGCGTGGCATGGGCTTCCAGCCCATGAATCATCGGCAGGATGCCGATGCCACAAACCCCTGCGGGCAGGATGCCCGTGCCACTTTTCACACACCCTCTTATCGCTGTCTTTGCAAATTTAACATTAGATATTAAATTTGCAAGCCCCTTCTGCATCTATTTGGCAAGGCAGACGTGATTGAGATTGGGGCAAAGGTGAACGCCACTTGCGGCGCAGGAACCCAGCGCGGCCTTCGGCCGCAGCCAAAACCGCATTAGCCGAAAGAAACGAAAAGAGGCGAAAGAAAAGAAGAGAGTGGGATGGGTCCGCAGGGCTCTTCCCTTTTTTCGTCTTCTTTCGTTCTTTTCGGCTCTCTTCAGTTCTCTTTCGGCCTTTCTTGTCAGAGAGGCAACATGTTACGCTTTTGCGGTGCAGAGGGCCCGGTACACATCTGTCGGTGGCTTGCGGCGTCTGGTCATTCTCCCGCCTTGATCTTGACGCCGTACAGTGATGAGCGGGCTGTAATAAACAGCGTTTTGCGATCCGGGCCGCCGAAGACGAGGCAGGTTGGGCGCTGCGGGACCTCGATCGTGTCGATCCGCTTGCCGGAGGGGTCGAAGACCATGATCTGGCCGGCGGCGAGGTAGACGTTGCCCTGGCCATCGACCGCGACGCTCTCGCCGCCTTCCTGGACGAACAGCTTCGGATCGCCGAGCGTCCCGTCGGGCTGCACGTTGAAGGCCCAGGTCTTGAGCTCTGCCTCGTTAGTGACGTAGAAAGGCCGTCCCGCGACGGCGGGGGCCAGCCCGAAAGCACGCAGCACGTCTGCCATCTTGGTGCCCCACATCATTGCCCCGGTGGTGAAGTCCCGGCCGGCGGGGATGAAGGTCGTGCCGTCGGGCGAGACGTAGTGCGACGGCTTGGGCGAGGTCGAATCCCGCAGAAACTCGGTGTCGCCCATCCAGCGGTTCACCGGGAGCACGGCCGTCATTCCGGGGTGCGGCTCGGCGGGCTGGGGCTGGAGAGTGACAATCTCACTGTCGGCGACATCGGGCCGAAAGGCAAGCACCGTGCCGTTGCCCGTGTAGGCGACGACCAGTAGATTCCCCGCCTTGTCGAAGGCCAACTGGACGGGCTGCTGGGGGATGTCGCGAACCGGCTCGGCCCGGCCGGCCTCCTGGGACCAGCGGTAAATGCGGTTCTCGCGGGCGTCTGCGAAATAGACGTTGCCCTGGCCGTCCACCGCCGCCCCGGCGATGTTCAAGAACCCATCGGCGAGTTTCTCGACCTTGGCCCCGGCGGCCAGGACCGTCGAACCCGATGCCGGCTGGGAGGGGAGCGGGCCGCCCGAGACATCCAGCACGGCGAACTCCGAATCGCGCACCTCGGCGCTGGCGGTCATATCGAAGATCGTGCTGTCGAACGAGACCCTGCTATTGCTGTAGCAGTGGAGGTTCCGGAAGCGGAGGTCGCGGGAATTGCCGACCTTCACCGCGTGCGGGAACGGCACGAAGCAACTGATCACGCGGTAGAAGAAGGTATTGGCGAATTGGAGGTCGCTGGAACGGTCGATCTCCAGGGGCAGGGCCTTCGGACCTTCTTCCCGCTCCTCCTCGAATTGCACCGCGTAGAACCGCCAATGGGAGGCGTTTTGGATGACCATTTCGTTGCGGACGTGGTGTTCGAGAGACATCGCATACACCCGGCCGCTGGTCGAGGTATCCGAAATGCGCATTCCAGCTTGCGCGTAGGGACTGGGCGTCCAGATGTCCTTGAACGTCCCGCCGCCGCCGTTGGTGACCCAGAGGCTGGCGTACTGGCTGTTCCACGCGTTGCGGTCGCCCAGCCGCCCGAAACCGCCGCGTTCGCCCGGAACCCTGGTGCCGTGCCCGCCGAGCAGGCGGACGTCGTTCATCAGGGAATTCGCCCCGGCCATCCATTTCACGCCGGCGGCGCGGGGATTGACCGCACCCGTGTAGACGCCGATGCCCGTGATGATATTGGTCCCGTTCTGGGGGGCTTTGATGACCGGTTTCGGCTCGCCGGGCCCTTGAAACGCAGGAGTCTTTTCCGGCACGTTGATTACGGTCGCCGAAGGATTGAGGCCGATGAGCACGGTGTCCGGCCGGAGTGTCAGCGTGTCGCTGATGCAGTACCATCCCATCGGCAGATAGAGGGTTCGGTGCTTCGCAATCGCTTCTTTGAGGGCTGCCGTGTCGTCAGTTTTGCCGTCGCCGGTGACGCCCAGCGTGCGGACATTGACCCAGGAGGCCGCCTCAGGAAGAGCGGGGATGTCCGATACCGCTGGCGTGGGCAGGGCGGTTATCTCGTGGGCTGCCAGGGCGGTTTTGACCTGCCGATCCGCGCCGAGACCGGTGATGTGCAGCCCGTGGGCGAACTGCTCGACCAGGTATGCCGGCCCGACGCCGACGACGGTCTTTCCGCTTTCGCGGAAGCTGGCCAGGACCGGCACGTTCTTGCAGGCGACGTTTTGCAGGTTGATCTGGGTCCGGGCGCTGTACTCATCGCTGATGACCAGCGCCGGCCCCGTGACGTTCTCCAGACGCCCATCGCTGAGCCAAAGCTGCTCCGGGCTGCCGGGGAAGATGGAGACGGCCGTGGGAACGTTCTTGAACTGCGGCCGCACGAGCGTTAGTCCCGCCTGCTGTTCGCTGATGGCGGCGACGCTCTGACCCTCGAAGGTGCAATCGATCACGAGAATGGGCCAGCCCGGCGCGGATCGTTTCGTGACGATGCCATACTGTCCCCCGTGAAAATGTAAGTCTTCGACCTCGTTGCCGATGTCCTCCAGTCCCGCCCGGGCCGAGCCCAGCCGGAAATCGATATGGGCGAGGTAGCAGTGCTGGGCGACGTGGAAGCGGATACCGACGGCCGCCGGATTGCCCGGTCCGATCTCGATGTCGATATTGCTCATCGCACTGTAGAACGTGCCGGCGCTGCCATCCGGCGGGGTCCCGCCGCTGGCGCCGGACCTGCGCCCGCCGGAGAAGAAGAACATGTATTTGCCGGTTCCTTCCTGGAAACCCGGCGTGTTCTCGCCGAGGGTGAAGACCGGCCGGCTCGCGCCATAGCCGATCAAGCGGACGCCGGGCCAGACGTAGACGGTTTTCGTGAGACGGTAGGTCCCCTTCGGGACGAACAGGACGCCGGCACCGGTGCTTGAAGCAACCTTGTCAATCGCCTCCTGCATGGCGGCGGAGTCATCGGCGACTCCATCGCCCTGCACGGGGAAATTCTCCCGCGTCAGGTAGACGGCCGCCGGGTCGTCCAGACGGTCAGGGTAGAACGACGCCCCGTGAGAAAGGCCGGATAGCAGGGCGATGCCCGTGAAGAAGAACCACGCCAGAATGGATTTCCGATCCATATCATGTCCCCTCAACTGCTTGTTGACAGAATTCCCATCGACCGAGGGATTATGGCGCCTCATCTCGCATGATTCAACAAAAGAAAAGAGACTTGGCTTAGCTGGTGGGGAAAGGGCAGGCCGTGAAGCGTTTGGCGTTCTTCCCGGCTTTTGTCATACGGCGTCTATCTCTCGGCGAGGCCTAACGATAGAACTCACCTGCTGCTGTGGAGCGTTAGCGGAATAGCGATCCCGTGCAGCGCCTCGTCATGCGCATTACTCACTCTATTCCAGAAAGGAACGCTGCATCCTCGGCCCATATCTTGCAGGTTTGGCGCCATGCTTTTCTATCAAACCTTCCTCAGCCAATCGTTGAAGCCACTCTTTCGCTTGACTCTTTGACACATTCAAATCAGCAGCCACCTCGGCGTCGGTCTTGGGTGTTGTCATCCTTCCAAGCAACTCCCGCACCTTAGCAAACAATTCATCCGCAGGAGTCAAGGGTGATTCCACAGACAGCGGGTGGCAGGAATCACGGCTCGGGAACACCCTCTGCGTGATTCCATATGCTTGCCTGGCCTCGTCGCGAACAGCGAAGGAGAGTTCATTCGGTCTGGGCACATCCTTTTCCGCACTTACTTCAACCGCGAGCGACTCCCATAAATCTTCCGGTGTCTCAGGATTGGGCCAGGGCAATGCACCCTTGCGTCGGAGGGCCTCCAGCCCCTTGCCGGTTTCCCCATTCGAGCGGACATAGACAGGTACGAGCCGCAGCTTCTCCAATTGTTCGATCGCGCCGGCCCAGGTACCTCCCTTCTCGTAATCCGAACTGACAACCAGGGCCGCATCTGCCAGCGCGTAGATTAGCTTGTTGCGCTGCATGGCGTGTCCCACGTTGAATCCGGCCGAAGGGTCGTAGGGGGAAATCAGGACTAGTTGTCCATTCATCAGTAGATTGCGGTGTTCGCGGTTCAGGACCGCCCGTTCGAGGCTATCGGCCAAGACGCCAACCGTCTTGCCACCGGCTTCCAGCGTCCCGCGCATGGCGGCCTGGTCGATGCCGCGCGCACCGCCCGAAACAAGGGTGCGTCTCGCTTTGGCGGTAAGCCGGCCAATGCCCTCGGTGTATTCCACCAACGCATCGTCCACATGGCGGGAACCGACGATAGCCAGTCCGCCCGTGTCCAGAATCGCCGTGTCCCCACAGCCGTAAAGAACCGCGGGGGCATTCTCCTTGAGACGCGCCTTCAATCGTTTCGGGTAATCGGCATCGGCCCGGCTGACAACCCAGATTGCCCGTGTCTGCCAGCGATCGATTGCCTGGCTCAGGAGGAAGCCGCGTGCCAGCAGCCTCTCGATACGGTCACTGTCTATGAGTTGTCGGCACTCCGCGAGCAATTCCCGAGCATCGGGAGCGAGCAGATCAGCCGGTTGCCGTTGCTTGTCGCGGAGGAATCGCGCCAGCCGCTTGTACTCGCCCGGTGTCAACAAATCGGACGAAGGCTCCGCTCGCCCCGCGATCAAGGGTGCCGTCAGCAGCAGGATTGCCTGCGTGTTGGGTGATAGTGACATGTTCATTTTTCGTGTCCCGCCAGTGAGAGCGCCAGAGGCCACACCTCACCGCTGCCATGTGAGCGCAACAACCACGCCGCAACGGTCAGCGTCCAGCGCGAATCCACCATGTCATCCACGAGCAACACCGGAGCAGTACGCAGCGGTTTTGCACTGACCGCCAGCGAACCGTCGATGTTGCGCGCCTGCTGGGTGCTGTTTGCCATGGTCTTTTGCTCCGGCCGATTCTCAGTCTTCTCCAGTACCGCGTCGAACGGTAGACTCAAGGCGGCGGCCAGCCGCCGTGCAAAGTCCGGCACCAGATCGGGGTGTCGAAGCGACGGGATACAGGTTACCCAGACGGGCGCCGGCTGCGGGTTCCATTCCCGCACCATTCCCGCACAGGCTTCGACCAATTCATCCGCAAAATGCCTGTCGTGGTACTTGCCTTGTCGAACCAGACTGCCCCATCCGGCGTCACCCCAGACGCAAAGCGCCTTCCCAGACTGTGCCTGAGCGCCCGCGGCAATTCGTCCGCTGAGAGGATACTGCAGCATCCCTCCCGCCGGCCACCGCTTGCGTGGCTCAATCGGCAGACTGGTTCGGCGAAGAAACGCTACGGCTTCTCGCACCAGCCCCGGGTCCGTGGTCGTCGGTAGCGGCGGCAACATGGGCGGGTGGATTGTGCCTGGATCTCCGTCCAATGCGCGAATCAAAAACTCCATATGCCCCGAGGTCAAGTTTACGTAGTCCTGCATCTGCCGCTGCTCGATGTGTCGCAAATCGGTCAGCCGCTCCGCTCGCTGCCAGAACGCCTCACTCAGGTTGGCCGCCGTTAGTTGCCATTTTGTGCCCTGTTTGACGATTGGTGCCGGAGACTCCAGCGACAACAGCGCGATGGTCTTCTCGATGCGGCCTTTGCTGAGGTTTATCTTACCCAGCAGTTCGGGAACCGAAAGACCCGCCGGTGCTGCCTCCAACAGTTCGAGCACACTGCCGACCTCCGTCCGCGTCGGGAAAGCGCTCCCAATGAAATAGTCGGTGATGTCCGTCTCTTCCTCGCCGCTAAGCAACACCCCGTAAGCTGCGTCGATCGCCCGACCCGCCCTCCCGACCTGTTGGTAGTAGGCCACCACCGAACCCGGCGTCTGGTAATGGATCACGAAGGCCAGATCTGGCTTGTCGAATCCCATCCCCAACGCCGTCGTGGCCACCAGCGCCTTCACCCGGTTTTCCAGCAACGCCTGCTCCAACTCGGGCCGGCGCTCGCCTGTTTCGCCCGTGTAGGACTCCACGTTCAACCCGCGCGATTGGAGCCAATCAGCCACCTGTACCGCATCTCGCACCGTGAGCGTGTAAATGATTCCGCTACCGGGCAGCGCCGGCACCTGCGCCGCAAGCCAAGCCAGACGTTCCGCCTGACTGTGCAAACGCATCGTCTGGAGCGTGAGCGAGGGTCGGTTCAGATTGCCCCGTGAAACGCCGAGGTTCGGCCCGAGGACCACGCTTAGATCGTCCATCACCCGGTTGTTCGCTGTCGCTGTGGTCGCCAGCAACCGCAGATTCGGTGGCAGCGTGCGCACGATGCGCTCTAGCAAGCGATAGTGCGGGCGAAAATCGTGCCCCCAATCCGAGATGCAGTGAGCTTCGTCGATCACCAGCAATGCGATTCGCCCCGCGACGCGTGCGAGCACCTCCGTGCGAAAGCGTTCGTTGGCCAGTCGCTCTGGCGAGATCAGCAGAATGTCCACCTCGTTGCGTTGAATCGCCGCCTCAACGCTTGTCCACTCGTCCTGGTTGTCGGAATTGATGGTTTTGGCCCGCACGCCCATCTGCTCCGCCGCCGCGATCTGGTTGCGCATCAGCGCCAGCAAGGGTGAGATGAGCAAGGCCGGGCCGTTGCCCGCCTCCCGCAGCAGCTTGGTGGCAATGAAGTAAACGAAGCTCTTTCCCCAGCCAGTTTTCTGCACGACCAGCAGTCGTCCGCGGCCCTCCACGATGTGCCGGATCGATTCCTCTTGGTCTTCGCGAAACTTGGCATTAGGAAGACCGGAACCAAGTCGAAGAAGCTCTATTGATCTGCTTCTGTTGAACATCATTTGATGTCCTATCAGATCTCTGCATTTTGTGCTCAACATTGTCTATATGGATCAGTACAGTACCCTAAACACCGTTTCAGGTGCCGCACAAAGCATCGCTACGAACATAACCGGTTTCCAGACAATTCTCCGCGCCGAGCCATTGTTCTGATCACAACGGCTATTGGGCTCATGTGGCCTCCAGCGCCTGATAGACTCTGCCATGCTGTTGAAGCCATTCGATGTCCCCCTGCTCCGCGTGCTCTGCGACATCACGCAGCAATTGCACAGTCTCCGCTTCGTAGCAGGGTTCGCTCGCGTCATCCTCCGGGAGGACGGCTTCAACCTCGACCGCTACCACGAGACTGGGCGTCCGAACCAACCGTGTGCGAGGTACTCGCTTTCCGGGAATTTTCATTGTCGAACCTCATCAAGAAAATGAACCGTGACCAGCTTGGCTACTCCGCTACGCCCCAGGTGGGACCAGACCGCCTTGAACTCCGTCCCATCAGGGAATCTCTCTTGCACCTCGACGGCAGGATTCGGTTCGTCGTTAGGCCGTTCAAGCATCAGTGTTCCGTCCTCCAAGCCGAAGACGGCCTGCCATTCCAGGATACCACGCTCTTCAAGGCGTTGGACTGCATGCTCTCCAACGACGTATTTCTCTTCCGCGACGAGCTGGCGAATTGTGTCAAACAGCTTTCCCAGGGGAAGCCTTCTTCCTGTTGATGCCCAACCGCGTCATTGTGGTCCGGAAGCTTCCGGACTTTCCTGATCGAGTTGAGAATAGCACGGCCTGTCGGGCGAAGCAATAGGCACGACGGAAAGGCTGTATCGCCCGAATTGGGACCGGGGACTGTAGGCCGGAGGCCGGAGTGAGTTTGCACCGGACAAAGGGCTCGGGTGTCGGGGAACGCCGCCTTGGCGTGATGCCGTTCATTCGAGCCAGTGGTCTGCGGGCGTGGACAGGAACTCTTCCAGCGGGATACCCTGGCCGCCGACCAGGAGGGTGCGCTTCACATGGAACTGTCTGCAGAACGCCTCCGTGCCGGGAGCGGTCTGACGCCGAGCGGAGCTCTTTACCTCAATCGCCACCACGATGTCGCCCCGACACAGGACGAGATCAACCTCGCGATTGCGGCCCAGCCAATACAAGACTTCGATGTGTTGGTCACGAGACGTGTTGACCAGATGTGCTCCTACGGAGGTCTCCACCACTCTGCCCCAGGCACAAGGGTCTTCCCGCAGTGATTGTGGGGCAGGGCCCCATTGGGCCGTCATCAGTGCGGTGTTCAAGACCAGCAGCTTGGGGCTCGACCCCCGGCGTCCGACGCGGCCTGGTGCATACTTGGCCAGACCGACCGCCAGACCGGTGCTATCCAACAGGTCCAGGTAGTGGGCCAGGGTGGTGGTGTTGCCCGCATCCTGGAGCTGACCAAGCATCTTCTGATAGGAGAGGATCTGTCCGGAATACTCGCATACCAAACCAAAGAGCCTTCGAAGCAGGGCCGGCTTGTCGACTCGATTGAGGAGCAGGATATCCCGCGACACCGTTGTCTCAATGAGCGAGTCACGGATGTAGCTGGACCAGCGCCGCCCGTCTTCGATCAAAGGGGCGGCCCCGGGGTATCCGCCGAAGAGGAGATACTGGTCCAGGGTCATGCCAAAGCAATCCCTCATCTCGCGATACGACCAGTGTGTTATGGGTATGACCTCGAACCGGCCGGCGAGGCTCTCCGTCAGCCCCTTCTGAACCAACAGCGACGACGATCCCAGAAGCAGCAGCTTGACAGGCAGGCCTGCGGCGGAGTCCTCGTCCCAAAGGCGCTTGACCGTCTCAGACCACCCCTGGACCTTCTGCACCTCGTCGATCACTAACAGGACCTCTCGTCGAGGACCCGGCGTGCCCACCTTCATTCGAGCCAAATCCCATTGCTGGGCGAGCCATGTCCGGTCCTGGAGGGTTGGCTCGTCTGCGGATACGTAGTGGCAGGGCATATTCAAGGTCTCGATCAACTGCCTGGCCAGGGTGGTCTTGCCCACCTGTCTCGGTCCAGCCAGCACCTGGATAAACCGTCGCTCTTGAAGGACTCGGCTTCGCAGTATCTCAAATGCGGGTCTTACGTACTGTCCCATATCAAAGATTATATCGAACGTTTTACTCATTGTCATAAGTAATTTTACTCAATGCACTGAGCAAATTGACGGGAGAGCTGCAGAATAGCAGTGGCACTTCTATTTAGCAGGGGCAGGTAGGGTGGGCTTCGTCCACCGATCTCTACAGATACGGGCGGCGGATGGTGGGCACAGCGCAGGGTTCCCAAACGCAAAATTCCGCGTTTGGGGGCCCCCACCCTACGATAGGGTCATTTCGCGGCTTTGGCTTTGCGGATCGGCCTTTGCTGGATGTAGCGGCTGATGTTCCGGACGGCCTGGCGGAGGCGCTGCTCGTTTTCGACCAAGGCGATGCGCATGTAGCCCTCGCCGCCCTCGCCGAAAGCCCCGCCGGGGGCGACGGCGACCTCGGCGTGCTCGATCAGATCCAGGGCGTAGTCGATCGTGCCCTTGCCGTTGAGGTGTTCCGGGGCCACCTTGGCCCAGACGAACATGCCGGCGCGGGGCTTTTCCACCTGCCAGCCAATCTTCTGCAGGCCGTCGCACAGGACGTCCCGCCGGGACTGGTACTTGAGGTTCTGGGCGACGATATCCTTCTCGCAGTGCCGCATCGCGATAATCCCGGCAATCTGGATCGCCTGGAACATGCCGTAATCGTAATAGCCCTTGATGGTCGCCAGGTAGTCGATCATCTGCTTGTTGCCGGCGACGAAACCGATGCGGAAACCCGCCATGTTATAGGGCTTGCTCATCGTCGTGAACTCGACGCCGACGTCTTTGGCTCCTTTGGTCGAGAGGAAACTGGGGGCCTTGTAGCCGTCGAAGAGCGTCTCGCCGTAGGCGAAGTCGTGGATGACCTGGAACTTGAAGTGCTTGGCCAGATCGACGACCGGCTCGAAGAAGCCCGGATCGACCGTCATGGCGGTCGGATTGTGCGGATAGTTCAGGATCAGCAGCTTCGGCTTGGGGAACAGGTGCTCGCAGACCATCGCAATGGTATTGAGGAACTTCTGATCGTTGCCGAGCGGGACCGTGATCACGTTCGCCCCGGCCAGGACCACGCCGTAGTTGTGGATCGGGAAGGCGGGGTCGGGGACGATGGCCGTGTCACCGGGGCCCAGCATCGCCAGGCACAGATGGCTGAAGCCCTCCTTCGAGCCGATGCACGCGAGCACTTCCGAATCCGCGTCGAGCTCGACGCCCCACTGACGGGCGTATTTCTTGGTCATCTCCGCCCGGAGGTTCTTGATCCCCTTGGAAGCGCTGTACCGGTGATTGCGCGGATCGCGGGCGGCCTCGCAGAGCTTGTCGATCACCTCCAGCGGGGCGCCGTCGGTGGGGTTGCCCATCCCCAGGTCGATGATATCGGCTCCTTGCTGCCTCTTGGCGTGTTTCAGCGCGTTGATACGTCCGAACAAATACGGCGGCAGGCGGGTGATCCGCTGCGCCGGCTCGATGCGATAGGGCTCGTTGTTGCTCTTTTTCATGCTTGCAGCCTGTAAAGTCGTCAGTTTACTGTCCACGATAGCCCCGTATTCTACCATGCCCTGTGACATGGGAAGTATGATTTTTGCAGGATGATTTTCGATTTTCAAGTCAACCATCAAACATCAACCATCGAACTTCCCTTCATCCTTCGGCCGCCCCGGTTGTTCTTGATGAAGGATTATTTTCGCGAATTTTCGCATCAACATCCGGCCCGGCGGAACGCCAACTTATAGAAGCAGAGGTCGAAGCTGAGCGAGCAGCGCGGCGAGGTCCGGCGGATCGAGGGGTGAATCGTGGTCGAGCACGACGCGGAGGCCTGGGTTTCAGCAGGAGACTGGCAGGTCCTGTATCGGCGGTACTTCTCCCGGATAGCGCGGTACTGCGCGCGCTCTGGGGGCGATTCGGCGGACGCGGAGGATCTGGCGCAGCAGGTCTTTGTCCAACTGGCGCGAACGAAGATTCCCGAGAAGCCGCTTCCCTACCTCCAGGCCATTGCCAGAAACGTTCTGGCCCAATACCGCCGGCGCCGAGCGACCGAACAGGCTGCCCTGGCGGGATACCTGGGGTACAAGCAGATCGCAGCGGAAGGCTCCCAGGGGCAGGAAGTCACAGGCCGACCCGCCGCCAGGGGACTCCAGGGAGAGCGTCAAAGGGATTCTGATGGCGGTCGTGCGCAAGTTGCCGCCGAAGGATGCGGAACTCGTGACGCTGCGATTCCTTGAGGGGCTTTCTATCAAGCAAGTGGCCCGGCGGAGGAGTTGCTCGGAGAATGCTGTGCGCAAACGCATTCGGAAGCTCAGGGCGATCTTACGCCGGTTCGACCGAGAATGACACGATGCGGCAGGGGTTCGATCGGCAAAAATGCGAGAAATTCTTTTCGAGCGCAAGTATTTTCCTGTGCCGGATTTACGCGCCGCGCCGCAAAGTTCTCCGCACTTTTCAGAGACTGTAGCATAGTTACCTGGATGTGAAGGTTTCGTTTCGCTCGCTGTGAAGCGTGGCGATCGTGCTGGAACGCCCGATGGCTTGCTCCTCACGCTGCATGTCCAGGGCAATGCGGCGGCGGATCGTCGGACCGGT
>JAPLMX010000033.1 GCA_026386805.1 Phycisphaerae bacterium | reverse complement strand
CTTTCGGCGGTTCTCCAACTCGTCGAAGTCCCTTCGTGTTCGTCCTTTTCTGTCCATGCGGACAGCCTACGAGAACGAAACGCTGGTGTCAATATATTATGCGAAAAATCTGTCACTATATTATGCGAAATTCAGTAGGGGCAGTGGCCACTCTTGCCTCCAACTCCTGACCTTCTCTCGCCGCAGATTGTCCCTTTTCAATCTGTGCACGCGCGTCTTGAACAAAACCAGCATCGAGATAGTCATGTGCCAAGTTGCCCATCGCAATTGTCTTGTTCATGCCTGCAGACATGACATAACTGCTAACACTCTTTCCCGGCAGCTTCAATTTGGCATATGAGGCACCCAGGTTATTAATCGCGACCCCATCGCGGTTTATCTGGACGAGCTTCTTGTAGTGGAGCACGGCGAGTTTATCATACCCCAACTCGCTGTAGCAGTAGGCGACATTGAACCTCAGCCTTGTGTCAAGCGGATTGGCATCCAGGGCAGCCTCTCCGTAGCACAGAAAGTCTTCCTGCAACCCCTTATCGCGGGCAATCTCGGCCATGGACAGGAGTATTCTATGGCGCTGATCCTCGAACTCCCTCCGATGAAGCAAGGCTCGAAGCTCCTCCAACGCATCTGTATACCTATCGGCCTTTGCCAAACACCGGCACTTCTGTTCCAAATAAGAGGCAGCCAGCTCTCTGTTCGCAGGAAGACTCACATCACATAGTGAGAAAGCTTGCACAAAGCAGTCACATGCCGAGCCGAATTCATCCATTTCATAATATCTCTGCCCGAGTTGTTGCCATACGTCGGGCGAGTTGGGGTTCACGTCGGTCATGGCTTTGAGTTTTCCAAACGCCGCGCTGTCCCCGAGGCGATGAGATACTCGTAGTATGATCGCATTCCAACAGAGCTTATTTTCATCGACCAGAGTACCCTCCACCTCTTCCTTGAAGATCTTCTGTATCTCTTTGTAGTCTTGGGACACAGTCATGGCTTCAACGAGTTTTGCGAAAGGTCCCCCATCCTTCTCGCTTATCACTCCCTGCGGTTTCTCTTGCTCGTTTGATCCCAGCTCTTCCGCCTCTGCAGACTTGCGTGCAGTCGCTGCTGGAGCGGGCGTCATTTGTCCCTTTATCGTCTCGATCATCTGAAGGAGGTGTACGAATTCGCATTCAACCGAATCGCGGCCAAAGAGGACCACTTCCATGTCCCCTTGAAGCTCGGGGAATCCATCCACGCCGCGTTCGACAAGAAGAACCATCTGTTTCTCTAACCCAAGGGCGAAGCCAGATTCCTGTACGACCCAATGGGACGTGGTGTATGCGTCCACCTCTGATCGCTTGAAGAGTCGCCGACGCTTGCCGGATGAGGAAAGCGGGCGATCGCACGTAAAAACGCCCACGAACACCTCGCATTGCCTAATGCGATCCTTGACCTTCTGTGCAATGGACCTGTTCTGGGCCTTTTCCCCCGTGAGCACCTGAAACCCCGCAGACTCGACAAAACCGGTGATCTTATCAACAACATCTTTGTCTTTGTCGTCGAAGCTGTGCGCAATGAAAGCCTTCATCTTTTCCATTCCTGACTTAAGCACTCGAGAAATGCCGCTACAGTCTTTCTCGCCATCCGAAATCTCCAATGAGCCTCTCAATCGCCTCCCATTTCTCGTGGGGCGGTTGTGGAGCCACCAAACCAGGATTGATTATGGCGGATGGAGGCGGGAAGGGCAAGAGAGAAAGTAAAAGGTAAAAAGTAAAAAAGTAAAAAGTCAAAAGCGACAGGTGACAGGTGGCAAGGCAGAGTCCGGCCGGGGTGCGACAGAAGTCT
Source organism: Phycisphaerae bacterium (assembly GCA_026386805.1). Lineage (GTDB taxonomy): Bacteria > Planctomycetota > Phycisphaerae > Sedimentisphaerales > Anaerobacaceae > PLanc-01. The sequence goes on along the minus strand of JAPLMX010000033.1, from coordinate 7,710 downwards.
TTTTGAACCACGAATGGCACGAATATTCGTGTGATCTGTGTGATTCGTTGTTCCCAAGAAGACTCATCCGCAGATTGCGCCGATTAACGCAGATTATTCTGTTCGAATCTGTGAAATCTGGGAAATCTGTGGATTCATTTCGTGGTGAGAAGTCCTGGGTTCCTGCCTTCACAGGAATGACAATCCTTCATGAACTTGTCAAAGAGCTATCCCGGTTTGCTCATTTCTCATTCGTGGTCTCAGTGCCCTCCGTGCCTCCGTGGTGAAGCCTCTCGGCTTGGGCCTTCTCGTAGACTTCCTTGATCCTTTCTTTGGGCCAGTCGGCGGGGAAGTTCAGGTAGGCGTACTCGCCGTTGATCTCGACGTTCTTGTCGTCGGCGGCGCGGATATCTGGGACACCTCGGACCGGTTCCGCTTTGTTTTCAAGCAACTCAACGGCAACGGCTCAATCGCCATGAGAGTGGATAGCCTGGTCAACACGAATGCCTGGGCGAAGGCGGGTGTCATGATTCGCGAGACCCTCGACGCCGGCTCCAGTAACGCCATGATTGTGGTGACTCCAGGCAACGGCGTGTCGTTCCAGTGGCGTAGCACGACCAACGGGTTGTCGTCCGCTAACTACACCGGCACCAGCGGTATGGTGGCTCCATACTGGGTCCGGCTCACGCGTACCGGCAACGTCTTTAGGGCAGAGCATTCGGCGGACGGCAAGACCTGGACCCAGCAAGGCGTGGACACGACCGTTCTGATGCCGGCCGCCGTCTACATCGGCATAGCCGTGTCCACCGGTTCGACGACACTGGTCACCAGGGCGGAGGTCTCAAATGTCTCCACCACCGGCGCGGTCACCGGAAACTGGCAGCCGCTTGCCATCGGCGTGGCACAACCAAGCAACGATGCGGCGCCTTTGTACGTGGCGGTCGCGGACAGTGCCGGGCACGTGAAATCGTTGACGCACCCCGATCCGGCGGCCGTGCAGGCCATCGACTGGCAAAAGTGGATGATTCCGCTCAGCGACCTCCAGGGTGTGAATCTGGCCGCCGTCAAGAAGATGACCATCGGGGTTGGCGACCGGGCCAATCCGAAAGCGGGTGGCAGCGGCGTGATCTACCTCGACGACATCGGCTTCGGCCATCCGCTTTCATCCCAGTAGACAAGCAATCAGATGCCTGCGTCTGCAGTCGGATGGTGAGGTCGCTGCAAGCACGACCCACTTGGCAAATGGACAAGGGCTGGCGGATCATGGATTTGCCAGCCCTTCATTTTTCTGGCGTCGGCTCAGACCGGTTGGCCGCCGCGGGACATGGCGTCGAGGAACTGCTCATTGGTCGGGTACTTCCGCAGCAGCTTGAAGAGCGCCTCCATCGCGTCGCGGGGCTGGTAATTCGCGATGACGCGCCGCAACGTGACCAAGCCGCGATTGTGCTGCAGGCTGTAGAGCTTGGCCTCTTTGCGCGTGCCGCTGGCCGGGATGTTGATGGCCGGGAAGATCCGCAGCTCGGCCAACGAGCGGTCGAGAACCAGCTCGCTGTTGCCCGTGCCTTTGAACTCTTCGAAGATCATTTGATCCATCTTGGAGCCGGTATCGACCAGGCACGTGGCAATGATCGTAACAGAGCCGCCGTCTTCGATGTTGCGGGCCAGCCCGAACAGGCGACGGGGTATTTCGAGGATGCCCGCTTCCAGGCCGCCGGTCATGGTGGGACGGGAGGATTCGCCGCCCCGCCGGGTCCGGCTGTTGAAGGCGCGGCCCACGCGGGTGAGGCTGTCGATCATCAGGACGACCTCATGCCCGCATTCGAGCTCCGTCTGCACGTGAGCCAGCATGAGCTCCGCCAGCTCACAATGCTCGTCGGCGACGTGATCGCTCGTGCTGGCCACCACCTCGACGCCCTCGCAGCTCCGGCGAAAATGGGTGACCTCCTCCGGCCGCTCGTCGATCAGCAGCACGACGATCCGGGTCTTCGGCGCATCATAAAGGATCGCATGGGACATCTGTTCGAGCAGAACGGTCTTGCCCGCCTTCGGGGGCGAGACGATCAACTGCCGCGAGCCCTTGCCGACGGGCGAGATCAGATCCACGATCCGCATGCTCTCCTGCCCGCACGCGCCGAGATTGAATCGCTCAAACGGATCGACGGCGGTCAGGTCGGTGAAGCGGGGCCGCCGGCGAAACGCCTCCGGCACCAGCCCGCCGGCCGTCTCAACAGAGATCAGCAAGCGTTTGCCCTTCTTCACGTCCACTTGGCCGGTGATCATCGCCCCTTCGACCAGTCCGAAGCGACGGACGAGGTCCGGCGCCACCGACGCCATCAGCGGCCCGGTCCGGTACGACCGGTCCCCCGTGCGCAGTGAATACTGGTCCCTACCTATGCGTTTCAAAATTCCTGTAGCTGCTTCGCTCATCGAAGACCTTCCATGGGAAGGGGCCCGACCGCGATGGATTGCGTTTGGGGGCCCGATTGCATTCCAAATACATGTGGTCGCACCCTACTATACCACACTGGCCACCCTTGGCAACCCCCACGAAACGATTTGCGCAAGGAAAAAACCATCCCGCCAGGCGATCGCGTATCCTGTGAGGGCTGCCTTTCTGTGGCGAGGGTCGCCTGGAACCTCCTCGGATAGCACGGGAATACCCTCCTTGCTGTTCATCACTTGCCATCCTCTTGCGGTTCGCTGAAATCCACGCGAACCGGGTAGTCATTGAGGCTATCCGCATCACCGCCGAGCAGGGAGTACACGCCCGCCCCGATCCCCAATGTCCCCACGCCCAACAGCGCCGAGCAGGCTCTGCCGCCGGCGTCTTTGCTCCCCGCACTGCCCACCGGGGAGGAGTCTTCGTCGTTCTTGTCGGCGCCCGCCAGCCAGAGCAGGCCGATGCCGGTAAGCAGAAACGGCGCGGCGACGATCCAGGCCACGGGATTCGTGGGCTTGAGGTCATGAAGATCGACTACGCGTTTCTTTTCCCGGCCGTCCGGCAGGCAGAAAACGAACTCAATCTGGCCGTCCTGGATCAGGTCGCTCTTTTTCGGAATCTTGACCGAGCAAGGCGTCTCGCCCAGCATCTGCTCCCGGACCACCACCCCCACCTCCGACGGGTTCGACGTGCACCGAAACTGGTACACGCTCCGGCAGCCAACCTGCGACAAAGCCAGAAGCACGCAAACGACTCCCCTCAGCGTTATTCCGTCCATGCTTCACTCCGTTCTGTGGACCAACTACTTGTAGCTCAATCCGTAGTTAGCCAGATATAGGCTCCCGGAGCCAGGAAAAAGCGTTGTTCCCCAAAATCCGAGAAATCAGAGGGCGGTGTGGGCATGTCCTTGCCGCCGACTGCAATGCCCCAGTGCCACATAAGCCCCGAACCGCACAACTGAAGGCGGACCGTCAAGTGCCCCTTATCATCCGACCGGACCGTGGCCCAGTTAGCCTTGAGTGCTGCCATCGCCGCCGGTTGCTCCGCGTTGGCGAATTCTCTCTCAAGGATCATGTCCCGACTCCTGAACTCGTTTGGATCGAACGTGCCCAGCCAAGCCTGGATACCTTCGATGTCTGCGTGCGTCTTTACATACCTGGCAACGCCGCGTGCGAACATGTCCAGGGGCCTCGGCGTCAGGCCGGTGAAGCTGATAACGAATGGCACGACGAGACCGCCGACGGCCGCGGTCCCGAGCAGGAGGGATAGCCTTGCGCGAGGGCTTTGGCGACGCCACGTGATGAGGGTGTATCCAAGCAGCACAGGCAACACAGGCACGGACACAACCGCAGAAAGCGCCAGCAACAACACGGCCAAAAGCGCAAAGATGCACGCCCACAATGAGTTGAACAGACCGGCGAGGTAGAGAACAGGTCCGACTGGCCCCCAAATGAGCCACAAAGCCGCGAGGATCGCCAGCAAAACGACCGCAAGCACGTGTCGTGCTCCCCTGCGTGTCCTAGGCGTTGTGCTGTCCTCATTTCTGTTCACGGTCAAGTCTCCCGGCGATCCTCTCGCCCTCACTGGATTTCGTGCCAGATATAAGCGCCGGGAGCCACGGGCTCTCGGTACTCCCCATATCTGGAAAGATCCGACGGTGGGACTGCCATTTCCCTGTGGCCCACGACGAGGCCCCAGCCCCCCATTACTCCACTTCCCCACAGGAGCCGGATCATCGGACGGCCCTTGTCATCAAGGCTCACGCTCGTATGCCACGCCCGAAGACGCCGGACGGACGCGGGCAGGTTCGATTCGTCGGTGGTGATCCTGGATTGCTGTTTGGGATCGGCCAGACTCTTGCGATCCAGCGTATCGAGCCATGCCTGCACCGCAGGAATATCCGCCCGCCGCTGTACATGCTTCGTGAAACCGGACATAAACGCCCCCATCGGATTGATGGTGTGTGCGATGAAAGGCAGGACGAACACAATCGCGAAGACCGCCAGAGGAGTTCCCCACGCCAGCAGAAGCCTGCGCCAGCCATGAATATGTCTGGGCCACGTAACCAGCATTCGCGTGAGCAATACCACCAGGCATAGAGGCACCGCCGGAACCAGCATGATGGACATCATGCCCGCTTCCAGAGCGATCGGCACATTGATGAGCCCACCGAGATAGCTGAGAATACCGAAAGGGTCGAGAATGATACCGAACCACAGCGGAAGCACTGCCAGACTGATGTCCCAGTAATACCAACGCCATAGGATCTTCTCTCCGCACACCACAGGCCGCTCCTGAGCACCTGTGGTATCCGACGTGTTGGCAGCCTCGCCGACTGGCGACGGGGCACACGTACTCGCGGTTCGGCGGCGTCCGCCCAGAGCAAGTATCAATACAGGAATCAGCAATGCAAACGGGCTGGATGCGGTGCGGTAGAGCCACCCATTTACCCAACGAATCGATTCCGGGACAACGTGCATGGTAAGAAAAGGCAACAGGTCGCCAACGAGCAAGAGCAATGCGGACAGAAGGAACAGCCGCCGCAGAGAGAGCGACTTGACGAGGCCCAGCGCGATCACCACTTGTAGCGAGGCATACGGCGCGGTCGTCAGGGCCATAGGGAGAAATGCCATCGTCGTCCTGCTATCCAGCAGTCTCCCGCCCGACGCAGACTGGCCCACCTCCACGAGAACAACCGCCGAACCCAGGAGGGACAGACTGACAACATACACAACATACTGGACAAGTCTGGTGATACGCATCATTCACTCCTGGACCGTCGCGTCTGCGGGCGAGCGGCGGCTTCGAAACGGTCGCACAGGGCCTTGTTGGCGTGAAGAAAGGCGAAGGCCGAGATGCCGGCCGCCAGCAGCAGGTTCGTGACGTATTGCGAGCTGAAGTCCGGCACGGGGCTCCAGGTCGTGTTGAGGATGTCGTCGAACTGCTTGAGCCTTTCGAAGTACGGCAGGAAGATGCCCAGAATTGTGATCAAGAGGTTGACGGGACTCTCGAACAGAGCCACGATCGCCGCATACTCGGGCAGGAAATACACCGCCACGCCGCAGAGAACGCAGAAGCCGTAATAGAGGCTCTTATAGACCGGCACGCCGTCCAGCGCCGCCACCCGCACGTTGATCCCGCCGAAGTAGTCCAGCAAGATGAATGCCGGCGTCACCAGGTAATAGAACCGAGGAATCGAATATCGCACGAACCTGTTCATAGCTCGCCCAGACACGCTTCAGCGATCTCCCCCGTTACGCCCATGTGGCCTTGCATTTCTTGCAGATCGCTTTGGTAAACACCATAATACCGACCGAGATCGCCGCAACAAGAATCGATACATTCATACTCGCCTCCAGAATCCCGCACACTCTATGTCACTTTCTCACGAATCAGAGCGGACAGCCGCCCGAACGTCCCACTCGCAGCAGAGATACGCTCGTCGGACAGCCACAAAGAGCCTCCCGGCTCCGTTCCGTATCCTATCCACGAGGCGAATCCCATGCAAGACTGCTCCCCGTCAGTGACGGGGGGTGCATGACCGTGGTTGTAAGGGGGATTTGGCCGATAGAGGGAAGAGAGGGAACCCTGCCCGGAGGGACCGGGCGTGGGATTCCCCGAACCGGCCGATCAAGGAGGATTGGATATGGCGACCGAGACGTTGGATTCCCAGCGAGCGCAATTCCTGGCGTTGGCCGGGACGGCCTTTGAGCGGATGTTCGGCGGCGATGGACAGAATGGCTTGGTGACGTTTGCCGAGCGGGAAGAGCGAGCCTGTACGCTAACGGGCGAGTTGGCCCGCTGGCTGATGGCCGAGCATGTCGCCCAAGACCCGGCGAGGCAAGATACCGCCGCGCGGCGGCCCGTTGTCCCCATTGTCGGAAGACCTTTTTCCCTCCTGGATGAACGTTTGGCTTTGGGGACCGAGGGCTATAGTGCGGCCCTGATGGCCAAGATCGAGTACGCCGGGGCCAATCAGGAGTCCTTTCAGAAGGCGGCCGAGAACTTGGCCCACTGGGGGATCTGTCCCTTAGCGTCAAGCAGGTGCAGCGGATCACCGAATGGCTGGGTCGCGAGCGGGCCAGCGAGATCAGGAGGTCGAGCAGATGAAGGCGGGAGAACTCCCACCGGTCTATCGACAGCCCCCGCAGGTGGTGGCCGCTCACTTGGATGCGGGCAAGATTCGCCTGCGGGCCGAGGATGGGCGTCCCGGGGTTCACGGGCGGCACTGGTCAGATACGAAGGTCGCCTGCTTGCAGACGTACACGTCGATCCGCGGTGAGCACGACCCGCGGTATCGTCGCGATGGCCTTCCGGCCACCAGCACGATTGTAGAGTCGCTGATCAAGCAGTTCAACCAGCGGGTCAAGGGCACGGAGAAGTTCTGGCTTCGGGGCGGGGCCGAGGCCCTCTTGCAGGGCCGCGCCGCCTACCGCAGCGAAGATGACCGAGGTGTGGCCTTCTATGCCCATCGTCCTCGCGGCCCAGCCGTAGGCCGAAATCGCCTCCGGCTCATCGCATGAACGGTCATGCACCCTCTCCGAATCTGCCTGGACTTCCCACTTGCTTTACCACATGCGAAAGCCTATGATGGACTTGTTTGCCGGTCGCGAATCACGGCCCGGCCAGACACCCGGTTTCGAGAAGCCGCACGCGAAGAACTGAAGACCGTGCCCTTTGGAGGGAACATGATGCACAGCGCGTTCTTTACCCTCATGTTGCTGACTGCCGTCACCGCCAATCCCGGCTCATCGTATCCCCAAGCTCGGGAAATCGACGACCTCTTGTATAAGGCGATACGCGACGTGGACCCTCAGGCAGTCAGGACCCACCTTGAGAACGGAGCGAATCCCAACTACGCGCTGCCACCCACGCCGGCGAGCCCCAGAGGGCTGTCGATGCTCTCACTTGCGGCAGCGGTAGGTAGCTTCAGGGATGAATCGGAATGCCTCAAGGTGCTCGCCTTGCTTGTCCAGCACGGTGCAGCGCTGCAACCGTGCGACGGTGCAATCCTTTATAGTCCTGTTCTCGACGGCCGTCGGTTGACGGCCGAGTTCCTGTTGGGCAAGGGAGCCGACCCCAATGCAAGGTCTGAAGGTCTGGCGATGATTGAGTGGGCCTATGCCTACGGTCAGAAAGAGGTGGCGACCCTTCTTACTGAATTTCGCATAATATAGTGACAGATTTTTCGCATAATATATTGACACCAGCGTTTCGTTCTCGTAGGCTGTCCGCATGGACAGAAAAGGACGAACACGAAGGGACTTCGACGAGTTGGAGAACCGCCGAAA
>JAPLMX010000119.1 GCA_026386805.1 Phycisphaerae bacterium | reverse complement strand
GACTCCACGTTAGCACCTCCAAGAGGAAAAGACCGCGAGAAGCGGGAGGACCAGGGTAGTTGAATGTTCGATTAGTCACGCGATGGCCCCTTTTAGGGGCCTTCCTCATACCACCGGCTCTGCCGGTGGTTCTGATTCTCCCCGGTTCACGTTTTGCCGCTCGATCATCGTCAGCGCTTCCTCAAAATGGCGGCTGGAGATCACGAGGGCCGCCTTATGATGGATGTGCTCCCGGACCGCGAGCATCGCGGCCTTGCGGCAAACGCCCTCGATGTCCGAGCCTGTGGATTCGTCCATCCGCTGGGCCCATCGCTTGAGGTCAACGTCCTTGGCCAGCGGCTTGTTTTTCGTGTGGATCGCGAAGATCTGTTCCCGCGTTTTTTCATCCGGCGTCGGCAGCTCGAACAGGAGGTCGAACCGGCCGCTGCGGAGCATGGCGGGGTCCATCAGGTCCGGCCGGTTGGTGGCCGCCAGGACCACGACCCCTTTCAGCTCTTCAATCCCATCCATCTCGGTCAGGAATTGACTGATCACCCTTTCCGTCACTTGTCCGTCGCCACGCGATCCCCGCCGGGGAATGAGGCTCTCGATCTCGTCGAAGAACAGGATGACCGGCGCCGCCTGCTTGGCCTTGCGGAACGTCTCCCGGACGCCGCGTTCCGATTCTCCCACGTAGCGATTCACCAGCTGCGGGCCCTTGATGGAGATGAAGTTCACGCCGCTTTCGGTGGCCACGGCCTTGGCGAGCAGGGTCTTGCCCGTGCCGGGTTTGCCGTGGAGCAGGATGCCCTTGGGAGGATGGGTGCCCGCCTGCTCGAAGACCTGGGGATACTTCAAGGGCCATTCGACCGCCTCCCGAAGCTCCTGTTTGATATCCTCGAGGCCGCCCACGTCCGACCACTTCACGCAGGGCACCTCAACGAACACCTCCCGGATGGCCGAAGGCTCGATCTCCTTCATGGCCTCCAGGAAATTGTCCATCGTGATTTCCAGCTTCAGCAGCGCCTGGTAGGGGATGTCGGACATCTCGAAGTCGATCTTCGGCATGATCTTGCGCAGGGCCGACATGGCCGCTTCCCGGGCCAAGGCTTCCAGGTCCGCGCCCACGAAGCCGTGCGTGACGTCGGCCAGCTTTTCGATGCTCACGTCGCCGGCCATGGGCATGCCCCGCGTATGGACCTCCAGAATCTGCAGCCGGCCGTTCCGGTCCGGGATGGGGATGGAGATCTCCCGGTCGAAGCGGCCCGGCCTCCGCAGGGCAGGATCAAGCGTGTTGGGAATATTGGTGGCGCCGATGACGATGACGTGGCCCCGGGCCTCCAGGCCGTCCAGCAGCGACAGAAGCTGCGCGACCACGCGCCGCTCCACCTGCTTTTCGCCGCCCATGTCCTCCCGTTTGGGCGCGATGGCGTCGATTTCGTCGATGAAGATGATGGCCGGGGCATGGCTTTGGGCCGTCTCGAACACGCTGCGCAGGCGCGCCTCGGACTCGCCGTAGAATTTACCTATGATCTCCGGGCCGCTGATGCTGGTGAAGTAGGCGTCGGTCTCATGGGCCACGGCGCGAGCGGTGAGCGTCTTGCCCGTTCCCGGCGGGCCGTACATGAGGACCCCTTTCGGGGCGTCGATGCCGAGCCGCTCGAAGACTTCGGGGTACTTCAGCGGCAGCTCGATCATCTCCCGGATCCGCTGGATTTGGGGTCCCAGCCCGCCGATGTCCTCATACGAGACTTTCGCTCGCTCGACTTTGGCGCCCTTGGTCTTGATATGGATCGTGGTGGAGGACGTGATCAGAACCACGCCGTCGGGACGGGTGTCTTCCACCAGGAAATCGCACGTCTTGCGGCCGAACAGGCGCGCCCGCACCCGGTCGCCGGCCGTGACCGGCAGTCCCTCGATGAGCGAGCCGACGTACTTGCTGTCCTGGTCTTTTTCGAGCCGGCCCGTGGTGGTCAGGGGGGATAAGGTGATCTTGCGGGCGGGCTTGCTTTCCGCCGCCCGGACCGTCACCTTCTCGTCGATCCCGATCCTGGCGTTCTCGCGGGTGATGCCGTCCATTTGGATCGTCCCCTTGCCGCGATCATCCACATAACACGGCATCACCTTGGCGGTGGTCTTACGCTTGCCTTCGATCCCGATGACCTGCCCGACTTCCAGTCCCAGGCTCTTCATGTCGTCGGGATCGATGCGGGCAATCGCCCGACCCACGTCTTTGGGCAGGGCCTCTTTGACTTTGAAATCTCTCATGCTATTTGCTGACCTTGATCTCGAGGATGCCGTTATTGTAACGAGAGGTCATCGTGCCGGGTTGCACCGGGGCCGGGAGCAGGACCTCCTTGTGGTATTTGCGTTTGCCGCTCTCGGCGCAGATATCCAGGATGTCGTCTTTCAAATCAAGGTGGATATCGTCCTGGTTGATGCCGGGCATTTCCGCCAGGACCCGGATTTCGTGCTCCTCGTCGAAGACGTCCGTGAGGGGCTCGCGAACGTCCTCGACGGACGGTCCCGTCGGCGTCTGCCTGATATTGCCGAAGGGCTCGACGATCGGCTCGCCCCCGACCGCCGTTTTCACGGAGAACCCGAAGACCCCTTTCATGCCTTCCTTGAGATGGCTCAGGTCCACTTCCCCTTCCCTGCTGATCTGCCCGCCGGAGTCCTTGAGCTTGGCGGCCAGGTCGATCAGGTTCTCGATCCCCTTGAACAAGCCCCCCAGGCCCACTTTGGCGACCCCAAACGCGTCATTGGGCGATTGGGAACCCTTGCCCGCGCCGGAATCGGCATGGAAATCCTTGTTGTTCTTCTTTTGGCTTGCCTTGGCCATGATTCATCCCCTTGAAAAGGTAGCATGGGCATCTTGCCCATGAGTCACAGAGCCATCTTGGCCCTGTCAATCACCGTTTCTTTCACGGGCAAGATGCCCGTGCTACTGTCAATAGTTGATATCGACCGTTCTGACTGGCTGGCTGGGAGCCTTGACACCGGCCTCGGCCTGCTGCTCCCGCGTCACCTCCTGCTGCAGCGACAGGATCCGTTCGTTGATGCTCGCCAGGTGCAGATCGATTGTCTGCCTTCTGGCGTCCAAGGTGAGCCTCTCATTCATCAACCTGCCTTTCTCACTGCCAAGTGTGTATAGCTCCAGGTACTGCGATCTCTCCGTCTTTGGAATAGACCTGACCGCCACCGTGTGGATGCTCTTTATGGCCGTCGCTCCACGTCTTTTCTTGGGCACGTTCATGGGGTTACTCCTCAGGAAACAGCCGCGATCATCTCAGCCGGCGTCTTGTGTTTCATTCGCTCAGAGACAGCGCGTTTGTCGCCTTCCTCCCGGCCGCTCTCGTTCTTCAGACCGAGTTCCTTTGCGACCAACTCGCTCACGATCTCTCGGACCCGATTCTGGTTCGTCTTCGAGCCCACGCGGCTGGTCTCCGAGGCAAGGATGTCCTGGCACATCTGGAGGAACTCCGCCGGCTCTTGCCCCGCCGTGAGTCCCTGGATCTTGAGGGTCTTGGCGATCATGATAGAACCGCGAACCGTGGGGGCGAACTCGCACTTACCCGATTCCCGCAATCCCCGGACGACGTGGACGACCGTCTCGACGCTGGGATGCGCCAGCCCGGACCTTGCCTCCGTGACGGCGACCTCCGTCTCATAGTCAAAGTAGTCCAAATCCATGGTGATCATCCGGTCCCTCAGGGCATCCTGGCTCCTGTGCACGCCGGCGTATTCCTCGGGATTGGACGTGAAGATGGCGGTAAAGTCCGGGTGCACCTTCAGATAGGGCTCGTTGGTGTCACGGGCCGCCGGCATGTCTATGATCCTCTCCTGCAGGATCGAAAGCAAGGTGTTGTTCGCCTCCGGCCGGGAACGCGTGAACTCGTCGTAGACAAGAGTGAAGCCATATTTGCAGGCCACGGTCAGGCGGTTGTCCACCCATCGCTTGGTCATATCCTCCTCGATCTTAAGGACCCGGGAGATGAAACGATCCACCACCCGCCTCGATCGATACCCGTGTTCGCCGCCGATGAGGTCGGACGTGGTGAACTCTTCGTCTCCGTGAATCATCACCACGGGGCGGCCGATCTGGCTCGCCAGGTGCATGGCCAGGGTGGTTTTGCCGGTCCCGGAAGGACCGCGCAAATGCACCGGGAAACCGGCTTTAATATAGTTGAGAGCCCTTCCGGTCAGGTTCTTAACGTACTGGGTCTCGACAAAACCTGCCAGCGGACTGGGTTTCAAGACCGTCATCATCTCATCGATCATCGCGCGTCACCTCTCTGCACCAAGCGTGCGAACCATCTATCCATAGATAGGCATTCCCTGCGTGAGGGCCTTGACCAAGGCACGGTGGGTATAGACCACCCTACTGACTGCTTTTCCTCGCCGTGCTCTTCTTGCCCCGCGTCTTGCGGGTTGCCTGCTTTGCCGTACACACTTTGTGTCCGGCCTCAACCACTGGCGCCATAAAGCCCGCCTTCCTTGCGTTGCTCATGGCCGCAGACATGTTCTGCCAGGCTTGTCTCGCCTTGGCCATATCGGAGTGCTGCTCATCCATGAAATGCCCGGTGTCCTTGAGAATCTGCTCGACCGCCGCCTTGATATCCGTGATCTCTTCGGCAAGTCGCTCCGCGAGCTCTTTCGACATGTGCTCTCGTTCCTTCTCAAACCGACTCAGCATAGACGTCACATCCTGGGCGAGATCCTGGACAAAGCTTGCCAAGTGCCTGGATTGTTCCTTGCTCATCTGCTCGTGATTCTTCCGGAACCCCGTGAGGAAACCCTTGACCGTCTTGGACAAGTCCTCCACGAAATCAGCCAAGTCCTTGGCCTGGTCCGTCGCCATCTTGCTCCTGCCCGCGGCGAACCCCTTTAGAGTCTCGTGGGTCTCCGTCGTCAACGTGCCCACAGCTCTCAGACGCATATCGTTCGCCGCGATCATGTCTTCTGTGAGCCTTTTCATGTCTGCCGCAATTGCCATTTGTCCACCCTTTCAGAATCTCGTTTGCCCGTTTCCTGTAAGCGTTTCCAGAGTCCTGTCGTATTCATACCACCGGCACCGGAGACGCGCTTCGGTATCCTTGATTTCTTCGTCCATCTTGTCCTGCCAAGTGGGTTCTTCCGCACGATCATGCATGACTTGTTTCACCGCCGCCGTCCCCCTTTTGTCTGCTCAGGGCTTGCGAGCGTCGATCCTGCTCGGCTTCCGTGCGCTGGGCCCGAAATTCACGCAGCATATCCTGGACCTCTTCCCGCCTCTGGCCTTGTTGCACCCGGCGTTCGCTGCGTTGCCTCCCGAACTCCGCGAGCATCCGCTTCAGGTCTTTGATCCGGAGCTCCCGACCTTTCGCCAGCAGGTCCCGCAGCATTCCGGCCGTCTCCTGCTGTTCCTTTTGCGATTCCTTCAACTGGCTGACGACGTCGGTGCTGCGCTGCTGCTGTTTCGTGAAAAGGTCCGTAATCGCCTGATGATGCTCGGTGACTTGGGCCGGCTCCCCCCCAGCCAAGGCGTTCGTGAAATCGTGCAGTCGCCCCCGCAATTCGTGAACGAGCTGTGTTTGCTCGTCCAGATACTGTTTCGATAAATCCCGCACCTCCCGCCCTTTCCGCTCTTGTTCCGCCGACATCACCCTCATCATCGTGTCGAAGTCTTTCTTTCGCAGAGAACCATTTTGGGCCAGGTTCTCGCGCAACTGCTCGCTGACTTGCTCGTACTCGCGCCGCACGTCGAGAATGGAAGTGTCGAAGTTCTCCAGAACGTCGCGGGCGGTTTCCAGAAGGCATTCCACGCCTTGAATCCTCGCTTCGTAAGAGCGGAAGACTCCGTCCACCAGGTTCTCACTGTCGAGGGCTCGAATCATTTGTTCCTTTCCTTCCGTGAGTCTGCGAGTCAGAAAGAGGCCCTCTTGGCGAGGCATGCTTATTGCACCGGTGAAGGTACAGAAGGATGACCCGGCAAGAACACCCTTTCTGCAGAGTGAGGGCCTAGGTGCCCCATCCTTACGCCGCGGCAGCGGTCGCGGTCAGGCCAATGGCCTCAGCGTACTTCAGGTACGTCTCGACGGAGGCGGCCACAACTCTGGCCTCAACCGCCAGCAGCTCGATCCCGACCAGCGAGACGCGAACCCAAGCATCGATCACGATGCCTTTGTCCAAAATCCGGTCCACGACCTCGACCAGACTGTTGGACCCGATTGTCTTTTCGACTGCCATTGTGTTCCCTTTCTAAAAAGAGGTTACCGAAAAACGAAGAACGAACGTCGTGCACGTGCACTGTGACGGCTAAGCCCTAAAAACAAGCCAGATCGCTTACTCACACGGTCGACCATCAAGGCATCCTTGATGTCTCCATTCAAACAAAGTATCGGCCCGTAACAGGACCCGGACCACACGCGTTTTGCTTGATCTGCGCCAGGCATAACCCCAGGGCGGCGCCGGTGAAAACCTGGTAGGTCGCCTGGGACGGTTCCAGGCGCACGGCGGCTCTCCACCTGCCAGTGCTGTGATACGGATTCTGGTTAATTCTTACGCTCCCGCTTGTCATCCCTTCGACTTTGCTCAGGGCAGGCTCTGAACGGAGCGGCGCGGAGGGAAGGATCTGGCCTGCGAACGAGAGAAACCTTCTATTCGGCGGCCAGATCCTTCGGCTTCGCCTCAGAGCTTGCCCTGAGCTCTGCGAAGGGATGACAGAGGGCACACCGCGTACGGATTTTTCCGAATCCGTATGAACCCCCTCCCGCCTGAAGTGCCGAGGATCAGAGTCTCTCGATAGACTTGAAAAATGCTCCCCCTGCCGGGGACCACCACGGGGTCACCCACGTCAAGCCTCTTCACTGTCGGACCGGCGTCCGTTGCCACGTTTGCCTCCTCGTAGCCGATCAAAGTATCCGTCGAAAACGCCGCCGCGACCACCGGCGTTTTCTTTGCTCTGCACCCGGCGGAATCCCTGGTCTTCACCAGCCCTTTCTCAAGAACACGACCGGGATCGTCTGAAACAGAACGTACAGGTTCAGGCGTAGGGACCTATTCTGAATATAAAGGATGTCATACCGCACTTTGCGATCGGGTCTCAGGTCGTAAGGGCCGCAGATCTGCGCCAGGCCCGTGATGCCCGGTTTCACCGCCAGTCTCGTGCCTTGCAGAACCTCGAATCGAGCCACGAAACAGGGGCGTTCCGGCCGAGGGCCGACCAGGCTCATGTCGCCGCGCAGCACGTTGAACAACTGGGGCAGCTCGTCGATGCGCGTGCTGCGCAGGATGCGACCCACGGGCGTGATGCGGCTATCCTGCGCCGACGCCCAGACGGGACCGGTGTCTCGCTCCGCCCCGTCCGTCATGGTTCGCAGCTTGTACAGGGTGAAGACCTTGTGGTGCCGGCCCATTCGCGGCTGCCGATAGATCGCCGGACCGCGAGAGGTCAGCTTGATGAGCAGGGCCGCCATCATCACAATTGGCCACGTCGCCAGGAGCATCGCCATCGATGTGACAATGTCAAAGGCTCTTATTGAGAATTCGCGCCCGCGGGACACCGGGCGTGGGAGACTCCGCGAAGAATGAACGGTTCCCACGGCGTCCGCGCGATGATCGATGCGGGGGTGTTCCGCAGCCCGCCCCCCAGGCGCGGCAGCAGGAGATGCGTCCGGCACGGCTTCCATCCTTCTGACTCCGCTGTTTTGTCCCCCGGTGGTTTGGTGCGTCTTCGCGGTCACGAATCAAAGGGCCTCCACAGGCGCCAAGGCGGCGCTCGTCAACCCCTCGGCCATGGCGTAGCGCACCAGACCGGCGATGCTTTCGATGCCCAGCTTCCTCATGATCCGGCCCCGGTGCCATTCGATCGTTTTGGCGCTCAGGCACAGCTCTTTGGCGATCATTTTCGTTGACTTGCCCTCGGCGATCAACTGCAGCACTTCGCGTTCCCTGCCGGTCAGCTCCGAGTAGGCGGATTTCGTCCGCCCGGTGGACCAGCCGACATACCCTTCAATCACCATTTTGCAGACCTGAGGACTGAGATAGGTATGGTTGGAGACCACGTTGCGTACGGCGAGGAGGAGCTCTTCGAAAGAACAGGTCTTCGGCAGGCATCCGGCGGCGCCCGCCGCGAGCATCTCCTGCACGGAACGCCGGTCCAGCCCCGCCGAGAAGGCGATGATCCGTGTGGCGGGCTGTTCCCGGATGATCTGGCGGGTCGCCTCCACGCCGTTGAGGTTCGGCATGGCGACCTCCATGATGACGACGTCGGGACTCAGCTCGCGGGCCAGGCGGACCGCCACCCGGCCGTCTTCCGCCTCGCCGACCACCTGCATGTCCGTCTCCCGGCCCAGGCGGGTGCTGATGGCCTCCCGCAAGAGCCGGTGATCGTCCGCGACAAGTATTCTGGTCCTCACGATGGTTTCTCCACGCTGGATCTGAGGGGTCCACAAGATTATGCCGAGCTGCTTTCGTCTTCCAGGGTCAGTCGAGAAAGGCCTCCAAGTACCTGTGAAACGTGAATGGATTCCAGTCTCGGATCGTAAGTCGGGGCAGCTCATACAGGCCGTCCGCCCCCGTCACGCTGACGGGGTCAGGAGAAACGCGACAGGAGAGACGAAATCCGGAGTCTCTCAGGATCCTCCCGGTTGCCGTCGTGTAGCTGCCCTCGTCTCCAAACGGATAGGCGAAGCACTCGATCTCGTGTCCGAGGACCTCCTCCAGCATCCGCTTATTGTACTGGATCTCCCTTCTCTGCTCCGGCTCGGACAGCAGGGAGAGCTTCACGCCGTGATGCGTGTATCCCCCGACGGTGATCCGGCCGCCTTCCTCGAGCCTCGGGAGTTCCTGCGCGGTCAGGGTCGCATGGCTGTCGAGTTCTTCGCCCGGACCATCCAGACTCCGGAGGATTCCCGTGATAAGCTCCCTCTGCCGGGCCGGGGCCTGGTTCGACAGAATCCCGTAGAGGTCGTCGAAGGCGCGGAATCGGTCATGCTGACTGGTCAAAGGCCAGCAATACGATTCTTCGTCGGTCTCCACCACCAGGGGGCCACAAGAATCGCCCGCGAGGAGGACATCCTCCAGATCATCCCACCAGAATCGTGTCCGTCGGATCAGATTCACCGAGGGGACAAATACGGTGGCAGGGATCTCGAAGCGCTCCAGCACTTCTTGGGCCGTGTACAGAACGTCGGAATACCCCCCGTCAAAGGTCACGGCGACGGTCCTGTCCCGCCAAGGCGTCGCCGTCTCCAGATGCTGCCTCAGCTCGTTCAGGGAGATGACGTTGCAGCTCGTGGCCAAGTACTCCATTTGCCTCTCGAAATGGTGCGGCTGCACCGCCAGCCTCAGAGGATCGTGCGACAGCAGGGCGACGCGGTGGTACTGAAGAATCGCACAGCTACGGGTCGCACAATGTCCCGCCGGACTTCGTGGGCAGGTCAGGCGCTCGGGCAGGGAATTACGCATTTTCTGGTCCATCCTGCGATCAGGTTCACGACACATCAACAGAGGGCATGGCGGCCTCCCTCACTAGGGCATCCGTTGCACGCGAATTACCCGATGTCGAGCATCCGTTCGTCACAGAGGCCGCCCTGCCTGGGACCTTATGACTAACGGTGTCATCGGCAATACCCAGGGCGGAGAGAACAGAGGATAATCCTGGACTTACTGAATTTCGCATAATATAGTGACAGATTTTTCGCATAATATATTGACACCAGCGTTTCGTTCTCGTAGGCTGTCCGCATGGACAGAAAAGGACGAACACGAAGGGACTTCGACGAGTTGGAGAACCGCCGAA
>JAPLMX010000158.1 GCA_026386805.1 Phycisphaerae bacterium | reverse complement strand
AACACAATAGGTCGAACTTCGATAAGGAACATCCAGTCCTACGTACCGCATAGCAAGTCTCCTTCATCTGTGGGGTTCCGAAATACCCACCATTATCTCCGCCGGCCCGCGGACCGGAAGGAGGCTTGCTACATAGTCTCACCTTACCTACTTCGCTGCCGAACCGACTATGTGCCCCCGAGATACTCCTACTACCATGCGATTGGCCCAAAGCGGCAAATGCCGGGGGTTTGGGGGTAGCGTCGCCAAGATGGAGGTATTCTGGGGGGGCATTCGCTCTGCTCTTCTGAACGCCGGCGACCGTCACAGGAATCAGCGAAGCGTGTCATCAAGATTTCTGTCCGCTTTTTTGCCTTGATCTGTGTTTCACTCAGGGGTATAAGCGTCTCCATGGAAAAATCAAAATCACAATCAGTTGTCAATTCGTCCCGTCGGCAGTTTCTCAAGACCTCCAGCGTCGCCGCCCTTGGCAGTGCTTTCGCGAGCCCCTTGGCCTTGGCTGGGCAAGCCTCCGCGGCCCGCTCTCCGGGCGATGCTCTGAAAATCGGGCTCATCGGCTGCGGGGGACGCGGTTCCGGCGCCGCCGCACAAGCTCTGAGCACCAGTGAAGGCGTAGTCCTGACCGCCATGGGCGACGTCTTCGAGGACCGCTTGCAGAGCAGCCGCAAGAGCCTCGCGGCCGAGAAGCAATTCGGGTCCCGCGTCAAGGTCCCCGACAATGCGTGCTTCGTAGGACTGGACGCTTACCAGAAAGTGATCGATAGCGGCGTGGATGTCGTTCTCCTGGCCACACCCCCGGGTTTCCGGCCGCAGCATCTGAAGGCTGCCGTCGAGGCCGGCAAACATATCTTCTGCGAGAAGCCCGTGGCCACCGACGCCCCCGGCGTGCGCTCCGTCCTCGAGTCCGCCGCCAAGGCCAAGGAAAAGAACCTGTGTCTGATGTCCGGCTACTGCTGGCGGCGGCACCCGTCGCGTCGTGCTTTCTACGAGCAGGTCCACCAGGGCGCCATTGGCTCGATTCGCGCCATCTATGCCACCTATCTGACCGGACCGGTGAAACCCATGCCCCCGGCCAGCCGTCGCGCCCCCGGCGTGACTGACGTGGAATGGCAACTCCGCAACTGGTACAACTTCACCTGGCTCTCCGGGGATGGGCTGGTGGAACAAGCCTGTCACAGCATCGACAAGATTGCCTGGGCGATGAACGGCGTCCTGCCGCTCAAGGCGGTGGCCACCGGCGGTCGCCAATTCCCCAATGGCGAAGGCGATATCTTCGACCACATCGACGTTTTCTACGAATTCCCCGACGGCGTTCGCGCGTTCATGGCCCAACGTCAGATCAGCAATTGCTACAGTGACAACTCGGACTATCTCATGGGCAGCGAGGGTGTGGGCACCATCAAGAACTGGAGTGATCCCATCATCACAGGCAAGGAGTCCTGGCACTATAGTGGTCCCAAGGCCGACATGTACCAGGTCGAGCATGACGAATTGTTCGCCTCCATCCGCAGCGGCAAACCCATCAATGATGGCATCTGGATGGCGCACAGCACGCTCATGGCTCTCATGGGACGCATGGCCGCCTACACCGGAAAAGAGGTCTCCTGGACCGAAGCCTTGAATTCCGAGGAGAAACTCGTGCCCGACAACCTGACCTGGGATATGAAATTGCCCATCAAGCCCATGGCCATGCCGGGACAAACAAAGTTTGTCTGATGGTAATTTCCAGACGCTCGTTTTTGAAATCTTCCTCCGCACTGGCAGGCGGCGCCTCGCTGATGGCGGGTCTGCTTAGGGCGCAAGCGGCCGAAGTTAAGAGGCCGCTCATGGCCTATGTGGGCACGTTCAGTTCACCACTCCGCGACGTGCTGCCCACGCAGGTCGATTTGCCTCCCGGAAATGGACGCGGCATTCACCTGTTTGAGGCAGATCGCACCACCGGGGCCCTGACCCCGTGCGGCGTCTATGAGCTGGGGGCGAGTCCGAGCTGCTTAGCTTTGAATGCCGCCGGGACCCGCCTGTATTCGGCCAACGAGACGGACCGGGTGGGCGAAGGCAACGAAGGCACGGTCAGCGCCTTCGCGATCAATCGCACGGACGGGCAGTTGAAGCTGCTCAACACCGTCCCTTCCGGCGGGGCCGGACCCACCTATGTGAGCGTGCATCCATCCGGGAGGTTCCTGCTGGTGGCCAATTATTTCGGCGGCTCCGTGGCGGTGCTGCCGATTCTGCCCGACGGCAGTCTGAGTGTCGCCACCGACGTCAAGGTGGATGCGGGGACGCTGGGACCGAAGAAGGCAACGAACGCCCCGACGGGAACCTTTGCCTTCAGCGGACACGACCGAACGCATGCGCACATGATTGGGGCCGATCCTGCGGGGCGCTTCGTTCTGCACATCGATCTGGGCTTGGATCAAATCTTCATCTGGAAGTTCGACGACACCCAGGGCATGCTCACGCCGAACGATCCCCCCGCGCTTTCGTTGCCGCCGGGAGATGGGCCGCGGCATTTCTTCTTCCATCCGAATGGACGCTGGTTCTACTGCCTTCAGGAGGAAGGCTCGAACATCGTCCTGTTTGACTACGAGGCCCAACAGGGCCGGCTGGCCGCACGGCAAACCATCTCCACCCTGCCGCCCGGGTTCGCGGGCAGCAATTTCACCTCGGAAATCCTGGTTTCCGCCGAGGGCCGGTTCCTCTACGCGGGCAACCGTCTGCACGACAGCATCGCGATCTTCTCCGTCGGCGCTGCCGGCGCCCTGACCTATGTCGGCGAGGAGTGGACGCACGGCAACTATCCGCGCAGCTTCAATTTCGACCCCACCGGCCGGTTCCTCTACTGCTGCAATCAGCGGGCCGACAATGTCGCGATCTTTCGCGTGGAGCGCCAGACGGGCGGCCTGACCTTCACCGGCCATTACACCCCCGTCGGCAATCCGTCGAGCATCGTCTTCCTCGATCTGGCGAAGACGGACTGAATTCGCATGATCCAAACCATCCTCATGTCAGAGTGGACTTGAAGATAAGCCAATACCCTTACTAAGGTGTCAGGTACGAATAAAACCGTGCTGCCGCATCCAGTCCAGATAGCGGGTGGCGCAGCGATCCAGATTCTCCACACTGCCGCCGCCACGCAGGGGTGAGCACATTTCAAAAGTCGCCACGCCGTCAAAGCCGCCGGCCTGGAGTCCGGCGAAGAACGCCGGGTAGTCGATGAACCCGTCGCCGAACGGCACGGCGCGGATCCAGTCGGGCGCGGCCGGGAGATAGTTGACGAATTCCGGCTGATAGCGATAGCGGGGCAAACGCACATAGTCGGCGTTGGTGGTGCAGACCGCATGGGGAGCCAGGCGGCGGGCCGACTCGAACAGATCTTCGCCGCGCAGGGCCGGCGACCAGGCGTCGTATCCCACCTTGCAGTTGGGGCGATCGATGTCGCTGAGCAACTCGAGCAGCACTTCGCTGTGCACCGCTACGTCGTGATGGTTCTGGATAGCGATGGTGACGCCCAAGGCCGCCGCCCGATCGCAGCATTCCCGCAGGGCTGCGACGGTGCGATTCCAGATGGTGGCCAACGGCGCGGCAGGGCTTTCATAGGCGGTGAAGACACGAACGATTTGGGCCCCCAGTGACTGTGCCAGCCGGGCCGTGCTTTCGACGTACGCGATCTGCATTTCCAGGTGAGGGACTTCCGCCGCCCCCGCCCCTGAAAAGTCGGTGTAGGCGCCCATCACGGCACATCGAACACCCGTTTCGGCCAGCGTCTCCTTCCATCGGGCCCGCATTTCGTCCGACGCATCGAGCGGCGAAAGGTGCGGCCGTTTGGCCATCAGCATCACCGCCGGATAGCCAAGCTGCTGCGCCTTGCGGAGAAAATCGGGCAATGACAGAGCCGCCTGGCCCCACAGCCCGGCGTAACTGACAGAGAATAGGCATGGAATCATGTCAGGACCTCAAGCGACCGTAGGCACGACGAACGGCGCGCGATACTCGCGCGTGGCGATGGCATTGGCCTGGTCCGCAAACGCGCCGACGAAGCGCTCGCTGGCAGAATCCAGCGTCACCCATGCGCCAAGGACCCCCGGCGCGGCATTGCGCGCGACGCCGTTGGCCGCAAGGTACTGCTGGTAGCGCTCGAACACATCCGCAAATACTCCGGCGGCCTCTGTCGTTGGCGCTGCCTTCTGGATCGCTGCGCGAATCGCCTCGGGGTTCGATTCCGCGCCCAGCCGGTGGGAGACATTGGCGATATGAGCGCACGCCGTGGAGAGGTGCCCCTCCAAGGCCGGGGCGTGGAGTTGACCGGCGTTGCGGCTGCGCACCGCCTCGACAAAGTTGGTGACGTGCGTGACGACCATGTCATTGGGTTTGGGGCCGGCGAACTTCTTGATCTCTTGGTCCTGATTATCGAACGCGGTTCCACCCGTCAGATCCGTCCGCAGGTAGCCGCCCTCGCATTGGATGAGGACCCCCGTCTTTAGGCCGCGGAACGAGCCGGCCGGCTTCTTGTCCTCGGGCAGACCGCGAATCTCGCAGAGGATCGACGCGGGCTCGCAGTCCAGGAGGGTGATGTGGGTGTTGGGAGTTTCGCCGTCATCGTCAAACAGGAATCGGCCGCCGATGCTCAGCGCGTGGCGCGGCGGCTCGTTGACGCCCAACATCCAGCGGCAGACGTCCAGATAGTGCGGCCCGTTGTTGCCGATCTCGCCGTTGCCGTAGGTCCAGAACCAATGCCACTCGTAGTGCAATTGCTTGCGGTGGATCGGCTCCAGGGGCGCCGGGCCGCTCCACAAATTATAGTCCACGGTGGGCGGAACCGGCGTCGGTCCGGCCACCTTACCGAGGCTCGCGCGCGACCGGTAGACGACGGCGTGAGCGTAACGGGGCTTGCCCATCTGCCCGCTGCGGACGAACTCGCCGGCCTCCCGCAGCGCGCTGCTGGACCGGCTCTGCGTGCCCACCTGCACGATGCGGCCGTACTTCTGCGCCGCGGCGACGATTTGCCGCCCTTCCCAGATGTTGTACGCCAGCGGCTTCTCGACGTAAACGTCTTTGCCCGCCTGACACGCCCAGACGGCGGCCAGCGCGTGCCAGTGGTTGGGCAGGGCCACAACTACCGCGTCCACGTTCTTGTCGTCGAGCACGCGGCGGAGATCGGTGCAGGCGGTGACCGTAGTGCCCGCCTTCTTCATGAGCGCTGCGCCATGCTCCAGAATCGCCTGGTCCACATCGCACAGCGTGACGATCCGGGCCCCGGGGACTTTCCGAAACGCGTCGATGAGCTGGCGACCCCGGCCGCCCACGCTGCCGGGAACGTCGATCCCACCCAGCCCCACGATGGCCAGACGCACCTCGCTGCTCGAACCGGCCGACCGGGCGGATCGAGTCCATCCCAGCGCCAATCCCGCGGCCAAACCGCCTTTCACAAACTCCCTACGCGTTACTTTCCGCATTGTCATTTCTCCTGTTCTACTATTTCTCAGGCCGGAACGCCTCGAGATCCTCCAGCTTCCGCACCCGGCGACGGAAATCCTCGTCGGTGCTGAAGTGGGCATTCAGATACGCCCGCAGAATCTCTTCGGCCAGCTTGACACCGATGACCCAGGCGCCCATGCACAGCAAGTTGACGTCGTCGTGCTCGACGCATTGATGCGCGCAGAAGGTGTCGTGACACAGCGCCGCGCGAATGCCCCGGACCTTGTTGCCCGCAATCGCCGCGCCGACGCCCGTGCCGCAGACCATGACACCGCGTTGCGCGCGTCCGGTCAGAATCTCACCGCACACCTTCTTGGCGATGTCGGGAAAATCGACGGGAGCCGCCGAATAGGTCCCGACGTCATTGATGGTGTGCCCCCAGGAGCGCAGCAGCTCGAGGACCGGTCCCTTCAAGGGAAAACCCGCGTGGTCACTGCCGATCACAAGCTTCATGGGTTGCCCGGGCGCCGCCCCCGACGCGGTCGCGGACGGCGCTATCATTCCGGTTGCCGCCAGTACTCCTGTGCGACAGAAGGTCCGTCGCTCCATGGTCTTGCTCCTTTCGTCCCGATGCAAAGGGGCACAACCCTCATAGCGGTCGTGCCCCCTTTGACATTGAATCCTCTGTCTACTCATTGTCCGGCTTTACTTCTTCGTCGCAGCGGCCAGCATACCTTTCATGGCGGCAACCTTAACGTGCGCAGGCTGGTCATCGCCCTTGAGCTGCCCGTACAAAGCTGTGGCCTCGGACTTCTTACCGTCGGCCAGCAACTGCTCGGCACAGATCAGGCAGGCATCCGCTACCGGCACCTTCATGTTGGCAGAGACGCTCTTCGCGAACTTGCTCAGTTCCTTGGCCGCAGTCGGTGTGCCGATCAGGCCCAGCGCTTGGGCCGCGGCCTGGGCGACTTGGAGGTCGGAGTCGCCGAGAAGCTGCGCGATGGCCTCGATGCTCTTGTTGTCGCGACGCACGCCCAGCGAACCAATAATGCCCGGCTTGAGCTTGCTGCTGACCTTCGGCAGCGCGTTCCGCATTGCCTCGGTCGCCTTCTCGTCCGGAATGCGCTGCAGGGCGTAGCGCGCGATGTGCGAGGTCTGCTCGGCCGGCAGGAGAGCGGCGAGGGTCTCGACGGACTGGGCCGTGCCCACGACCCTCAGCTTGCGGCACACATAGTCCTGTGCGGATCGTGAGAGGCCGCCGGCCAATGCGCCCACCAGGCGTTTTTCCAGCGCCTTGCGTGCGACGGCATCGCCGTGCGAGGCGATGATCGCCTGGTCGATCGGGTTCAAGGCCGCGCGGTCCGCGCCCCAGTCATAGGTCTTGAGGGTATTGAAGGCATTGTCTACTGCGGCGGAATCAGTCTGGGCCACGGCTTGGGTCGCGGCTCCAGCCGCCACGCCGGACGCCAGTGTCATGGTAGTCATTTCTTTGCTCGTCATAATCAAGTCTCCTTGTCGCAATCATCGCGTGCTTAAAGCACCCAGGGCTCTCTTCGGGCAACGTCGACAAGGCGATTGGCTTCGTCGTCGTTCACGAACTGCTGTTTCACCGTGTCCCATTTCAGGGACCGCTCCAGTTCGTAAGCAATGAGGAACAGGTGGCACACGGTAGCGGTGTGGACCGCGAGTTCGATGTCGCGGAAGGGCTTGTTGCGCGTCTTGACGCAGTCGATGAAGTCCCCATCGATGCCGCCCGTTCCGGCGTAGCCCGGAACCGGCTTCGAGGGACCTTGTTCACTCGTGCCTTCCACGTCCAGGTTCCCTCGGCCCGGACAATTGTGGTGCAGCAGCTTGCCGTTCGGATAGCGGCAAGTCGCGTACTTCTTGCCGTTTTCGTTATGGAAGAGGACTTCCTCGGGTTCCAGCTCCCGGACATCGAGGGCAAACGTCGCGCCGCCGAAATGGTGGGCGCCCCAGTCGGTCAGGCCGCCGCCGGAGTAATCCTTGAACGACCGCCAACTGGTGCCGTCGATGTTGTAGCTGCCGCTGCAGCGGTGGGGATGATACGGCGCCCAGGGGGCGGGACCCAGCCACCGGTCCCAGTCGAAACCGTCGGGGACGGGTTCCCCTGCCTTGTTGCAGTCCGTCGGCAAGGGGCCGACGTTGACGTTGATCGACTTGACAATGCCCTTGCTCCCACCCCAGCAGGCGTCGACCGTCTTGCGGTAATCCTCCAGCACCCGCTGGCTGCCGCCGGACACGACGCGACTATAACGCCGGGCGGCGTTGATCATCAGCCGGCCTTCCCGGAGCGTCCTGGTCTCGGGCTTCTGGCAGAAGATGTCCTTGCCGTTGCGGCAGGCCTCGATCACCACCAGCGCGTGCCAGTGGTCCGGCGTGGCGCAATGCACCGCGTCGATATCACCGCGTGCCAGGACCTCGCGAAAGTCATTATAGGCTTTGCAGTCCTTGTTGCCGTACTTCTCGTTCACATGGTTCATTCTGCCGTCCCGAACATCTCTCTTTACGTCGCACACGGCCACGTACTGGACATCACCCCGACCCAGGAATGACTCCAGATCGCCCCCGCCCATGTTGCCGAGGCCTATGCCGGCCATCACAATGCGGTTGCTGGGCGCGGTGTTGCCGTCTTTCCCCATCGCGGACGCCGGGATCAGGTAGGGCAGTGCCACCGATGCCGCCGTTGCTTGCAGAAATGTTCTTCGACTGTAAGACGTGCCCTGGTCCTTCGCTGGTTTGCTCTTCTGGTTTGCCACGGGTTGATCCTTTCCTGGGGTCAGTATGGATAATTGCTTTGGGGCATATCGATTCTGAATCTCACGTGCCGAATTGGGCCTTCCCTATCGGTACGGTCATACCATACACCTGTCTCCATACACCGGCAACCATCCTACGCGATACATCTTGGACTGGCAAGAGCTGGATCTGCGGGACTACCTGGCCGAATTCCGTTTCCGGGGACTATCGATGTTGGGGATTCCCCTGGCTTAATTGTTAATTTGAGGGCTGGCCTTCGCAGTCCCCCTGACACCGTTCCATTCCCCACCGTTCCATTCCCTACGGTTCCTGCGCCGGACGCAGCAGGCGGATGTCGTCGAAGTAGACCTTCCCTTGACCTCCGGCGGTCGGAGCATTCTTCACGCCGAAGCCGATGGTAATCGTGTCCACATTCCTAAGATCGGCGCCCTGATCGGCAAAGGCCTGCAAGTCGATAGACCACTCGGTCCAGACGGCGATCCGGGTCGCCGCCGGGTTATCATGATAGACCACGGCGTCGCCGTTCACGGCAACGAACATGAGCTCTGGCAAGTTCGTCGGGTCACCCCGGAACCACACTGATAACGTCGCTACGCCCGCCTCGGTCCAGTCACACGGGCAATCAACGGTCTTGGTCGCCGTGGAGATCTTCATATCGTTATCGTACGAATATGGCATCGACTGTCTGCCGCCGTGCACGATATGTTGCTCAGCATAAGGAGCATAGAGATTGCCGACCAGCGCCCCGTTGGTATCGTCTCCATAGCCGTCGACCCAGACATCGAATATTCTGTTGCTACCGGGTTCATTGGGATCGATGTCATTGTACGATTCGAAATCGTCCTCGATCATCGTAGGTTCGAAATGGGCTTGCAGTGTGTACTTCCTATCCGCCAGAAATCCGGTCCTCGCAGGAGCATCCTCGGCCACCTTACCCACATCGACCGCTGATCCCCTCCATGAGATAAACTCGTAGCAAGGATCGCGCCTGGCCTCAACAGTCACGAGTCTTTCACATCCGTTCCAGGGTCTTATATCGACTATGACGACAGTACCGCCCTCGCTGGGTAATATGATGGGCAGATTCTCAAACGCAAAGTTGGCGATCAAAGTGTAGTTTGCATCGACGATTACGGTTGTTTTGGGATCATTCGGTCCCTCAACCCTATTGTTAGTTACGGCCGTACCGGTCCATCCTGTGAACTCATAGCAGATGTCCGGTTGGGCCTCTATGGGGACACGGGGATTGCAGAGATACGGGAATGTGCCCTCTCCTGGTTCCACCACAGATCCTCCTTCAGTGGACGATATCTCCAGAAGGTACAGATTTGGATCCAGCTCGAAGTTGGCAATCAGCGTGTAGTCCGCATCGACAAATACGGTTGTTTCAGGTTCCTTCGGCGCCTCAACCTTATTGGCATCTACGGCCGTACCGGTCCATTCCTTGAACTTGTAGCAGGTCTCAGCCCTGGCTTTTATCGGGACGGACTCATGGCAGTAACCCGGGAAATCTCCCTGGCCAGGTTCTATCACGGAACCTCCCTCGGTAGAGGATATGCTCAAGGTATATCCCTGCAGAGGACATGCCGTCAGGCAGATATGCGACCGGGCCAATTCCGCGCCGTTGCCGAGAAGCACATAGTCGAAGTCCGCGATGCCGGCCCCGAGTGGTGCTGTTGCATCGAAGGAGAACTCGCCGCTAACCGTCGTGTCCCTCCAGGATCCAATCCTCGGGTCGGTCCACGGTGTGACCGTGAAGTCGCCGTCGTCGGGCGCCAGCTTCAAGGTGATGTTCGTCAGCGTCGTGGCGCCGGCGGTGATGGCTCCGACAATGACCTCCTCGATCGTGTTGTTGCCGCTGCCGATTTTGTAGAAGGACGTGCCGCCGGTCGCAGAAGTGATGTTGTCCTCCTGCTGGCCATAGGACAAGTCGTCGATGCCCGCGTTGTCGCTGCCGACGTTCAATCCAAAGACTTTGATGCCTTGACTGTTGAGCGAGGCGATCGTTTCTGTCAGACTTGGATACCAGTCCGGCGGTCCGTCGGCGGGCGATTTGCCGAAGTAGTGACCCGGTGCGTCGCCACCCCAGATCAGGAGTTTCTGGGCGTCTGGCCGGCCGCCGTACTCGGCGCTAAGCCATTCATTTGCAAGAGTCTGCATGCTTTTGAGCTGTTCCTCCGGCGTATCCCCCCCTCCGCCCGGAGACAGTGAATCGATCGCCCTCTGGACGCTGGCGGCATCGGAAGTGAAACCCTGCCGGAGGTTTACACCTGTCGTCGAGTAGGGGTCGCCATCCCGGTAATCCCGGTAATCGGCGACGCCGTATCGAACGTCCATGGCGGGAAGCTCCCTTGCGATTCCCGTGACAATTCTGCTGAAAGCCGTCTGCATACCCTTGATGTAGCCTCCCATGCTTGCCGTGCTGTCCGTGAGGAACATCACGTCAACCTCGCCGGTCGGCGTATTGGGGACCGTGACCTCATAATTCAGTGTGTATGTCTGCGTAGTCCCTGCCGCTTGGACATTGTTGATATTGTCCGGGGTCAGGGTCCCGGTAATCTGTGCGTCGGCGCTTCCTGCCAGGAACGCCAGACACAACAGCCCAATCAAAGCAACTCTTGGATTCTCTCGGTTCATCTTTCTACTCCTCCGTTTGACCCTCAGACTATCCATCTCCTACCCTATGCCCAGTAAACCCAGTGGCCCAATCTGCCTGTGTTGTTTCAGCGGGATCTGGAGCGGCTCGAACGGTGCAAGGACGTGAGCAGCGACTGGGCCCGATTTGCCAAGAAACTCCGACGCCCTGTATCGAGAACACGGCCCTACGCTCAGTAGTCACGATATCCTCGCATCCATTCGGGCCAATCCTGGGGCTGAACACCTCCCGCACCAAAACCCTTAAGCCACTGCAATGTCCACAGTCCTTTCAGCCCGATCTTCTCAGCATGGCCATCCCCGAACAAAACACACACGGAGCCGCCATGTCGGTCAATACACGCACTGCCCATCTTGGTCTCGCACTTCCAGGCTTCTTCCTCATTGCCCGGAGGTTCATCGCTTGGCAAAGGCCATAGCTGAATATTCGTTGCATCTAACATCACCGGTATGCCTCCACCCGCGGGGTAATCCCGCCAACCCTGCTCTTTCGGCACCCCGCTTGCAAACGGTCTAGTAGTGCGGAGAAAGTAGCCGTTCAGAGCATAGCTGCCGGCGACCCCATCTGCTGGGTAGGGGTATCCATTCTCTGCAACGCCACGGTAAATCCCCCAGGCATTGTGGAAGCCCCATTTGGGAATGGCGAATCCGTCTTCTTCAAAAATCGGCTTGGTGGCTTCGGGGCAGAGCCATAGCTTGTTTTCTTTGTAGCTCTGAAGCTTCTTGGGAAGTTGAAGGGGCCACCACGTACCCCGATCAGGCCAGGCGCCGGTAAAGAATCTGCCGTCGTTATCATTCACATAGGCAACCAAATGTATATTCCATTGCCTCAGGTTCGCCAAGCACTTGGTTGTTCTGGCATGCTGCCGGGCCTTGGATAGCACCGGCATGAATATGGCCAGGAGGAGGGCAATGATGGATATGACAACGAGTAGCTCAATGAGAGTGAAGCCCCTTCGGTCTTTCATGTTCCTACCTCCTGAAGATGCACTCATCCGATCGTACATCGAGTAGGAGATGAACGGAGTCCGATACCTGTTGTGCTCGATGTATGGCCGAACACGCTATACTCGTGCTCTCGTTACTCTGACTGACCTCCACTTGGCCCGACTCACGACCCACGGCTGTGTTGGTTCAGCGGGAATTGGACAACTGCTATATTCGGCCGAGCGAATCGATCGCTGGCTTGACTTTGACATTATCAACTCCTGTATGGCATCTGTCAAGTGCCGCATTTGACAGATGAAGATCCGGTAGCTCTCGCCGGTTCGTGGCTGCTTTCGCCGGGGAACGGACCGTTCCCTTCGAGCGTCCGCCACGGGCCTTCCCTCGTGCTTTCGAGGAAGGCCCCTGGCTCTCCTCGCCTGTTTCGCGAAATCCGGCCCGGCAAGTCGGCCGCCACGCAATGACGGCGTGGCCTCCGCCTTGCGGGGGCCTACCGTCGGCCTCTGCGAAGGGTAAGGGCTGTCGCTTTCCGCAGGGTCCTTTTAGATCGCGATGCGTTCTATCTCCCTAGTTAGTCTGGGCCACGGCGGCGGTTCGTCGCGTCTGCCGGGCCGCTTCGAGCTTGGTGTCGCGGGCAGCCATGATCTGCTCGGCTCGTCCTTCCAGCTTGTCCTGGGGCGTGACGTAGCCGATCGCACTGTGCAGGCGAACCGTATTGTAATGCCCGACATACTTCGTCACGGCTCATCCGGTTTTAGCATACTTCCCTTTGACTCCGCCGATCAGCTCATAGCGGGTTTCGTGCAAGCCGTAGATCTTGAGTTTGAAGAATTCCGTGTCCCGAAAGCCATAGGCTTTGCGTTGCAGAACCCGGATCTTGGTGTTGGTTCCTTCCAGCGGCCCGGTCGAGAGGGGATACCCACGAGGGAACGGTCTCGCCGGAGTTCGCGGGGGCCTCCCCCACAAGGTAATGGGGATACAGAAGGCTCAGTTCCGAATGGCACTGCCGTGAGTTTTGGGTCTTGCGGGCACACAAACTCTCCGTGTGCCTGAAGGAAATCATGTCGATCTCTTTCCGGCACGAAATTCTTGCTCCGGGCTACCGGAGCGGTATCATGTTTTCGGCCTTCCTTGGCCGATATCATTGATAGCCCTCCTTGGCTCGTCTTGCCCTAAGAACCAGGGAGGGCTTTGTCATGATTAGCCTATCGACACCGCGAACGGATGACAAGAATACCTTTGCCGTCATTGCCGATTCTTTTCTCCATGATCCCGGTCTGCCTTTCGCTTCCGTGTTAGACAGTGAAACGATCGCGCGGGTCTTTCGCGAAGGAGAACTAAAGGTGTCAGGTACAATTTTCGCTCGCTCCGCGGGCCGCCGGCCCTGACCACAAAAAACCCGGCGGATACCTGAATTTCACTTGACGGAGAATATGGCGCTCTGTATGATGTGCATACAATTGAATAGTGAACGATCTATGGGCGGACCAACGCTGGGGAGGGATCGACATAACCCTGGGCCGCAAGCAGAACCACGAATGGCACCAATGGCCGAGCGCGGCCTCGGCTCGACTGAGCTCGCCGAAGTCCGGCCGCCACCAAAAATCGATTCACACCAAGGCACGAAGACACGAAGAAGATCGGTACAGAAATGCCCCCTCAAGCTCCGTGGCTTTGTGGCTCCGTGTGAGAACCAAGTATTTGTGTTTCAAGGACTTGCGTCTCAGTCGATCCGAAATTTGCGCAAGAGAGCAAGATTCTGACAAGTAGTAGTACGAAAGGGAAGAACAAAGCCAATAGCCACAGAGGGGACCGCCAGTCGCACCAAACAAACCCAATCGGCCGTGGCCGGCTGTACAAACAAAGCCAATTTCGCGCCGATGGCCATACCAGGTCGTGGCTTTCCTGGCCCCCTGCCTGCTTGGAGGTGAGCGTCCGGCGAACCCATTCCTCCCGCCCGGGCGTTTGGCATCACATTTGCAGACTACGCTTGGTGAATCGAAGGCAAAACGAGGGATTGTGGTGGGATGGGGAGAGTCCGGTCACTCGGCGCGACTCTCTACCTTGGCTTTGAAGCTCGGCAGAGAAATCTTGGGCAGGAACAATTCCTTCCACCTGGGGGGCGTCAACTCATCGATCCGGTTGGCCGGATGGGTGTTGATTCGCTCCAGAACGTCACGCAGATATAAGAAGGGGTCGATCTTGCAGAGCTTGCAGCTGGCAATCAGGCTGTAGAGGATGGCGGCTCGCTGGGCCCCTCCGTCACTGCCACTGAACAGCCAGTTCTTGCGGCCCAGGGCCACCAGCTTGATCACGCGTTCGGAGAGGCTGTTGTCGATGCAAAGGATGCCGTTTTCCAAATAGCGGTTCAAGGCCTCCCATTGATTCACCGCGTACGTGACCGCCTTGCCGATCGGGCTCTTCGGGAGAACCTCAGGGCTCCAGCCCTCCAGCAGTGGTTTGATTTGGTCTTCCAGAATGGGTTTGCTGAACTTTTGCCGCAGGGCCTTGACCCCCTCGGCATCCAAGTGCTCTTCTTTGGCTTTCTCTTCGATGATGTACAACTGAGCGATCAAGGCCAGCATCTGGTTGGCACGGATCGGATCGGTCTGCAGGGCCTCATCGAATTTGCGCCGCGCATGGCCCCAGCAACCCACTTCCGTCGCCTTGCCTTTCCCGTACAGGCCGTCATACCCAGGGAAGGCATCGGCTTGGATGTAGCCTTGGTAGCCCCCCAGCATCTGTTCCGGGCCTTCCCCGCTACGCGTGGTGGTGTAGTCAAAATACACATTGTTGGCCATGTCAATGTGAGGCCAAAGGTAACCCTCCCGAACCTGCGTACGAGACTTGTCTTGGATCGGGATATGGGTGTCATCCGTATGGATCTTGACCGAGGCCAAGATCAGCCGTTTCATCGCCAGGACGATCGGCAACAATAAGTCGGCGCTGTCGCGCACCCAGTCCCACTGCGTGGTCCGGGGGATATGCAAGCCATGGCGGGCAAAGATCTGCTCCAGCCGATACAACGGCAAATGTTCGCAGTATTTACTCGTGATGATGTAGGCCAGGACCCCCGGACCGGGCCGTCCCTTTTCGATGGGCAAGGGCGGCAGAGGAGCCATGACCACCGAACCCAAACCGCCGCGGGGCGCGTACTTGCGTCGGATGATCTGGCGGACGTAGAAGCCCGCGGGGATGTATTCCAGAATCTCGGTAATGTCTTCCCCGAGGCAACGCATATTCTCGATCAGCCTCGGGTCCGGATCCAGGTATTCGGGGACCCGAGGAAGATCCGCCGGCAAAGGCACCCGGCCGTTGCGACGAGAGGGTCGATTCGCCGGGGGGACTTTCGGGCTAGAGGCCGGCGGTGGCGTGGGGACCTGCGGTGCGGGTTGCGGCTCTAATTGCTTCTGGAGCTTCGCAAAGAGATCCTCGAACAGCAACCGCTGGTTCGGATCCATCTTTTCGGATTTGCGGCCAAACAGCTGACGCTTGAGCCAGTCCAACTGACACTGTAGATCGAAGTTCTCCCGGGTCTTCTCATTGATTTGCCCCAGTAGTTGCAGGACCATCTGTTGCAGGGTGACCACCTCCGTGGGAAGCGCGGACGCAGGGGTCTGGGCCGTGATGCGGGGAATCTGTGAAACCGGAGTCTGTGTCGGCGTCGCCATGATGGAAGATACTCTATCCTCCGGTCCCGAACGGTCAACCCCAAAACCAGAGAAAATACACAATGATTGTATCTTTTTTACTCTGGGGACGCCACGGGGGACGCCGGGCGGGAATACCGCCGGTGCCGATGGCTCTCGGCCAGGTCGATTCCTTCCAGAATCAACGTCAACTGGGGCAGGTCCCATTCCACACTGTCCTGGTCCGGGACAGAACCGGACAGAGAAAACTGCCCGGCTTCGAGACGTTTGTACCACAGACAATAGCCACTCGTATCCCAGTACAGAATCTTGACCCGATCCCGCCGCCGATTGAAGAAGACAAACAGATGACCGTTCAATGGGTCCTGATGCGTCACCGTCTGGGCCGTGGCAGCCAACCCATCGAAGCCTCTCCGCATATCCGTGGGGGGCACACAGACAAAAATCCGAACCGTGCGCCCCCAGGTCAGCATGGGGCCCCCAACAGAGATACCAGCGCGGCGACGGCCTCGGCATCGAAATTCTGTTGCAGCCGCACTTGGGTGCGGTTGGGGAGGACGATCTCATAGGCATACGCGGCCGCCGTGGCTTCACCCGCGGGGATCCGGATCTCCGTGAAGGTCGGTACGGGCTCGGTCGGTAACGCCTTCTGGGGATCCCGCCGCGGCTGACTATGCCCCAGCTTCCGCTGCCACCAGCGAAAGGCCGCGACCGACAGGTGGTGTTCCTTGCAGTACTGGACCTGCGTCGCGCCGGATCTCTGGCATTGCTGGACATGCTTCCGCCAAAACCGGCCCCGTGGACTCAACGACTGGGATGTCTTCTGTGCCATGATGCACCTCCTTTATAGGAGGGCACAGTATCGCTGGACATCCACGATGCCAAGATGGGTTCGCCGGACGCTCAC
>JAPLMX010000086.1 GCA_026386805.1 Phycisphaerae bacterium | reverse complement strand
CTGATGCGGGAGATGGAGCCGTCGAAGGAGGGAGCGGTGCCGGAGGGCGGATTGGCGGGTAGTGAGCCTGCGTGGGGCGAGTGTCCTCGCTCGCCTAAAGAAGAAGTCGGGCGGGGACGCCCAACCTACCAAGAGCCGCCTCACGGCGGTACTACGAACGTGGCGGACGCGGATGAGCCATTGTGCGAAACAAACCCAATTTGCGCCGGTGAGGGCCCGGCCCGGAGGGAGACGGGGACTTGGGGTGCACAACCGGGCCAGGGCGCAGCATCGGGGAGCCGGGAGGTGGCGACCGATTGTGCAAAACAAACCCAATCGGGCGCGGGCCAGATTACGGCTAACCTGTTGGTGTATGAGGGTTTACATCAAGAGCGAGAGAGCGTGCCTTCGCAAAAACAAAGCCAAATCCCCGAGCCTGTTGCTGCTGGGGCGGAAGATGGATCGGGGTCGTGACTGAGGGGCTCCTCTATGCTCGAACCCGTATTGCCGAAAGAAATGTCATCCCCGCTCAGAGCCTGCCCCGTTCGGCTGTCGCTCAGGGCGGGCTCTGAGCGAAGCCGAATGGGCGGGGAAACGAAAAAGGGTGAAAGAAGAAGAGTCCCATCGCTCGACGACTGCGCGGCTCGTTGCCTGGGTCGAGCGGGACGCCGGAATTCCCTTGAGAGCCGGAGGGCCGGGGCGTAGAATTGCCGCGTGGCCCTGTTTTGGATTCGGAGATGAAAGTATGCTGGCGAGATTGCACAGTGTGACCCTGGAGGGCATTGAGGGCATTATCTGTGAGGTTGAGGTGGACGTTGCCCGCGGCGGTCTGGAGAAATCTATCGTCGTGGGTCTGCCCGATGCGGCCGTCAAAGAGAGCCTCGAACGCGTTCACAGCGCCATCGTCAATTGCGGGTTCCGATTTCCCAAGACGCAGTCGCTTATCAACCTTGCTCCGGCGGACGTCAAGAAAGCCGGTCCGGCGTTCGATCTGCCCATCGCCCTGGGCACGCTCATCGGCGAGGGTGTCCTGGCGGGGCCCTCATTCAAGGAGTACGTCATTGTCGGCGAGCTGGCCCTGGATGGCCGGGTCCGGCCGGTCAACGGCGTGCTGAGCATGGCCATGACGGCGGCGGCCAGCGGCTTTACCCGGATGATCGTGCCGCTGGAGAACGCCAAAGAGGCCGCCGTCGTGCAAGAGATGGAGGTCTTCGGTGTCGGCTCGCTTTCCCAGGCGGTTGGTTTTCTGTCCGGCCAGCTCCTGCTGGATACGACCGTGACGAATATCGAGGAGTTGTTCGGCGTCGCGTCCCACTACGATGTCGATTTCGCCGATGTCAAAGGCCAGGAGAGCGTCAAGCGGGCCCTGACGATCGCGGCGGCAGGGGCCCACAACATTATGATGATCGGCCCGCCGGGCGCGGGTAAGACCATGCTCGCCCAGAGATTGGCGACGATCCTGCCGCCCCTGAGTCTGGAAGAGTCCCTGGAGACCACGCGCATCTACTCGGCGGTCGGGCTGCTGAAAAAGGACCAAGCGCTGCTGGCCACTCGTCCGGTACGCGCTCCACACCATTCGGCCAGTGGTCCAGCCCTGATCGGCGGCGGGTCTTCGCCCCGGCCCGGCGAGCTCTCTTTGGCGCATTACGGGATCCTCTTCCTGGATGAGTTTGTCGAATTTCCCCGGCACGTACTCGAAATGATCCGCCAGCCCCTGGAGGATGGTTTTGTCATTGTTTCTCGGGCCAAGAGGACGATCCAGTTCCCCGCACAGTTCATGCTGGTGGCCGCCATGAACCCGTGTCCGTGCGGGTATTTCGGCAGCAGCCTGCGGGCCTGCAAGTGCTCCCCCGGCCAGATCGCCCGCTACGTGGCCAAGGTGTCCGGGCCTCTCGTGGACCGGATCGATATTCACATCGACGTGCCGGCGGTCGCCTTCAGCAAGCTCCGCTCCCAGGCCCGGCAGATCGACTCCGACTCGCTGCGGGCCACCGTCGTGGCGGCCCGTGCGGTCCAGACCCGCCGGCTGGCCGGCGGCAAGGCGCGGACCAACGCCCACATGAGCCACCAGCAGCTTGAGAAATTCTGTAAGATCGATGCCACGGGCGAGCTGATGCTCAAAGAGGCCATGATGGAGCTCGGACTCAGCGCCCGGGCCCACGACAAGATCTGCAAAGTGGCGAGGACCATCGCCGACTTGGACGGCAGCGAGGAGATTCGCGGCGAGCATCTGGCCGAAGCCATCGGCTACCGCAAGCTCGACAGGAAGCTCTGAGGTTTTGACGATCCGATTTCCTATCGGTGCGGACAGTCGTCTGTGGGGGTGGATTATCGGTCGATTCCGCGACGCCGGATTTTCTTCGCGAGTTGGCTCGCCGATACGCACCGAGCCCTCAATTTTCCTTAAAGCCTGGCATCCGCCTGCCGATATTAAGAGTGACAATCTGACCCTATTACGACTCAAGAGGAGACAACGATGGGCATTCAGAACTGGTCCGAAGATATCATGCTTGTGGATTTGCCGCTCGAGCCCGAGATGGGCGAGGAACTCAAGACGATTACGCAGGTCGTCCGCGATCGCGGCGACTGCGAAGTGGTGATCGACTTTTCCCGGGTCGACATTATCACCTCCTCGAGCCTGTCCAAGCTGCTGAGACTCAAGAAACTGGTGAGTGACTGCGGCCACCGGCTGGTCTTCTGCAACGTCGCGCCGGCGACCAAAGGGATTTTTACCGTGACAGGGCTTGACGGGATCTTCGAAATCGTGGACGATAAGTTCGTCGCGCTGGCCGGCCTGCAGATGGTAGGCTGATTGCCAGGCCCGTTGATCGTGATCCCGTCAGGGGAGGCACGAAAGTAAGAACGTAAGAAGCGGGGAAGGTAAGAACCGTAGGGCCGCGGATCCTCTTGGTTCTTTCCTTCTTCCCTTCTCTCTTTTCGGGCTTGCGGAGCGAATCACGAAGATCGCTTCAGGGAGCGATGTTCGTGATCTGCTTGCAAGGGGTTGTCGAACCTTTGTTGACGCTTACGCCGCGGCGCAAGTCGGAATGCGTACAGGGTCAAATGGATCAGGGCACTCTGCACCAGATCGAACAGATTCTCGAACACGAATTCACCGACACGTCTCTACTGGTCAAGGCCTTCACGCACTCGTCCTCCGTGGACAATCGCTTGGACAGCAACGAGCGGCTCGAGTTCCTCGGCGACGCGGTCCTCTCCATCGTTATCTGCCAGGCACTGTTCGAGAAGTTCGAGATGTACGGAGAGGGCGAGCTGACGAAAATGAAGAGCATGCTGGTCTCGCGGGGGACCTGCGCGCATGTGGCCCGCCGGCTGAGCTTGCCGGAGTTCCTGGTGGTCGGAAAAGGCATGGTCTCCCACCAGTCTTTCCCGATGTCGCTGGCGGCCGGCCTGCTGGAGGCGGTGATTGCCGCCGTCTACTTGGACAGCGGTTTTGAGACGGCCCGCGGTTTCATTCTCCAGAAGTTTGCCACCCTGATCGAGCAGATCGATGGCGAGGAGGCGCACGGGAACTATAAGTCTCTTCTCCAGCAGCACGCCCAGGAGCTGTTCAGCATGGCGCCTATTTACGTCCTGCTCGACGAGAAGGGGCCGGATCACAACAAGTGCTTCGAATCGGAGGTCGTCATCGACCAGCGGCACTTCCCCAGCGCCTGGGGCGCCAACAAGAAAGAGGCCGAGCAGAAAGCCGCCTACAACGCCCTCGTGGAGTTAGGCGTGATTCAAAGGTCTGAGGTGCACGACCTGAGCTAACGGCGCATTCCGAGAATCGTGTGCCAGAGATTGCTTCGCTTCACTCGCAATGACGTATCGCACCCGTTTATGTCATGGCGAGGAGCACGGCGACGAAGCAATCTCCGCCGCGTGGTCGTCAACGTGCGAAGTGTGCTGCTAAAAGGCGGACTTGTCCAAGAGCGAGGGGAGTTGCACCGTGACGATCCATGTGAGGCCGTAGAGAATGGCAGCGGCCACCACGATGAACACGATGATCGACCCGAGCAGCACGGCCGATTCCTTTACGAAGGGCCACGGGTCGATGCGGTACACCTTCGTCGATTTATAAACCACCGCGATCGACACGACCAGCGGCAGCAGCCAGAGCATGGACACGGGGTCCGTGCCGATTCTCATCGGGGTGGTGAAACTGCCCAACACAGTTGCGACAAACGCCATCATCTTATGCTTTCGATTCTCCAACACTACGCAAATGGGCCGTGTAGACGGCATTGACGATACACAGAAGATTCAGCAATCCGGCGATGCTCGTGTAGATCTGGCCGATCTCGTTGGCCCGGCCGAAGACGCGGTAGTGGTCGCCGGCGCCGACGCGTCCGAGGAGCATCACCACCGGCGAGTTCATCACTTGGGCGGCGTACCAGGGCCGGGCATGCACGGGATCGATCACGCCGAACGAGCCCACGTACAGACCCACGAGGAACGTCAGGACAACGAACGCGAAGATGACGAGGCCCCGCCTCTTCTCATTCAAGGCATAATGTCCGGCCCCCGGCACGAGCCAAGCCAGTGCCCCCGTCGAGATCAGGAACAGGGCGCGATTGTCCTTCCATGACGGCTGTGTCATTACGACGCTTCCTGGGACTGCTGCTTGGTTTCGTCTTCGGCCGGCTCGTTCGCCGGGTTGGCGAACCGGAAATTCGTACGCTTAACGACGTTCTCCGGACTGAAGTGTACGGCGGCCAGGTTCTCGATCTGGCTGTACTCTTCGCGGCGCACGAGCATCCCCTTCGTTTTCTGGAAGTCTTCCTGCGTCAGCCGCTGCATTGTCAAGGTCTTCAGGACGTAGAAGGTCTGGTTGGGTTTGAACTCCACGATCCAAGGCATCTGCGCGGGAGCGTTGGCTTTGTCGGGGATCAGAGAGTAGAGCCGATCCACGAATTGGCCTTCACTCTGTGCCTGGTTCATGACGATCTGAGAGGCGGGACTATTGGATACCTGGGCGGCCAGCACCTGAAGGTCGGCGCTGGAGATCCGTTGCAGGCCCGCCTGATGATCCACTCGGAAGACGTTCGGATCGTTCGGGTCGGCCTTGGCCTGCTTGCCGTACCGCTTGTTGAACTCGGTCACGGCCTTGTCCCAGCCGTCTTTGCTCGCCAAGACTTTGAATTCCTCGGCTTTGGCCTTGGTGGTCTCCCAGGCGGCCAGGGCCCTGACGTCGTTGACGACCTGCTCCTCGACGGAGAAACTCTGGCTCTTGGAGTCGGGAGGGTTGCCCAGACCGAGCGTCTTGGTGCTGAAAGCGAAGTCCGCGCCTGCCGGCGGTGCGCTCTTCTGGGCGTCTACGAGGCGGGCAATCATCATCACCTGACCGCTCAGGTCTGACGCCGCGGTGCTCATCGGGTCTTTCACGGGACCGATGCTCACGTACAGGGCCGCTGGCGGCATGGAGAGCAGAATTGTCGCGTGGTCACCCAATTCCTTCACGGAAAAGAGAATCTGAGTCAAGGGGATTGCGTTGTTGGAGGCCGCCAGGAACATTCGCCTGAGGATCTTGTCGCTCTGCATGTTGATGGCGCTGAGCTGGCCGGTCCGGCCGCTGTAGAGCGGAAGGTTGAGCTTCTTGCCGAGGGCGGCGGCGATCTTGGTGTAGTCGCCGGCCTTCTTCAATCGCTGCTCGGCCGTTGGCTCCTGGCCGTTGTAAGCCGCAGGCAGGTTGGCGTCCGCCGTGAGCCGGGCCTCCTGGAGGATTTGCTCCGCCTTGGTGGTGATTCTCTGCCGCCGCAACTGACTCATGATCGTGTCGGCCACCTCGGCGTAACTCTTGACCTTCGCCACCAGCGGCGAATTCGGATCGTTCGGGTCGGACGGCGTCTTCTGCGTGAACTGCCGGTCGCGGTTCTGTTGGTAATACTGTTCGGCCTCCTCCTCCGTCAGGGATTTCGCAATCGAGGCGACGTCCGACAGCTTCAGGGCGAGGTAGTCGAACTGGACACGATCGGGCAACCGATATCCGAAGCCGTAGGAGTTGAACTCGCTGACCTGGCCGGGGAAGTTGTCCTTGTACTGATTGAACTGCTCCTTCACGACTTCTTCCGGCGGGATCTCGTCCTTGTTGACAAAGTAGGAAGCCTTGAGTTGAACCAGCTCGGCGCTCAGCGACTCCGATTCGTTGCTGGCCATGTGCTTGATCTGCGAAGTGGTGACGTTCTCCCCCGAGGAGACGACCTGCGCATACTGCAGCACGGCGATGAACTTGCCGAACGCGGCGAGAATGGTTTCCTCCGGCACGCCGAAGCGGTTCATCAGCCCCGGGATCACCTGCGCATACGTTCTTCCTTCAAACACCTGGGGGATGAGCCCTTCGAGCGATCGCCCGACCTGCTCGTTCGAGATGTGAATTCCGGCCGTCTGTGCTTCGTGGCACAAGAGGATCCAGAACATCGGGCCCGGCACGCTGTGCGTGTTGAACATCTGGCTGAGTTGTTTGTCGCTGATCCGGTAGCGGTTCTTCTGGATCGCCTGCCTGGCCATGTCCAGCACCGCCACGTTGCCGTTCTGGCGGAACACCAGCTCGCTCATCAGCAGGCCCGCCATCCCCTGTGCCCGGGCGACGCTGTCTCCGCCCAGGGCCGACACGATTTCGACCTCCTGATCGGCGGCCTGAAGGTCAAGGTGTGAGATCTTCTGATTGCGGCCGAAGTAGGCGACCGCTGCCTTGGCCCCGCCGCTGCCTCGGAACAGGTATTGGAACGACGATCCGCCGATGAAGGCAACCATCAGGACGATGACCACGACGGCCATCAGCTTCTTGTTGTTCTTTCGCAGCCACTTCATCAAATTCATACCAGCACTCCGGGTCCCCAGACCTGTAAGGCTCCCAAATGCGATTCGTCGCGTTTGGGAACTGTAAGGTGGGCTGTGCCCACCACTTACACATAAAACCAGGAGAATACTGCAACTGGCGCTGCTTTGCAAGAAAAACCCCCGGAATTTGCGATTGACGATTGACTCTTTACGACGGGCCGTCTATAGGTGTCTACCGTCACGGACTTGCGAAAAGACAAACTGGGCACTCTTCACAAGATGGGAAACCGCAAATCCATTGAGGCGTTCTCTGAGGCATGTTGGTACATGCCGGGCGGGGTCAACTCGCCGGTCCGGGCGTTTGGCGGCGTGAATCGCGGCCCTCTGTTCATCGCCGGGGCGAAAGGCTCCAAGATTTTCGATGTCGATGGCAACGAATACATCGATTATGTAGGCTCCTGGGGCCCGATGATCCTCGGCCACGCGCATCCGGCGGTGCTGTCTGCCATTCATAAGGCGGCGGATAGGGGCACTTCCTTCGGTGCACCGACGCTGGCGGAGACCGAGCTGGCGGCCCGGATCGTCGGCGCCTTTGCGTCGATCGAGAAACTGCGGCTGCTGTGCAGCGGGACGGAAGCCGTGATGACGGCGATCCGTCTGGCTCGTGCTTACACCGGCCGGGACAAGATCATCAAAATGGCCGGCTGCTACCACGGCCACAGCGATTCCCTCTTAGTCGTAGCCGGCTCCGGTCTGGCCGAGGGGGGTACGACCGCCAGCCCGGGGGTGCCTGATGCGCTTGCCGGCCTGACCGTGGTGGTTCCCTACAACAGCATCGAAGCGATCTCGCAGGCCTTCGAGAAGCACACGGGGCAGATCGCCGCGGTGCTCGTCGAGCCGGTGGCCGCCAACATGGGTGTGGTCCTGCCCGAGCCGGGCTATCTGGAGGCCATGCGCTGGCTCTGCGACGAGAATGGCACGGTTTTGATCTTCGATGAAGTGATCACAGGTTTTCGCGTGGCCTTTGGCGGGGCCCAGGACCTCTACAGTGTCAGATCCGACCTGACCTGCTTGGGAAAAATTGCCGGCGGCGGGCTGCCTCTGGCCGTTTGCGGCGGACGGGCCGACATCATGGACTTGCTGGCCCCTCTGGGCCGGGTCTACCAGGCGGGCACTTTGAGCGGCAACCCGATTGCGACCGCCGCCGCCATCGCCACCCTCGACATTCTGGCGGAAGGCCGGGCCTATCGCGAGCTGGAATCCTCGGCGGCCAATCTGGAGATCGAGCTGGCCCAAGCGGCGGCCGAGGCCGGCGCTGCGATCACGATCAACCGCGTCGGCTCGCTCATGAGCTGTTTCTTCACGGACAAACCCGTGCGGAATTTCGACGACGTCCGGGCGACCGACATCGCGGCCTTCAAGAAGTTCTTCGCGGCGATGCTCGATCGGGGCATCTACCTGGCCCCCAGTGCGTATGAGGCGATGTTCCTTTCGCTGGCGCACACAAAGCAGGACATCGACCGGACGGTCGAGGCCGCCCGCGAAAGCTTTCGGGTGGTGGCGGGGGAGAAGTAGGATTGTTGATTTGTGATTTCTGATTTTCGAATCAACAATCAAAAATCAGACTTCATACATCCTCGCTCGACTCTTTTGGGAGTGTTCCCATGACAACACGACTGGGCACATTGACCTTGGCTCTGAGCCTCGCTTCTATCTGTTCCGCGTATGGTCAAATCTCAAAAGAAGTGCGGGACGTGGTGGGCGTGACCCACGTGGCGGGGCTGTACCATCTGACGGACAGGGATTTCCTCAACGAAGGCGCGGATCA
The DNA here is from genome assembly GCA_026386805.1 of Phycisphaerae bacterium. Taxonomy (GTDB): domain Bacteria; phylum Planctomycetota; class Phycisphaerae; order Sedimentisphaerales; family Anaerobacaceae; genus PLanc-01. The sequence continues at coordinate 30,356 of JAPLMX010000086.1, read as the reverse complement.
GATTCTGGCCTTGGGCTCGCGCGTGATCAAGGTCTGGTTCTACGCGGGGCAAAGCGAGGCGATCGCGAAGTCGTACCCCTACAACTCGCAATGGCCCAAAGTGGATTCGCTCGTGGAAGGGGCGCGGACGCCGTACTTCAAGACGCTTTTCGAGAAGCCGTTCAGCACGTATATCCTGAAGGTCACGGCCCTGGGCCGCGATGAGGGGTACTGGCGAAGCGGCATCACTGATGAGCAGAAGAAAGATGAGCAGCGGCAATTCTATGAGCTTGCGAAATATCTCCTGACGCAATACCAAGGCACCGGCAAGACGTTCGTCCTCCAGCATTGGGAGGGTGACTGGATGGTACGGGGCAACTACCAGGGCGACGTTGAGCCGGCGCCGGCTGCCCTGGCGAACATGGTCGAGTGGCTCAATGCCCGCCAGGCCGGCGTCAACCAGGCCCGACAGGAAGTGGGGCAGTCTTCTGTGTCGCGGGCTTCCAGCCCGCGAGAAGACGCGGCCAAGATGGCCGCGACACGCGAGCAGGGCGTGCACGTCTATCATGCCACCGAGGTCAATCGGGTCGTCCAGTCCATGCGGAGCGGCTTTCCCAACCTGGTCAACAAGGTCCTGCCGCACACGCACCTCGACCTGGTCTCGTACTCCGCGTGGGATTCCGCCACCGAGCACTACACCGATCCCAAGGTCCTGCGCGACGCTCTGGACTTCATCGCGGCCAACGCCCCGGACAGCGCGGACTTCGGCAATCGCAACGTCTACATCGGCGAGTTCGGCATGCCCGAGAACGGCTACTCGCTCGACAAGATCCAAACGGCCATCCCGAATGCCGTGCGAACCGCCCTCGACTGGGGTTGCCCCTACATCGTCTATTGGCAGCTCTACTGCAACGAGTTGAAGGACCCAAAGACCAAACCGCCCGTCAAGAGCAACGACGCCATCCGAGGTTTCTGGCTCATCCGTCCCGACGGCACCAAGGCCTGGACCTGGGACTACTTCCACGGCCTGTTCACGGCCCCGTAGGGGCCGATAGGATTCGGAGTTCCGCCTTCAGGCGGCCCACAAACCGCGTAAACGCGGAACTCCGAACGGGGTTTCTACCCTGCGCCTGCCCGATCCTCGGGTAGCCACAGGGGGCTACTCCTACGGCTGCGCCGCCGGGTTCTCCTTCTCCCAATAGGTCATGAAGACCTTCAAATCCTCGATGTCCACCTTGCCGTCGCCCCAGGCATACGGCCCGATGTCGCAGAGCGTCTTATCTGTACCCCAGTTGTCGATCAGCATGACCAGATCCACAAGGTCCACGACCTTGTCGCTGTTGAAGTCCACGATGGGGAGGATCGGGGCCTTCCATTGCGAGTAAGTGTAAGTGCTGTTGTCACCTCGGTCGATGTACAGGGCGGAGCCGTCGGGAGCAAAGCAAGGGAGGAACTCATCATTTGGTCCGTTGACCATGGGTCCCAGGTTGACTGGCGGCTGCCAGGGAGCAGAGCGGCTGGCCCGCCTCGTCATCCACAGATCCCCGCTGCCATAGCCGCCGGGCCGCGTACTCTTATCCTGGAACACGAGCAATAATCCGTCCGGAGAAAGAACCGGAGAGCCCTCAATGCCGGGACTATTCACCAGCGGGCAGAGGCACAAGAATTCCTCCTTCGAGATGGACCCGAGTCTTTCCCAGGGGGCGCGGCCGGTGAGTCCTCCGCCGGGCGGCGAAGGGCTCACCGGTTCTCCCTTTCCAAGAGTGCGAAGAGGTAGGGTGTCCTGGGTTCTACGGTTGGGTTTTTGGCTACTATGGCACGAGCTTCCGCGCCGCTTCCCAAGCCTCCTTGTACTGACCTATCGCATCTTGAAACAGAATGGTCTTCTTGTCGGGTTGCGGCCAGACCGCGGCTTGCTTGGCCGAGGCATCCGCCTCTTTCAGCAGTTCTTGCGCCTGATCGAGGCCCGCGGCCTCCGCTTTGGCCGTGATCGCGTCATCGATGGCCACGGCCGCCAGGACGCGGTCCGCCCGAACGATCTCGTCCACGATGGCCAGCAGTTCCGTCTCGAGTTCGCGATTCACGATCCAGCCGCGCCGGAGCGCATCGAAGATGGCTTCCACCATCTTCCGCTCGGACGCGAAGACAACCGTCCCTTCAACCCGACGCAGGCGCCGGGGGTCCTCGACGCCATCACTTCCAACCGACCAGAACGTCACCAGGCGATAGCCCGTCGCCGCCGTCAGGGCGGTCTCCAGGGACTTCAAGGCCTCCTGCGGGCTGTTGACCCCTTCTGCACCGGCGGCCACCGCGTCCTTGACCGCTCCAAGCCGGGTCGCCGCATCGTCCATCAGCAAACGCGGCACGCCGGGACCGATGAACTCGCCGAACCCCTGCGGGCACTTCCCGACCGGGATATCTGCAACCACTTCATACGTGGCGGCATTGAGGACGGCAACACTGTCGCCGAGGGAGTTCGTGATGTACAGGCGCGTGCCCTCCGGATGTACGGCGACATACACCGGTCCGGCCAGACCCTTGATCGTCGTGATCCGCTCGAGTGTCCTGGCGTCGATCACATCCATTGTCGTGCCTGTCGGGGGTTCGGGCAAGCCGGCATAGTCAGGTAGGTACAGAACGGTCCCGGCGGGATTGATTGCGATGCCGCAATGATCTTGGGCAAAGGACCGGGCCATATATTCATGGGTCGCCGTGTTGATCGCCCACAGCGTGGACCCCAACCGGTTCGCCACGTAGACATACGTCCCATCCGGATGAACGACGATCGGCACCGGAAAGGAACCCCACCCTTCATCGTCCGCGGTCGGCTCCAGCTTGATCGTGTCAATAACCTTGTCCGTCTTCGTGTCCACGACCGCGACGGTGCCATCCATGACATTCGCCACATAGACGACGCTGCCGTCCGGATGGACCGCCAGGGCAATGGGGCGGGTGCCGGACACGATCTTGTCGATGATCGTGTTGGTGGCCCGGTCGATGACCAAGACGTTGTCCGCGTTCGCCACGTAGATGCGTCTTCCATTCGGGTGCACGGCGATACCGACCGGACCATTTCCGGCGGGAATGGTCGTGGTGGCGCGCGTGGCGGTATTGATCACCGTCACGTCATTGCTCTCGGTGTTGGCGACGTAGACCGCCGTGCCCGCGGGATTGGCCACCACCCCCTGTGGGCTCACTCCCACCGGCACGGTGGCCACCACGCTGTTGGTGGCCAGATCGATAATCGACACGCTGCCCTTGATGTGCGAGCCCTCCTCCCCGTAGTTGGTGACATAAGCATAGTACTGCCCCGGGGCGACAGGGGCAAGGAGTGCCACCAGGGCCAGCACCCCGAGAACCAAGAAAGAACTCGTCTTCGCCCGATTGAATTGTCGCGTTTGCGTTTCCATCTTCTTTTACCTCCTTCATTGTCATAGCCGTGTAGGTTACGCGTCCACTGATAATTCGATCCCATCGTCTCTCAGTACTCTGGCGTTCCACCTCCTTTCCTGCACACGTTACATGGCGACGAGCGCAAACCTCCTGCGCGGGCCGCGACTGCGTCTCTTGCGGCTTGGCCCTATCGTTACAGGTGCGGACTTCGCTGATTGGGCGGACCCGTGAACTACGGCTGCGCCGGCGGGTTCGCTTTCTCGTAATAGGTCATGAAGACCTTCAAATCCTCGATGTCCACCTTGCCTTCTGCCCGAAGGCAACAGACACGGTACACTGTTGGGCTAATCCTTGTGAATTCACCGGTTGGGACGCCCTCTCGCGCGATCGCGAGGGGCGTCCCGTCCCTGCCTTAGAACGGCTTGGCTGCCGGCGTCATGGGGTACAGGCAAATATCATCGAGGTACAATCTGCCTTTGGCCCCGGCGCCTTCGATGCCAATCGTCAGCGAGGTCGCCTTGTTCAGACCCGTGAGCTTGGACAGATCGATGTTCCATACCGTCCAGGCGGGTTTGGCCAGGTTGCTTGCGGCGCCGTCGTACGGCACTTTGGTGCCATTGATCTTCACGTACAACTGGCCGGTATTGCCCGCCACGCCTTGGAACCACAGGGACAGAGTCTTGATGCCACCGGCGGTCCAGTCTTGGGCATGGTCGAACGTCCGCACGGCCTCGGAAAGAGCTGCGTTGGAGTTGTCATAAGCCAAGGGCAACGACTGCTTGCCGCCGTGGACAATGGTAGACTCGCAGAAGGTGCCCTTCACAGGAGCGGGAAGGCCGACCATGGCGCCATTGGTCTTGAAGTTGACAAAGTAACCATCGACCCAGGTCACGAAGAGGTCTTTGCCGCCCGAGGCCGCGTAGCTCTCGAAGTCATCCACCACATAGTCCGGATAGGCCACGGTCGTGAAGCTCCAGACTTCGCCCGGACGCACGACGGCGTTGACTTCATCGACCCGCCAGTAGTAGGTCGTGCTGAATTCCAGCGGCTGGGCGGGGGTATACGCGGTCGCGGGCTGTCCCTGGCTGACCAGCACGCCCTGGGGATTGCTCCGACTGGCCGTCCGGACCGCCTCCGATGAGGTCCCGAGATAGACGTCATAGCCCTTGGGCAAGGAGAGCGAGACCCAGGTTAGGACCACATCACAGGCAACATCCGAAGCCTTGGGGCCTGGGGTCATCGAGTAGTCCATGAAGACTTTCAGGTCCTTGTCGTCCACCACGCCATCGCCCCAGGGATGCGGGCCGATGTCGCACACCGAGCTCTTCTTCTCCACCTCGGCCAACAGGAGGGCCAGGTCGGCCGCATCGACTTTGCCGTCGCCGTTGAAGTCTACGATGGGGATAATCGGTGCCTGCCAGAGGTCGGACCCACCAAGCCCGCCGGGACGCGGGCCCATATAATCGTTGATGTAGCACGTTCGCCCATCGGGCGAGATAGCTGTGATCCAGTCGGAGTAGATCGTGTTGATCGAGGGCCCCAGATTTCGCGGCGGGCCCCAGGGGCTGCCTTTCGAGGCCCGCGTCGTCATCCATGCATCAACGTTGCCATACCCTCCCGGGCGGTCGGAGAAGAACAGAAGTGTCAGGCCATCAGGTGATAGCCACGTGGGCGCTTCGGTGGCAGGGGCGCCAACGGTCACGCCAATGTTCACCGGCGTCCCCCAGGGGTCCGAGGTCGTTGCCCGCCTAGTTACCCACATGCTTCCTTCCCCGTATCCGTGCGGACGGTCGGAAAAGAAGAAAAGCTCCAAGCCATCCGCGGAGACGATCGGATTGGCATTCTGGTAGGAAGTGCTCGGGACCACGACCGGTCCCAGGCTGACCGGCGGCCCCCAAGGCGCATCCGTGGTGGCGCGCGTAATCGTGTAGAAGTTCCACCCGGACTCCATGTACAAAGTCAGCCCATCGGCGGACATACTCCCAGGCGCATCAGTAGCCGAGGATCGGTTTATCTGGGGCCCGAGATTGGTCGGCGGGCCCCACGGGTCATTCGGACTGGCACGTTTGGTCACCCAGATATCGTACCCCCCATTTCCGCCGGGGCGCTTGGAGCAGAAATACAATTCCGAATCATCAGGCGAGACGATGGCCATGTAGTCCTGGTACGCACTGTTGACTGTGGGCCCCAGATTCGTCGGCGTGCCGAAGACGAAATCGGCATGCGCTGGCGGCGCGTCAAGACTCGAGAGCAGACCCAATCCAAGAAATGACATGACGACCAGGGGAATCTCACACACTTTCATCTCACACCTACCTTTCTGCCCGAAGGCAATAGACATTACTGGAATCGCATTGACAAGTCTTTCTGCAGAAAAGACGAGCTCACAATTGAAGGGCAGGTCGAGGACACGGCGCAGGTCACGGGACGTGCCGAACCACAAACCCGACGGCGACCGGCCACTCACGACGGTGGACCAGCGTCGCATGTCGGCGTTGGCCTTTTCCCGTTCGTGCAGATAGTCGTAATACCGCGCACGGTCGAGATAGGCGCAACCATCCTGCGGGTCCGTCTTGATCCGGCGGGTGCAAAGGGCCACCAACTCCCGGAGGTGCTGGTTCATCGTTCGGGCGGGGCCCATTGCTTCGAGGGTCGATCCATCAGAAGGGAGGTCCGCCGTCCAGATTTCGAAGAGTGGCGCACCCAGCTCAAACACGAGCTTCGTTCCATCCAGGGCCCAGGAGCCCACCGTGATCGGGCCACCCAGCGTCGTGGTAGGTTCACTCCGCCCCAGGCGATAGATCCACAATCCCGTTCTGTTCTCCAGACCGCCGCTGCCCCCCAAGCACAGTTCCTTGCTGGACGGAGACCAAGCCGAGGCGCCCCAGCCGCCGGAGGGCACGGGAAGGGGCCACTGGGCAACCAAGCTTTGCGAAGCCAAGTCTATGACTATCAGGGAAGTGCCCTGCATATATGCCACGCAGCGATTGTCCGGCGACACCGACGGGGTAAACCCCGGACACGGCATGATTTGTTTCGGCTGGGCATCTTCAGCCAGGATGGAGATCGAGTACAGGGTGGCGGGCGCACCGGCGCGATAGTAGACACAGGTGGAGTCCTTGCCCCAGGAGGGCCAGACGCCGCCGGCCAGCCGGCGGGGCTTGCTCCCGTCGGACTTCATCAGCCAGACCTCTTGATCTGCCGGGGCAGGAGGCTGCTTCTCGGGGTCGGGGGCCACGAATTCCGGGACGCGCAGGAACTGGCGGTCCCGCACAAAAGCAATATATTGTCCGTCCGGCGACCACCGGGGGTACTTGCCCGGGACAATCAGCAAATCGGTCTCTTTGGTGGCGGGATCGTACAGCGCCACCCCGCTATTGCCCGTGACCCCCATGCTGAAGGCCAGCTTCTTGTCATCCGGCGACCATTCGGCGCTGAACCCATCGGTGGTCATCCGGTGGCCCTTGGCCGAGAGTTCGCGATAGGCTTCCTCCGCCTCTGTCAGCGGTAGGAAGGCTGCTCCGGTCGGAGCATCGGCGAGAGGATGCCAAGATCGGCCGGCCGCCAAGGTGTCAAAAACATACTTCGCGGCCCAGGACCATAGCGCGTTCCGTGCGGCGGGCGAGGTCTGGACCATCTCCTGGAATACCGCCGCCGCTTGGTCGTATTCACCCAAAGCCGTGAGGGCGCAGAAGCGGTGGTAGCGGAAAACGGGTTTGTCCGGCCAGCGCTTCAAGTGGGCTTCGGCATCTGCGATGACTCGCTCGTAGTCGCCCTTCCGCAAAAGAGTCTCGCCGCGTTGGGCGGCCAGATCGAGGCACTGCGGGTCGTTCTGCGCCAGGCGGGCCAGCGCCTGGTCATACTCCGCCACGGCTTCGGCATACTTGCCCAACTCCCGCAGGGCCATCGCCCGCAGGGAGTGGCCGAGCGGATCGCGTCGGCGGAGATACGTCATGCCCAAGGCATCATCCCTCATGCTCTCGTATTTCCGGGAGGCATAGTAGGTCAAAGCGCGCAGACGGAGAGACTCGTAATGGTCTGGCCCCAACTGCAAGGCCTTGTGGAGTGCCGCAAGCTGTTCTTTGACGGTGGGGGCGGTCATGGCGCGCAGGAAATAGGCTTCGGCCGTCTCCGGCAGCAACTCCTCGGCCTTCTGGCGGTGCTCCTCGATCTGCTGGAGCTTCTCGGCATCCAGCCCTTCGCTCTCCCAGAGGACGCGAGCCAAGAGGAAATGGGCCGCGCCGGCGACCTCCGCACGGTGGTTCAGTAGATGATTCAGGATCGTCCCCGCCTCTTGGAACCGACGGTTGTCCACCAGAATGGTAGCCTGAAGAAGCTGGGCCTCTGGCCCAACGTACTGACTGTCGAGGATGGGCCTGATCGTTTCCAGAGCGGCCTCTCGTTCGGTCTTGGCATATTGCTCGCGGGCTTGGGACAGAATGTCTTTGTCTTGCAGGCCTTGGGCCTCCAGGAGCCGGAGGCGGTCCTGGTTCCAGAGGGACACGACCACCCCTGCCGCCACCGCGACGAGCGCCAGCGCCAAAGCGACAAAGACCTGCACGCGGTGGCGGCGGAGGAACTTGCGTAGGCGGTAGGTTGTGCTGGGACCGCGGGCGAGAACCGGCTCGGATTCCAGATGCCGCCGGATATCCTCGGCCAGGCTGCTGGCGGTCTCGTACCGCCGGGCACGGTCCTTCTCCAGGGATTTCATCACAATCCAGTCCAGGTCGCCCCGAACGGCCTTCCGGAGCACGTCTGGTGTGGCGTTGCGGTGTTTTGCGACCTCAATCAGAATCTCGCCCAGCGTAGTGAGTTTGGTGGACGGCTTGGCGGGTTCTTGTTCCCGGATGACCCGCTGCATCTCGATATAACCCGCCTTGCGAAGCTCCTCTTCGCTGAAGGGCGTGGTCCCAGTGAGCAGTTCATAGAGCAGGACGCCCAGCGAATAGATGTCCGAGCGGGTGTCGATATCCAAGTCGCTTAGTTCCGCCTGTTCCGGACTCATGTAGGCCGGGGTGCCGATGATGTGGGCGTAGCGAGTGAAGAGGGTCTTTTCGGTCAGCCGCTGGTTCGTGGCCTTGGCAATCCCGAAATCGATGACCTTGGGGACGGGCTTGCCGTCATGGTGGGTGACCATGACGTTGGAGGGCTTGATATCCCGGTGGATAATGCCCTTCTGGTGGGCGTGCTGGACCGCGTTGCAGACCTGGAGGAACAAAGCCAACCGGTCCTTGGTGCTCAGGCTGTTCCTATCGCAGTATTCGGTGATGGAAACCCCGGTAACCAGCTCCATGACAAAGTAGGGCCGGCCGGTCTCGGTGGCCCCGGCGTCGAGGACCTTGGCGATACTGGGGTGGTCCATCAGGGCCAGAGCCTGCCGCTCCGCCTCGAACCGGGCGATCACCTGGCGGGTATCCATGCCCAGTTTGATGACCTTGAGGGCCACCTTACGCCGGATGGGCTCGGTCTGCTCGGCCATGTAGACGACCGCCATGCCGCCTTCGCCGATCTTTTCCAGGAGCTTGTACCGCCCAATGACCGTGCCGGGACCCTCAAGGAGCGTGGAAGTGTCACACGTGGGATCGCATTCGAGCACCGGCTCATCGAGCAGAGACTGTGACTCGTGTGCCTGCAATAGCGTCTCCACGTCGGCCTGTAGCTTGGCGTCCGTCCCGCAGGCCTTGGCCACATACGCACGCTGCTCTACGGGGTCCTGATGTTGCAGGGCCGCGTCGAAAATCGTCTCTTCGTTACGATCCATGGGCGAACCACTCCGATCTTCAATTGACAGTGCGAAATGCGGGTCTGCATTGGCTCACGAATTTGCAGAAAAGCAGGAAAAAAAGAGTAGCACGGGCATCCTGCCTGTGTCTTTCATGGGCGAGACGCCCATGCTACGTGCCCATTTCCCGAATGAGCCACGCGCGGGCATACGTCCACAGGCGTTTGGCGGTAGCCGGCGAGATGCCCAGGCTGGCCGCCGTCTGCTCGATGGTCAGCCCGGCAAAATAGCGCAGCTTGACCACTTCTGCCTTGGCTCCGTCTACCTGGGACAAGCGCAGGAGCGCTTCATCCAGCGCGATCAGACTGTCAGGGTCCGGACTGGTCGAGCCGGCCGTCTCCGATCCATCGAGCTCGACTCTCCTCTGCCCGCCTCCCCGTTTGCCGCTCTTCTTGCGGCGGGCATTTTCGACGAGAATCCGGCGCATGGCTTCCGCCGCCGCGGAAAAGAAATGGCCCCGGCTGTTCCAACTGAGAGACTCATCCCCCACGAGTCGGAGGTAGGCCTCGTGGACCAGCGCGGTCGCTTGGAGCGTTTGGCCCGGAGCCTCGTGGGACAGCTTCTGGGCGGCGAGAACGCGCAATTCCTCGTAGACCAACGGCAAGAGCTCGTCCGTAGCTTTCGCGCTGCCCCGTTCCAGGGCATTCAAGATGCGTGTGACATCACTCATGCCGATTCCCCACCGTCTTGGGCCTGTGACGCATATATTCTCCCGGAGACACCGAGAGATTTCAAGTCTCTGGCTCCGAGAATACTATGGCAAGGGAAGACACGAGGAAGTCAGAGTCCACAACAAACAGAAAGGGCTGGCGACTCCGTTGTCCGCCAGCCCTATTCCTTGTGCCAAGTGGGTGATGAATTCATCCTGTGGTCTTACGGTTTGGTAGCAGATCGGTCCGGGATATAGAAGAACCGCACCTCGCTCAGACCAGTCTGCGGGGCGCCGCCCCAGTTGTTCTCGATGGTCAGCTTGATGTACTTGGCGGAGGCACCGCCGAAGTTGACCGTCGTGTTGTGGACATAGCCGGGCTGGCCCGGAGCCCGGGCAAATTCCGACACATCGGCCAAGGGTGTCCATTTCGTGCCGTCGGTGGAGTACTCGATCTTGATGGTCTTGGCCCCAAAACCGAGGGAGGTCTCCGCCAACTGGTTCGAGTTCCATACCCATAGCTCATGCAGAGCGTAGACTCGGTCAAACTCGTACTGAATCCATTGCGGCGCCGTACCCACACTGAGCCACATGTCCGCCCCGTTTGTCGAATGCCGGTCGTTCTGGTCGAGTCCCGAGCCATCCACCGTCCTTTCCGGACCCAGGAGCGGCTGTGAGCTGGAAGCTGTGGCCGTAACGTTCTTGATCGGAGAGGCAAACGCTTCGGTCGCTGCGGTCGTGAAACTCAGGACCGGGCCTTGGTAGATGGCGGGAGTCGGACCGAGGATCACGAAATCGACTCGCCAATAGTAGGTCCGGTTGTATTCCAGTCGCCCTGGCGGGTCGTAGGTGGCCGCTGTCTGCCCCTGGCTGACCAGCACGCCCTGCAGATGGGTCCGGCTGGCACTGCTGACCGCCTCCGGTGAGGTCCCGAAGTAGACATCACAGGCGGTGCCGGATCTGGAAGAGAATGAGGGCGGTACCCAACTCAGGACCACATCGCAAGGGACCTCGGAGGCACGCGGGCCGGGAGTCATCAGTGATTCCATGAGGACCTTCAGGTCCTTCTCGTCCACCACGCCATCGCCCCAGGGGAACGGACCGACATCACACCAGGAGGTGTTCTTCCCCCAATTGGCCACCAGGATTGCCAGGTCCGCCGCATCGACGTTGCCGTCGCCGTTGAAGTCCACGATGGGGACAATCGGCGTCTGCCATATGTCACACCCGCCAACCCCGCCGGGGCGCGGGGAGTGAAAGTAGAGCATTGACCCGCCGGGAGAAATCTTCCCCCCGACCTGCCACGTCGCCATACGGTCAACAGCCGCTCCGAGAGTTGTGGCGAACCCCCAGGGGTCCTTTCTCGTCGCCCGCCGCGCCATGAAAATGTCCCAAGTACCCATCGTTTCGGTCCGGTTCGTGCCGAAGAAAAGCACTAATCCGTCAGGCGAGATGCCGGGCCAGTTCTCCTGAAACGAAGTGTTGACGGTCGGGCCAAGATTGACTGGTAGGCCCCAGTTATCATTCACGGTTGCGCGAGTCGTCACCCATATGTCCGAGTCACCATATCCGCCGGGCCGACTGGACGTGAAGTAAAGCTCCAGTCCATCAGCCGTAATGCTCGGACTCCAGGCATCGAAACCGGCGTTCACAGATGCTCCAAGATTAGCTGGGGTTGACCAGTTGTTCTTCGTTGTTGCGCGAGTCGTCACCCATAGCTCCTTATTGCCAAATCCGCCGGGACGGTCTGAGAAGAAGTAGAGCGACAACCCGTCGGCTGACAGACATGGTCCGCCGTCGTAACCGGGACTGTTGACCGTTGGGCCGAGATTGACGGGTTCACCCCATTCATCGTCCGGAGTTGACCGGCGGGCCACATAGATTTCACCGTCGGGTACCTCCCGGTGAAAATAGAGCTCCAGGTCATCGGCCAAGACGCAGGGGCCACAGTCCATAATCGAACTGTTGACCGGTGCCCCCAGATTGGTAGGCGCGCCGAAGGTGAGATCAGCGTAGGCCGCCGGCATACCTGGACCACAGAGAAGACACAAACCCACCAAGGGCACCACGACCATCGGAATCTCAAATGACTTCATCTCGCACCTTCCTTTCTGCCCAGAGGCAAGTTGACCGGAGAAAGCCCACGCGGACCGAAACACGAATCGGTCCGGGCCTTCGTGTAGAAATCCGCAGGGCGGCGGAGCCCGGTGCGCCAGCCAGGATTTTTCTCGGAAAAATCCCGCGTCCGGGGGATCGGCGGTATAATGCACGTCATCGGGGACAACGGCGCGTATAGGGGAGTGACTGTCATGGTTCGTCGCGATCAGACAGACATGGGTGGGACCGTAGAGACCTTTCTGACGACCCATTGGTCTTTGATCGAGGGTATCCAGAAGCAGCAGGACCCCCAGCAGACCATGATCGGGTTGCTCCTGAAGCACTATTGGAAGCCCGTCTATTGTTATCTCCGCCGCAGCGGCTATGGCAACGAACAGGCCAAGGATCTAACCCAGGGCTTCTTTCACGAGGTCGTCCTGGGTCGCCAACTTGTTCAAAGGGCCGACCCCTCGAAAGGCCGCTTTCGTGCGTTCGTGCTCCACGCACTGAAACAGTACGTGATCGACATGCAACGACGGCAAACCGCCCAAAGGCACATTCCGCCGGAGAAGCTCGTGCCCCTGGATGTGGCCGACTCATCGACCCCGATTGAGGCGATGAGCAGCACCCTCGATGCCGAGCAGAGTTTCAACTATGCCTGGAAGGCTGACCTGCTGGACCGTGTCCTGGCCGAAGTACGCGACCAATATGCCCGACAAGGCATGGAGGGTCACTGGGGCGTCTTTCAGGACCGGCTCGTAAGACCCATCATGAGTGATTGTCCGCCTGTGCCCTACGCGGAGATATGCCAGAGATATGGCATCGAGAACCAGACCACCGCGGCCAACATGCTCAAGACCGCCAAGCGCCTTTTCCGCAGCGTTTTGGAGAAACATGTGCGGCAGACTGTCGTCCGGGATGAGGCCGTCGAAGAGGAGTTGCACGAAATCTTCGGTTTTCTGCGGAGCCAGCGCACCGGTTGAGGGATTCCTGCGGATTTCTCCGCGCAGGACTCTGTGCAAAGGGATGTTCCCAACGTGAGAGACGACCATGAAGCGCGACGACTCATTCTTCGGAGCCGAATCTGGCCGGATGGACCGACTGGTCGCTCGCGCGCTGGATAACTCGGATGCGGGCGAGCCGGTTGCCCCGATGACGCCGTTGAATATGGTCCTGGAGCAGCCGGGCAGTCAGATCGACCGCTACAAGCTCCTGGAGGTCCTGGGGGAAGGCGGCATGGGGGTGGTCTACCTGGCCGAGCAGACCGAACTGGTCCAGCGACGAGTGGCCCTTAAGATCATCAAGCCCGGCATGGACTCCCAGCGGGTGCTGGCCCGCTTCGAAGTGGAGAAGCAGGCGCTGGCGCTGATGGAGCATCCGCATATCGCTCGTGTGTACGATGCGGGACTGGCCCCGAGCGGCCGGCCCTACTTCGTCATGGAGCACATCAAGGGCCTGCCCATTACGAAGCACTGCGACGAGCACCGGCTGACGATTGAGCAGCGGCTGCGGCTATTTCTGCACGTCTGCGGGGCGGTCCAGCATGCCCACCAGAAGGGAATCATCCATCGCGACCTCAAGCCCTCGAATATCCTGGTGGTGATCCAAGATCAGGAGATGATCCCCAAGGTCATCGACTTTGGCATCGCCCGGGCCATCAACCAGCCACTGACCGAGCGGACGTTGTACACCGACCTGGGGCAACCCATCGGGACCCCCGAGTACATGAGCCCGGAACAGGCGAGTCCGGCGAATCAGGATATCGATACCCGGACCGATGTGTACTCGCTGGGTGTGGTGCTTTACGAGTTGCTCGCCGGCATCCTGCCGTTCGATCCCGAGACGTTCCGCACGGGAGGTATCGAGCACATCCGCCAGGTAATCTGCGAGGAGAACCCCAAGACCCCCAGCACCCGGCTGAGTAAGACCTCGGTCGAGGAATCCACGAAGGCCGCCCGGCGGCGGCAGACGGATGTCCGAACTCTGCGACGCCGACTCCGGGGGGACTTGGATTGGATCACCCTCAAGGCCCTGGAGAAGGACCGTGCGCGGCGGTATGCCACCGTGGATGCCTTGGCCACGGATATCCGCAACTACCTGAATCACGAGCCCGTCAGCGCCGCGTCGCCCAGGGCCCTGTATCGCGCCGGCAAGTTCGCCCGACGGCATCGACAAGCACTGGCGGTGCTGGCTGCTACCGTCGCACTGTTTCTCGTCCTGCTTTGGGCAGTCCAGGCACATGTCCAGGCCGGCCGAGAGCGGACGCATGTCCAAGCACTGGAACACGAGCGAATCCTGGCCGAGGCTCGGAAGCTCTTCGAAAGGAGGGGCATTCAGGCACAGGGCACCGCAGATTCTTCCAGTGATGCTCTGGCCATGATCAAACCTCTTCTTACCAGCCCCCATGTTGGGCCGAAGGCCCGGCTTCTGTTCGCCAACATCCTGGCGGAATACCGCTATTACGAGGAGGCTGTGCCCAGGTTAGAGAAGCTGCTCGATGAGCGTCCGGAGATCGCTGGAGCCGCGCATACGCTGTTGGCCAGAATCATCTGGGAGAGCTCATCCCTTGGCCCGGCGGACCTCAAGCACATTGAGGAACACCGACAGAAAGCCGAGGAATTGCTTCCCGAGACGGCGGAGGCATACTATCTGCGGGCCATGACGGCCGTCACGGTCGGGGAACAGCTTGCCGCCCTCGACAAAGCCTTGCAGATCAACCCGGACGACTACGCGTCGCTTCGCATGCGTGCGTTCACCTATTATGCCTCGCGCAAATACCAGAAGATGGAGCATGATGCGTTCGCCATGACCATCCTGGGAGGGCGCGATCCGTTGGGCTACTCCCTCCGCGCCACGGCGCTGCGGGAGTTGGCAGACTATGAAGACGCAATCAAGGGCTATGACCAGGCCCTGACACTGACGCTCCGAGACGATCCGCAGTATGTCGAGCTGCACGCCGGGCTCTGTGAGACGCTGATGCGGATGCGCCGGTACGAGCGCGTCTTGGCCACGGCGCAGGACTGCATGTCCCAGGCAGGCGGGAAGGATCTTTCATCCCTCCAGCACCACATGTTCTGTGCGCTAACCGCCCTGGGCCGATATGAGGAGGCCAGCGCTCTCTACCAGCGCATCGGTAAGTCCGGTCGTGTCGCTGTCATCAGACTTAGGGATTGGTCCAAGAAGTACGTTCCTGACACGCTCGAGGCTGGTGATTCCTGGCATCCGGCGGACAGCAAGCCCGAGGGAGCGGCCTTCCTGGCCATGCTGGAAGCCCAGGAAACATATCGCCGCCTCTCGGCCAAAGCCCATCGGCTGATCACCGGCGGCAGTTGCCCCCGCTGGTCACCGGACGGTACCCAGGTGGCCTTCGCCCTGTCGACACATCCCCACAAAGGCGGCGTGGCGGTCTATGATCTTGCCACGAAGCAAACCGACCTGCTGATCGTCCCGGGCCAGGACCCGAGCTGGTCGCCGGACGGCCGATACATTGCCTTTGTCCGCGACCCACAAGTCCTTCGGCTTTCGGAACTGATGACGGGCGAGGAAAGACCCCACATCCCTCTGGTCCAGGAAGTCTGGGTGATGAAGGCGGACGGCACGCAGCCCCGGCGCCTGGCGTGGGGCGCGGCCTGGCCTTCCTGGAGCCGGGATGCCAAACATGTCTACTACCAGTCCCGCGTGGATGGCATGCTCTACGTAGCCTCGATCGAGGATCCGGAGACGCCGCCCACTCCCATTTTTGCCTGTTTGTCGTATTTGCCCGCCGTGTCGCCCGATGGCAACCGCGTCGCCTATATCGAAGATGAGACCGCCACAGCGGTAGTGACCGGAGTACTGTGCATCGCAGATCGGACGACTGGGTCCCGCATCGTCGAATGGGCCACGCCTCTGGCCATGTGGGGCGGGGAGTGGTCCCCGGACGGAGGGGAGTTCAGCCTGGGAGGTCTCACCAACTCGGATGTACGCACAGGACTGTGGATCTACGATGTAGCCAAAAGGCAGGCGGCGAAGGTCCTGAGCGGTCCGATCACCGGGGCCTCCTGGTCCCGGGACAAGTCCCGGCTGCTCCTGCGCGTGGGCCCCCTACCCGTGCCCGAGGAGATTTGGGTGGCGGATCTCAAGCCGGGCCTCTCGACGGCCGAGGCGCTGGGGCCGGCCCAGACTTTGGAGGAGCACTGCCTGGAATGTATCGACACCTGCAATCGGGAGCTGGAGGTCGATCCGAACCTGTATATCGATCACTGGGTGCGGACCATGTCGGCCCTGTGGATCGGTCACGATCAGGCCTTGGCCTATCTGCAGGAGTGGGGCCGCGCTCTGGAAGGGCTGATTGGCCCGTCCGCCTGCTGGGTACACGCCCAGCGGATTCTCGCCAATGCCACGCTCCGCGACCGGCTCGGACCGCTGGCGCTGTTGCTGGCCGACAAGGCGGCCAGGCAGCCGGACTATGCGCGAGACTTGGCACACGTACTCCACGATCTGGGGCAGCAGGAGGGGGCCGTCCGCCTATGGCAGAGGGCCCCAGCCACGGCTCTGAGGGGCAGTTGCCTGCGTGACAATGCATCGGACACCTACACGGTGGTGGGCTCCGGCGCAGATATCTGGGGCACGATCGACGATTTCCGCTTTGTCTACAAGAAACTCACCGGGGATGGCTCGATCACCGCCAGAATCGATAGCATCGAGAATGTGGACGAATGGACCAAGGCCGGTGTCATGGTCCGCCGCGCCCTGGAGCTGGACTCCTCGAATGCCATGCTGTTCGTGACCCCCAGCGGCAGATCGTCCTTTCAGTACCGCCGCACCGACGACGGGATCTCCTACGCCGCCTACACGCTCCCGAACACGAATCAACTGCCCCACTGGCTCCGTCTCATCCGCCAAGGCAATCGCTTTACCGCCCTGCACTCCAGCAATGGGGTCACCTGGGAGGATGTGCTGTTTGGCTCCGATCAGCAGATCACGATCGAAATCCCCATGGAGGAGACTGTCTACATGGGCTTGGCCGTCACCTCGCACGACATCACCAGGACCGCCGAAGCCCACATCTCTCACGTCACCACCACCGGCAACGTAAGCCTCTCCGGCCCATTCGCCGAATCCCAGGACATCCGCTTCCAACTACCCTCTTTACCACACGCTGCTACCGGCAACACAGCCGGATTTCGGCCATAGAGCGGTCCTACCTGGCAAGCCGAAAGCCCAGCGCAACACTCCCCTTGATCTGGACCGCCCGCCCCAAAGCAAAGCCCCCTGGCGGGGCAGGGGGCTGGGAGGAGTCGTTGTTCTTCGGTTCGACAGCAGGAACCCCAAACGCGACCGATCGCATTTGGGAACCCAAGTCGCTACGGCAACTGCGAGACAAAATGGTATGTGCCGGAGCCAACTTCGAAGACTGCGTTGTTATCCTCCATAGCGAGGAATCGCACGGCCTGGGCCTGTGCGGCGGGCTTCTTCCCTTCCATGACGCTGCCGGCGTTCTTGGCCGGGATGTAGACGCGGGCCGTCGTGTTGGCCGGGATGGTCACGTACAGGCGGAACTCGCGGCCTGATTCCGACTCAGGCATGGTGCGCCAGGCGGTGGCGATGGGGCCGTGGATGGAGTCGTAAGTCGTCTTGGCCCACGTCAGGCGGCCGCCGGGCTGCGGGCGAATGACGATGCGCTCATACGCGGGACCATCGGTGTCGATGCCGCCGATGGTCTTGAACATCCACTCGCCGACCGCCCCGAAGGAGTAGTGGGCGAACGAGTTCATGCCAGGGTCCTGGAACCCCTTCTCGGGCGTCCAGCCGTCCCAGCGCTCCCAGATGCTCGTCGCCCCGTGCTTGATCGAGAAGCCCCAGGAGGGGAACGCCTCATTGTGGAAGAGCCGATAGGCCACGCCCGTCTGGCCGAACCGGGTCAGCGTGCCCATCAGGTCCTTCGTGCCGACGAACCCCGTGGACAAGCGGCCCTGGTGGGCGCGGATATTCTCGACGAGGTACTTGACGGCTTGGCCGCGCTTGGCTTCGGGCAACAGGTCGAAGGCCAGCGCCAGGACGTAGACGGTCTGGGTGTCGCCTTTAATCCGCCCGTTCTCTGCGACGTACGCAGCGTTGAACGCCTTGCGGATGTCCTCGAAGAGTTGCTGATACTTCTGAGCATCTTCCTTTTTGCCAAGCACCTCGGCGGTCTGGGCGACCAGCTTCGTGCTGCGGGCGAAATAGGCGGTGGCGAGCACGTCCTTGGGCGTATCGGCGTTGATGCTCAGCCAATCGCCGTAGCCTGCCGCCGGCCGCAGCAGGCCCTTGCAGGTGCCTTGACAGCACTCGATCCACTTTTGCATCGCGTCGTAATGCTCCGCCAGGATGCGGGTGTCGCCGTAGACCTGGTAGATCGTCCAGGGGCAGATGACGCCGGCGTCGCCCCAGGCGGCGGTGCCGCCGGCGGTCGCCACCTTGCGCGGCGAGACATCGGAGAAGCCGCCGTTGGGGAGCTGGGCGTCCTCGACATCGACCAGCCACTTTGTGAAGAAGGCCGCGACGTCCGCGTTGTACGTGGCGGTGCGGACGTAGATTTGGGCGTCGCCCATCCAGCCGAGCCGCTCATCGCGCTGCGGGCAGTCGGTCGGGATGTCGATGAAATTGGCTCGCTGCGTCTGGCGTATGTTGTGATACAGGGTGTTGGCCACGTCGTCGGAGCAGGTGAACTCGCCGGCGACCGGCGTGCCGGAGGTCAGCTCGACGCCCCGGATCGTGTCGAGGCCGGGCTTGCCGGGGTAGCCCGTCAGCTCCACGTACTGAAAGCCGTGGAACGTGAAGCGGGGCTGCCAGACTTCCGTGCCCTTGCCCTTGCAGATGTAGGTGTCCGTGGCTCTCGCCCCGCGTAGGTTGGTCGTGTAGATCGTGCCGTCGGGATTGAGCCGCTCGGCGAACCGCAAGACGATCTTCTGGCCCGGCTTGGCGTTGCGGACGTTCAAGCGGACGAAGCCGGCGAAGTTGGTGCCCATGTCGTACACGTAGGCGTCTTCCGCCGGCTTGGTGATCTTCACCGGCTTGATCTGCTGGTACTTGCGCACGAGGACGCCGGGATACGGCTCGATCTTGGCCGTGATGGTCTGGGCGACATCGACGGTCTGCCACTGGGCATCATCAAAGCCCGCCGCACTCCAGCGGGGGATTTCCTTGCGGGCGTCGTAGGTCTCGCCCATCAGGAAGTCGCCTTCGAGGATAGGGCCGGTGGCCGCCTTCCACGTCTCGTCGGTGACGACGGTCTTCGACGTGCCGTCGGCGTACTCGAGGTACAACTGGGCACTGAAACGCGGATTGGGGCCGTAGTGGTCGCGGATGTGCCCCCAGCCGATGTGGCCGCTGTACCAGCCGTCGGCCAGAATGCCGCCGAGGGCGTTGAGACCCTTCTTGATGCAGTCGGTGACGTCGAAGGTGTTGTAGTAGACGCGGGTCGTGTAGTCAGTCCAGCCGGGGGTGAAGTACGCGTCACCCACTTGCCGGTCGTTGAGGTACAACTGGTAGTTGCCCAGGGCGGAGGCATACACGGTCGCCCGCTGGACGGGTTTTTCCGCGAGGAACGAGGTGCGGAGCAACTGCGCCGGCGGCAGGAACAGCTCGCCCGAGGTGACGTTGACCTGGCCCCACGGGTTCATGCCGTAGACCCCGAGAACCTGGACGGCTTGCCAGCCCTCGGCGTTGAAATCGACGTTCATCCAGTCCTGGCCCGCGGCATCCGAGGTGCGCCACGTGTCATCCGAGATAACCGTCGTCGGGGCGCCATCGGCGAACTGAAGCTTCAGGACCGCCAGCACGCCCGCCGGGTTCGGCGCCGTGCCTTCGTTCGTCGCCTCGACCGCCAGCACGTTCTTGCCTTTGCGCAGGTGCTCTTTGACATTGGAGGCGGTCGCTTCCTTGAAGCTGTTGCCGTTCTGGAGCCGCCGGCCGTTGAGGAACATCTTGAAACTGTTGTCGGCGGTCACGACGCACATGGCCGAGGTCAGCTCGCGTTCTTCGGGGACCGTGAATTCCTTGCGGAAGTACCGGGTTCCGAGCGGTGCGCTCTTGGCGGCATCCGCGCCGGGTGACCAGATCCAGGAGGCCCCGGCCAAATCGGGCTTGGGGGCCAGCGCGTCACGCTTGCGCGAGCTGTCCCAGCCGATCCATTTGGCTTGCCACTCGTCGCTGCTCAGCAGGCCCATCGTCCAGAAAACGGGCTTGCTCCACGAGGACGGCCTGTCGTCCTTGTCCCAGACTTGCAGCTTCCAGCAGCACCGCATCTGCGACGACAGGGTCTTACCTTCGTAGACCACCTGGATGGACTGATTCGACGGGACTTTGCCGGTATCCCAGAGGTCGGCCTTTCCTTCGCTGAGAAGCTTGGGATCGCTGGCCGCGAGGATCCGGTAGGCCGTCTGCACTTGGCCTCGTTCGTCAGACTGAACGATCCAGCTCAGCCGGGGCTGCGCGACGCCGATCCCGAGGGGGTTGGCCAGGTATTCGCACCGCAGATCCGCGGGCGTCAATTTGGCTGTCGCCGGATTCGTCGCGGCGAGCGATCCGAAACAGACGGCCGCCACGATGGTTGCGAGAATTGGGTTGCACGCTCTCATTGCTTCACCTCCCAAAAGAATATGATGGGCTGGGGCCCATGCTGTTTGTATTCGTCTCTGCCCTCATCCGCATGGGCTAAAGCCCATCCTACAAACCCCGTTACTTCAGACCGCCATTGGGGTCTGAAGTCATGTTACCCCGGACCTCGATCCGGGCCGGCTCCGTCTTTCCCGTGCCGCCGTAGATGAATCGCATCTGGCCCACGTTGGGAATCCACCGCAGGTTGGCCAACCCGCTGAGCAATCGCACGGCCACGTTGCCGTTTTTGCGGCTGCTGTTCAGCAGGGCGGTCTTGAGAGTCTGCGGCCAGGGAAACTCGAAGCCGCTCGGCCAGTAGACGAACAGAGCCTTGCCCACCAAGTAATAGCGCGGCACGACGCCCGCCCGTGGGGGGGCCCACCCTTTGCTGGACATGTCCGGCTGGCCCCACCAGCGGCCGTCCTCACTATTCGGGCTGTTGTCGCCCAGCACGAAGAACTCATCGTTATTCAGCTTGAACGGCCGGCCCTCGACGGCCCGGCCGCCCCGGCTGCCCTGGCCGTCGCTCGTGTAGTAGATGTCCCGGAACAGCGCGACGTGGGCGAGGGTGAGTTTGCCCGAGCCGAAGATCTCGGCACGCGGAGACGGCTGCGATCCCTGCTCCATTGCCTTCGGCGACCGCCCCAGATCGACGGAAAGCTCATGGCCGTTGAACTCGAACAGAAGCTGATGGTCTACGTTGGCGAACTTGACGAGCGCGAAGGCGTTCGTCGGCGGTGAGGCAACCTCCTGGCTGGCCAGGACGGTCTCCTGGCCGTCTTCTACCTTGGCTAAGGTCATCCGGCCGGACAGGTCCACCCGGGCTTGGTAGTCGATGCCCTGCTTGCTGAGCGTGACGCCGACCTTGCCTTCATGATTCGCCGGCTGCACGTAGTAACGAATCATCAAATCGCTGCACGTCGGCATCCGTGCGTAGGAGTACACCTCATTGTAGGCGTAGGTGGTCGCAAAACTGTTGGCCGACGGTGCGCCATACGTGAGCACGCTCGTCTGGTCCGGCGGGCCGTCCAGCACGAAGTGCGTCGGGTTCTTGTCATCGATCTTCCAGGCGGAGCCTTCCAGGTTGAAGGGCGACTGCCAGCGATGGCCGTTGAACCACGCCCGCTCGTTCGAATTGACCGGCTGGTAGTCGTTCTCGTAGACCGGCATCCAGACCTCTTTCTGCACCTCCGGGGGCTTACGCGTGATCAACCCATCGATATAGACGTCGCCGTCGATGATCTCGATGGTGTCCCCGGGCAGCCCGATCAGCCGCTTGATGTAGTTTTCCGTGGGGTTGATGGGGTTCTTGAAGACGATGACGTCCCAGCGCTTGGGGTCGAGGAACTGGTAGACGCACTTGAGGACGAGGATTCGGTCGCCGTTGGCCACCGGCACCTCCTCGCCGGCGGGCGTGTAGAACCCGCAACTCGGGCAGCGGGTCTGCTGGCGGATCGGCACCATCCCCGACGGCACGGTGTCTTCGGGCATCCCGTAGCTTTGCGGCACGAAGCCATGCTCGTAGGCGTACCCGCACTGCGGGCAGCGCAGCCGGAAATGGGCCCCTTTGAGGGTGTCGGCCATGCTGCCCGTGGGAATCCGAAACGCTTCCATCACGAAGGCCCGAAACACGAACGCCAGAATGAAAGCGGTGATCAGCCATTCGAAGGTGTTGGCGATCTCGGTGGCGCGGTCCTTCTTCTTCCCGCGGATGCGTGTCCCGGGCACGGCAGGCTTGTTCTTCTCGACCTTGTCGGCTCTGTTCTCAGACATTGACTCCCATCCTATCCGCAACTGATCGTTCGTTCCATCCCAGGCGGCTGTAGTGCACGGGCATCACACCGCTCTCGGTGCGCACAGAAGCAAGCCATTATGCCGCCGGACGCCTTGCCGGTCAACCATTCGGTGGGTCCTTTGTGCGGCTTTGCGACTACAGGCCAGTGGAGGGGCGGTCGTTCTGAGCCGCCGGCCGGCGCTCTCCTGGGACGCCGCCGGGGGCGGGAAAAAATTTGGCTGAATGTACTTGCCGCTTAGAAGTCTTTGTTGTATAGTGGTTTGCAGAATTTGTCTTTCGCCGAGAAGGGCGTCTGTCGGCTTCGCTCTTTTCTTCCAGTGAGGTAAACGATGTCTACAGTCACGAAGAAGGAACTCATTGATCGCATTGCAGAGCACACGCAGGCCAAGCGGGTGTCGGTGAAGCGGATTGTTCAGACCTTTCTTGATGAAATCGTGAGAGAACTGTGTCAGGATAACCGTCTGGAATTCCGGGACTTTGGGGTTTTTGAGACGAGAACTCGCGCTTCGCGGACGGCGCAAAACCCGAAAACGCTCGAGCGCGTGGACGTTCCGACGAAACGCACGGTGAAATTCAAGATGGGCCGGCTCATGAGGCAAAACCTCATCGCTTCCGCCCGCGCGTCGGCCAAGGCAAAGCCGGGCGTGTGAAGCGCTGGTAGTTGCTGCCGTACCCCGACCCAGAGGTGGGTTTTACCGCAGGTTCTCCAAAAGGAGCCTCATCTATGGTGGAAGGAAAGGTCGAGTGGTTCAACCCCAGGAAGGGGTATGGGTTCATTGGGACCGCTGACGGCCGGGATATCTTCGTGCACTATTCCAGTATTGCCGGAGACGGCTTCAAGACGCTGGATGAGGGAGACACGGTGTTGTTTGACATTGTCGAGGGGGAGAAGGGGCTGCGAGCCACGAACGTCGTAGCGAAGGCCCCGGCGGAAAAGCTGGCTTCATCATGAGTGTGGAGGTCGGGAGGAGGTCAGAAGGCATTCGACTGGTTCGCAGGTGGGCTCCGCAGGCCGGAGCCGTGCGAGGGTAATGATGCGATTTGCCGATCCCGGCCGACGATAGAATTGCGGCTGGACCGCCTGTAATACCTCTTGCAGTCCACACCCCAGGGGCATATAATTCGTAACTGCAAGGGAAGACTATGGTCGATGGTGAGTGTCAATCCGGTCTTGACTGTAGTGTCTTGGTGCTCAACAAGCACTACATGGCGATCCGTATCGTCGGCGCCAGACGCGCGTTTTCCCTGCTTTGCCGCGATTTGGCGGAAGTGGTCTCGTTCGAGAAGGACACCTACGCCAACTACGACTTCAAGAGCTGGTGCGAGATCAGCCGGTTCCGATACGAGTTCGAGCCGAACGCCTACGACTGGGTCTCGACGGTCAACTTCTATGTCGCCGTGCCGAGGATCATCCGGCTCCTGTGCTACGACCGCCTGCCGCGGACCGAGGTCAAGTTCAACCGCCGCAACATCTTCGCTCGCGACCGGAACCACTGCCAGTATTGCGGCAAGCGATTCGCCACCACCGAGCTTTCCTTGGACCACGTCATCCCCCGCACCATGGGCGGCAAAGCGACCTGGGACAACATCGTCTGCGCCTGCACCAACTGCAACGTGAAAAAGGGCGGCCGGACCCCCAAGCAGGCCGGCATGACCCTCATCCAGAAACCCATCAAGCCCCAGCACAGCCCCATGCTCCATATCCACCTCGGCCACCAGCGTTACGGCTCCTGGAAGCAATTCCTCGACCACGCCTACTGGTCCGTCGAGCTGAAGTAGCACTCCCGGCCAATGGCGGTCTGCGCTCGTCGATCAGCAGGTCTCCCGGCGCGCCTCCTCCCCGGCTCTCTCAAGTCGGCCTGATTTAATTCATTTCTAATGGCGGGCTGAGCGTAGCCGAACGGGGCCGCGGAGGCAATGCAACCGCCGATAAACGCAGATGCACGCCGACATTCAGCCGACAACCGACTACTGACTACTGACTACCGACGACTGCCCTTCATCTGCGGATCATGTCATTGCGAACGAAACGCGGCAATCTGCCGATTCATACGGACTTGGGGCTGCCCGCCACATTCCGGCTTGTCACGCGCCACGCATTGCTCTCCGCTCGCCCTGGAAAACGTACTTGACACTTTCGGTTTCCTGACCTTCAAAATCCCCCGCTGCCCTCACGACGGATCGCCGGGCACAACCTTTTCTGTTGGGCACTCTTTCGGGTGCTTCGGGCATTGCCACACCTCACCTTTGCCGCGACGCACGCGGCGATATTTGGTACGGCCGTCCACTCTGCAAACAGGAGCGTTCTTGAAAGACGGGCGCTCGTCTATGTTCCGCAGATAACCTTCGCAATTCGGGTTGGTGCAGCCAACCTTCATTGCTTGGAAATCCCATGTGCCATGCTGCTGACGTTGGTTCACGACTTGTAGCGGCCAGCCGCAATCGACAAGAGGACAGACACGAGGCGAGCCGTCCTCGTGAATCGCAGCCTGGCGGATATGCTTTGCCTGCATCAGTTGAAGGCAAAGCTTTGCGTATTGAGGAGCGTGAATCCGGTGGACTTCCTCGGAACGACCGCGATTGCTCGACCAATTCATGCTGCCGGTGTAAATGATTTGCTCATCTATTATGACATCCTTCCCGTGGACTCCGCTTGCAGACACGACAACTGCTCCCAAGTCCCGCAAATTCTTGATGACTTTTTTCACGTAGCTTTCGTTTTCTGTGTCAGCAAGTGGAGGCGTGACTAACGTCACTTTGACGCCGCGCTTCAGCGCCGCTGCGATTATGGGCTGAATTCTCGGCCAGCGGTATTCCCCAAAATAGGGAGCGAGGCCAAAAATGGAGTCTGACGCTGCGTCAAGGTCTTTGCCGAATCGCTCGAAGAACGAAGTTTCATCCAAGTGCTCAAATGTGTAACCCGTCTGTCCGCACGGAACGCTCCACCCTGTTTCGTGAACGTATTGGTCAAACACTCGCTGGAAGCGTTCGAGTTTGACCAACTCAAGGGCTGAAATCAGATCGGCTCGGTCTGTGAGGAATTGCCACAATTGACCGAGACCACTCACTGGCCTCGCATGTGTGTTCAACCATTCTGAAGATCCGACTAAAACGAATTTATTCTTCGCCCGTGTAACAGCTACGTTCAGGTCGCGTTTGACATCATTTGCGTCTCGTGGGTTACACAGTCGCGCCGACCAGTAAGGTTCATCGAGCACCGAATCGAATATGATTAAGTCGGCTTCGCCCCCTTGGAATGTGTGGACTGTTCCTGCCGCTACCCAGTCTTTCAAATCCAAATCGGCAATCAACTTGGTAAGCAGCCTCCGTTGCGCGGTGTAAGGCGTGACGATCCCGATTCGCGGCGCGCTGTCGGGAGGAGGTTTGGGAAGTTTCGCGGCGGCCAACGCTGCGATTTCCACAGCCACTGTCGCGGAATCAAAGTTGAAACGGCTGAGAGTGCCTGGCTGTTTCCCGCTCCAGCAGTGCAAGTCCGCCGTGTCCACAATCACGAGGGGATTTGCCGGAAGAAACTCCAGCCAATCGAGCGATTCCCTTTCGTTTACCGTTGGATGGTCATTAAGACCACCCACTTTGGTGTAAACCAAGTGCCGGGCGACATCGGCGATCTCTGTCCGCATCCGCCATTGAGTATCAAGTTTCGCGAGAAGATGAAAACTGGGTCCCTCCTGCAAGTCTTTAGTGATGCCAGCGAGCTCGAAGGTATCTTTGCCCAACCTTGCGTCACCGACAGGCGTGTTGCCTCGGACAATCGGCGGAAGTTGCAGAAAATCACCAACAAGGATTACGCGCCGTGTCGCACGGCCTGCCGCCAAAAATATCAGTGGAGGCAGCGCCATCGAGATCTCATCGACAATGACCGCATCGAAGCTTTGTCCTTCAAGCGACTTTCCCGCATTTCCAGCATAGAGGCTGGTCAATGTGCAGAACACTGCACGAGCCTCAGCAATTATTCTCTGTTCCAGTTGGGACATTTCATTCTGAAGGGATCGGATTTGTTGTTCAAGGGGGTCGAGTTCCAAAGCAAGCTGCGAAAGCTTTTGCTCGGCCATTTGCCTATGGGGACACTCGGCACAAACGGTTTGCTGGTGAATCAGCGTGGCCTCAAGCTCACTGACGAGTCGTTGTGCCTTGGCAATTTCAAGTTGGACTAATCCGAGAGCCTTCTCAGCACTCTGTAGTTGTCTTTCGGACTCTTGGATCGCCTGCAACGCTCTTGTGGTTTTCATTGCACGGCGAAACCAAGCCCGCTGTGCTCGTTCAAGCTCTGCACGGCGCTGTTGCAGTAAACTCTTGCAACTTGTAATTGCCGTCTCAGTTTGCTTTTGTTTTGCTTCCTGCTGCCCGATATCGGCCTGCGTTTCGTGTAGGCGGTTGGACAGTCCGGCAAGCCGGTCCCACTCTGAAATTGTGGCGAGGCATTGACTACGCTGGTCAGCAAGAGGTTTCGCTTTTCTCGTGAGTTCCGACACCGCGTCTGCGAGTTTTCGTGCTTTCGCCTCCACGACCGCATCAAGTCGTACGGTCAAAGGAATTTTCTTGTCAGAAGTGATACGGCTCTTTGCAAGGCCAATTCTCAGAACCTTGCCGTCAAGGACTGTTGGATGTTCAGCCAGAGGCCCTTTCTTGTGCTTCTCCGACTCCGGTTTCACCGCCTCGTAGAGAGCTTGATCAACAGCCGCGTGAGTGTGGCTGGACACAAGAACTCGCTCTCCGGCTTCGATCAGAGCGGCGACCAGGTGAGCGATCGTATAAGTTTTACCAGTCCCCGGCGGTCCCCAAATGTATGTCAACGGGGAGCCACAAGCCTGTTCGGCAATCCGTCGTGGTTGGCCGTCGAAATTTATCAGAGCAGATGTCGGGCGGAGCGTCGCAAATCCAACCTTGGATCTAGCCGGGTGAAAGGTCGTCACGGCCAGCGGACTTGCAAGCACAGGGTTCTGCGCTGTCTCGTCCAAAACTTGTGCGAGCTTACGGAGCAACGCCGTATCATCAATGATGAGCGTTGCGCGATGAATACCCGGAGGAATCGCCGCCGTAGTCTCGACGCAAAGATCAATGCGGTCGGCCTGTTGGCCAATTACCGTCACCGCATATTCGTCGCTTGCGGTCTTAAGTCTGCCTGTCGCCTCTTCGGGGATTCGCGTGCCGTCGGCAATGATGAATTGGAAAATGGCCTGTGTCTGGCCTCTCTCTTCAATCAGTTGGCCCGCGAATACTTCATAATTCTGTGAGCCGCCGTCCTTTTCCAGAGCAACAAGCTCGGCACGAACGCCTTCTGCGAACCAAACCGCGAGCAAACTGGTGTCAGCAGGTGGACGATCTGAATTAATAGCTGGCATCAGCCTTCACCTTCTGAAGTGAGTCGCAATCGGCTCGATAGACACGCCGCGACAAAAGGAGACAACCTGCTCTGCTCTCTCGGTACCCGGCCAAGAACTGGGCTAATCAGGGGTCTCCCCGATGCTTCTCTCGCCATCCATAATCTCCAGTGGGCTCCCTGCGACGGCTCTCATTCCTCGTCGCGCGGCTACGGGCCATGCAACTGATTATGACTCATTGTCAGAAGTTCTCCGCGATTTCGCCCTCACCAGTCAGATTTCCGAGTCATCAACAGCCCCATAATACTATCGGCCATCCGCGTAGGCAACTTGATTTCCGGCGGAAATTGGGAGTCGGTGGCCAGTGAGGCAGGGGGCGGGAATCAGAGGTCAGAGGTCGGCGGGAAGAACGGTGGGCGGCGGGAGGTGGCGGTCAAGCATCGCGATCAGTTCCGGGATGCGTACCGTAGCGACTCGCCAGAGCTTCTCTTGGCGAACTTCCCCGTACTCATGGGCCAGGAAATGCCGTTGGGAGATAATCCCTCGCCAGGGGATTTCGGCATGCTCCTGCTGGAACGCCTCGGAG
Source organism: Phycisphaerae bacterium (assembly GCA_026386805.1). Lineage (GTDB taxonomy): Bacteria > Planctomycetota > Phycisphaerae > Sedimentisphaerales > Anaerobacaceae > PLanc-01. The sequence goes on along the minus strand of JAPLMX010000086.1, from coordinate 2,114 downwards.
ACGTTCCTTGCAGCTTCGCCTATGATCTCCAGCTTGCGTTCCACCGCCGACTGGAGCACCTCGTCTCGTGAGTAGTCGTGGAAGCTCTTGTCTGCGACGAACAGTTGAATCTTCTTGGCCGCATCAAGCATGTCCCAGAGCAGGGACACATCGTCCTGCTCACGCCGCATAGATCACCTCTCGTGTGTCCAGGATGGTGCGGCGTCGGAACGGATTCCGCAGGCCCTCTTTTTCGACGAGGTCCACATCCCGCCCGAAGAGGGCTATCAACTCATCCCGCATCTCCACGAGATGGAAAAGGTCCCACGGGGCCTCCGGCTCGAAGCTTACCAGCACGTCCACGTCGCTATCCGGACGAAAGTCGTCGCGGAGGACCGAGCCGAACAGGGACAGCTCCCTGATCTTCCACTTGCGGCAAAAAGCTTCGATCTCGTTTATCGGGATATCAATATGGCGGCTGACCATACGACTGATTATGGATGATGGGCGATTGCCTGTAAAGCCGAAAGCACAAGCCGTCAGCGGCAAGCGGCATGGTTGAGGTCTTCGCTGTCCTGTGCCTTCCGTCATCTGTCCTCCATTCTTGGCGGCCTTGGCGCGCTTGGCGAGAGGTGATCTTGGCTCCGGCCGAAGGCCGGACTGGGCGAATCCGCGTAAATCCGTGTCTCAAAAGGCATTATCGGCGTCCATCAGTGTTCATCCGCGGTTCCATTCTATAGTCTCCACCGGTTTTTCTTTGTGAATCTGTGGAATCTGGGTAAATCGGTGGATTGCCGCGCTTCGCTCGCAATTGTCTGATCTGCGGAGGCCCTCTTGACCCTTTGGCGTGGCCGGTGGCTGGTCGAGAATTCGGCTGACTCTCGTGTAAATCCCTGTGTGACACGGGCTTATCGTTGGCTACCCATCCCCTGTGGAGAACCTCTTATTGCCGGAATTTCGCTTGACGCCGAATCTTGGTGTTTGTATGATAATGAAGCAACTGAGTAGCGAATCGTAAATGGTAATCTGGAGGGCTTGGTCATGGCCAACGAAGCACGAATCCTCGCCAGCGGCCGGAGCGAGGAAAGTCCACCACGGAGGCACGGAGATCGCAGAGACGATCCCGAATTCCGCCCCGAACATGGTTTTGATTCTATTCTCGGTGCCCTCTGTGTCTCTGTGGTGCAGAACTCTGATCTGAAATTATGCAGAACAAAGCCAATTTGGCGAGGCAATGGTTGACGTTAACTGCTTTCCAGGAAAATGCTTATGAGAGAAACGGGCGGACTGTGCCCCTGCAAAAACAAAGCCAATTTGCAGGGCCGAGATTGCCTGGTCGGCCTTTGGCCTCTCTGCCATGACAGGTACGGGCAAGGGCAGGACGATTGGGCCTTTGCCAGGCGGCAACGGAGGGGCAATCATGCAAAACAAAGCCAATTTCGGGAGGCCGATAAAGGTGACAAGTGCTTGTGAGGCAAGGGATTATGAGAGAAAAGCGCGGATTATGCCTCTGAAAAAACAAAGCCAATTTGCCGACCGGGGGTGGTCTTCACTCGCTACCAAATCATGGACCTGCTTCACGGCGGCGACTACGTGGTCACCGACCGGGCCATCGACGTCCAGATCACCTACCTGCGAAAAAAGCTCGGCCCGCGGAGGGACTATATCGAGACGGTCCGCGGCGTTGGCTACCGCTTCCGGGACCGAGTCGAGGCCTGAAACTGCCTATCTTGCCATCGGGACCGGGGCTCCTCTGCCGCTCTGCCGGTGTGTGAGTTTTTTTCTGGCGCTATGCAATTCCTTTTTTTACAGTGACTTATGAATCTTTTTGGAAAGGAGATTAGGTCATGGAAGGTAAACAGGTTGGCGTAGCGGAATTGAAGCAGGCCCTGGCGGCGGATTTCGACCGGTTGGTGGAAGAGATGGCGGCCGCGATGAACGCCGCGCAGGAGGGTCGCATCATTGCCGATACGGAAGAAGTGGTTCGCGACGCTCAGGCCCAATTTCGCGAACGGGCGTACGCCCAGGCGATCCGCCTTCTGCAGAGCCAGCAGGAGGCTTCTTCCCCTCGGCCCGCAGGGCTCCAGAACAAGGGCCCGCAGCAGACCACCCATCTGACGGTGAACGGGCGTCTG